>DATNGC010000167.1:0-13764 GCA_035606075.1 Elusimicrobiota bacterium
TGGCCGATCTTCTTGGTCAGCATGACGTCGAGGGGCAGGCCGAGCGTCTCCGCCACGACGGCTCCCACGGGCAGTCCTCCCCGCGGGACGGCGAGCACGACGGCGTCCTTGCGCCCGCGGTAGCCCTCGAGGGCGGCCGCGAGCCTTTCCCCCGCCTGAAGCCGGTCTCGGAACATAATCCTCCTCCTTTCTAAGGATAGTCCCTCGCGGCGGAGGCTTCCACGGGACGCGCGTGACCGTTTCATGAACGTCTCTTGACGTTCTTCCTCCAACGCGCCATAATCATCCACCGATGAACTCCTCCCAACTCGTCAGCGCGTTCGGCATGTTCGCGATGGTCGGCATCGCCTGGCTCTTCAGCAAGAACCGCAAGGCGATCAACTGGCGCACGATCGGCTGGGCGACGGCGCTGCAGGTGATCATCGGGGCGCTGGTCCTCAAGACGCCGCCGGGGCGGCTGTTCTTCAGCGGGGCGCGCGAGGCGGCGATCGGGCTCATCGGGTTCCAGGAAGAGGGCGCGAAGTTCGTGTTCGGCTCGCTGGCGATCCCGCCGGGCGCGCCGGGCTCGCAGGGGTTCTTCTTCGCCTTCCAGGTGCTGACGTCGATCGTGTTCCTCGCGTCGCTGATCTCCATCCTTTATTACTGGGGGATTCTCCAGAAGATCGTGCTGTTCTTCGGCAAGATCATGGTCTACACGTGCGGGACCTCCGGGGCGGAGACTCTGAACGCCGTGGCGGTGCCGTTCCTCGGGCAGACCGAGGCTCCGATCCTGATCAAGCCGTACATCGAGGCGATGACGGAGTCGGAGCTGCTGTGCTTGATGGTAGCCGGCATGGCGACGATCGCGAGCGGCGTGATGGTGGTGTACGCGGGCATGCTGCAGAAATACTATCCGGATTCCGCGGGACAGATCCTGGCGGCGTGCGTCATGGAAATCCCCGCCGCGCTCCTGATGACGAAGATGCTGATCCCTGAAACCGGAAAGCCCAAAACTCTCGGCGTCGTGAAGCTCGAGGTCCACGAGACCTCAGCCAACGTGTTCGAGGCGGCGGCGAACGGGGCTACCACCGGCATACATTTGGCGTTCAACGTGGCGGCGATGTTAATTGCGTTCATGTCCCTGCTCGCCATGGTCAATGGCGGCTTCCACGTGGTGTTCGGCTGGTTCGGGCACCCGACGGTGGGCCTCGAGACGGTGCTCGGTTGGATGCTCTCCCCCCTGGCGTGGATCATGGGAGTGCCGTGGAAGGACTGCCAGATCATCGGGCAGCTCATCGGCGAGAAGACGGTGCTCAACGAGTTCGTCGCCTACATGCACATGTCGCAGTGGGCCGAGGCGAACATGGCGGCGCCGATGGCCCACCGCTCCTTCATGATCGGCATCCACGCGCTGTGCGGCTTCGCCAACTTCCTCTCGATCGCCATCCAGATCGGAGGCCTGGGCGTGCTCGCGCCCAACCGCAAGAGCGACGTGGCGCGGCTCGGGTTCTACGCCCTGCTCGGCGGCTCGCTGGCGAGCTTCATGACCGGCTGCATCGCCGGGATGCTCGTCCCGTAACGTTTGTGGATAAGTCGATTCGGCCCGATCCTCAGTGGTGCGACGAGGGCGCGGGCTCGCGGCTCCCCTTCGTGAAGGAGAAGCCGAACATCATCACCGCCAGCACCGCGTAACCCGCGGCGAACTGATACGGGATCTGGCGCGCGGGGTTGGGAAGGGTCCACGGCCAGTACATGCTTCCGTCGGGGATCGCCGAGTGGACGATGCCGACAAAGGTGAAAGCGGCCAGGATCCAAAGGTAGAGCGACGCGGTCTTGAGCTTGCGGTCGATGAGCGTGGCGATGAAAGCCCCCCACAGCATCGCGGTCAGGATGAAGCCATTGCCGAGAGCCACGGTCACAAGCATCTCCGGCAATGCGCGCCCCTGTTCGACCATCAGCTTGGCGAAGTTCTCCATCGGCACCACGCTCGGGTTCGAGAGCTTGATCTGAAGTAGTCGAGCGATCGTCGGGAAATAAGCGAACCCGACGGCCGGCGCGTGCTTGGCCGGGCAGGCGAGGAAAGCCTGGCACATGATGTCGAGCGCGACGAAGATCAGGATCGGAGCGATCACCGCGCGGGGGATGATCTCGACGAACCAGGACACGTAGCCGAGCATGCCGCCGATTCCGATGAAGAGACCGGTCAAGAGCGTGTAACCCGCGCGAGAACCCATCTGTTTGTAGGCGGGCTGGCCGATGTAGGGCGTGCTCTGAGCCACGCCGCCGCAGAGACCGGCGATCAAAGTGGCCACCGCCTCGGTGAGCAGGATGTCGCGCGTGTTGTAGTCATCGCCCGCCACGCGAGCGCTTTCGGTCACGTTGATCCCGCCGATCACGGTCAACAGGCCGAAGGGCAAGGCGATCGGGAGAAATTTAAGCGCCGGCCCGAGACCCTTCACGAAATCGAGAGTCGGGATCGGCAGGCCGAAGTGGAGCTGCGCCGTCGGCGGAGTGTAAGTCCCACCCGCCCAGCCGTGCGGCGCGATCAAATAATAGAGAGCGGTGCCCACGACGATGGAGGCGAGCACGCCCGGGAAGTTCTTCGGCAGACGAATCTGCGCGATCAGCGTGTAAAGGATCAGCCCCAGCGCGACCATCCCGACGATCGGCGTGCCGAACACGTCGACGAGCGGGATGAAGCCGATCAGAGCGAGGCCGATGCCGGCCAGCGAGCCCAGCAGGCCCGCCTGCGGAACGACTTTCTGCACCCAGGCCCCGAAGAAAGAGAACACGAGCTTGAATATCCCGATGAACATCATCGTGGCCATGCCGATGTACCACGTCATCATCGCCGCCTCGTGCTCCGGCATCCCCGCGCCCTTCATCGCCAGGAACGCCGGGCCCAGAACGGCGAGCGCCACGCCGATCGTCGAGGGCGCGTCGAGCCCGAGCGGCATCGCCGTGACCTGAGAGCTGCGCTTCTTCTTGGCGAGACGGAACGCCATGTACGTGTACACGAGGTCGCCGAACAGCACCCCGATCGCCGTGCCCGGGAACATGCGCGTGTAGACAATGTCGGCCGGGAAGCCGAACGCGAAGATCAAGATCCCCGCCAGGAACGACAGATTGGTGAGATTGTCGAACGCCAGGCCGAAGAAGCCGTTGAGATCGCCCAGCACGAACCACTCGTACTTGAATTCGCGTTTGTCGTTCATGTGTCGTTATTGTACTTAGATTATCGCCAGGTTCAGCCTCCCGCGAATTGAGATAGAATGGAGCCCGGCGTGACCTACTATCTCTACGACGGAACGAAAAGCGTCGGCCCTTTCGCAGCCGCCGACCTCTTGAAGCAGCCCGGCTTCGGCCCCGCGACGCTGGTCGCCCCCGTCGGCGCCACCGCCGCCGACGCCTGGAAGCCCGCGGGGAGCGTCCCGGAGATCGCCGCCCTGCTCAAGCCCGCCGCGCCGCCCCCGCCGCCGCCGCCCGCCGCGAAGCCCGCGCCGGGTCCGGCCGAGATCACTTTGACCTTCGCCCCGCCCAAGCCCAAGGCGCCCGAGCCCGAGCCGGCCCCCGCGCCGGCCGCCGCGCCCGCCCCGGTCCCCGTTCCCGCGCCCGTCGACGAGTTCGCCCCCAAGTTCGCCTCGCCGTCCGAGAAGCTCGTGCTCGTCGTCGACGACGACGAGAGCGTGCGCAGCCTCATCGAGATGACCGCCATGACCCAGGGCTTCCAGGTGCTCACCGCCGAGAACGGCAACGACGCCATGACCAAGCTCGCCTCGCGCACCCCGGACCTCATCGTGACCGACCTCATGATGCCCGGCCAGAGCGGCTACGAGTTCCTGCGCTCGCTCCAGGCCGCCGGCAGCGGCCGCATCCCCGTGTTCGTGGTCACCGGCAGCGCCCTCGACACCTCGACCGTCGGCGTAATCAAGCAGGAGGGCAACGTCGTGGAGTTCTTCAGCAAGCCCATCGCCATGGCCAAGTTCACGGCGGCCATGCACAAGCACTTGAAGACCGCCCCCAAGTAGCGGGGCGCGCCGGCTTTACTCGAAGTCGGCGACCGTCGGCGCGGAGCGCTTGGCCTGCTCGGGCGTGACGACGACCGCGACCACCGGGCTCACCCAGCGGTCCCCGTAGCGCGTCATGATGCACAGGCGGTAATACCACGTTCCCGCCGTGAGGAAGCCGTCCTCGTACATCGTGTCTCCCGGCATGTCGGTCGAGTAGATCGGCTTGATCTCGGGGAAGGTCGGCGTCTTGTTCGAGTCGGACTTCACGATGCGGTAGTACAGGAAGTCGTCGCGCTTGTAGCGCTTCCACGTGGAGACCACGCGGCCGTCGTTGAGGACCGCCTTGTATCCGGTGTAGGGGACCTCGATCGGGCTGCGCAGCGGAGCGTCCGCCGCGAGCGCCGCCGGCGCCAGCACCGCGAGAGCCAGGATCAGTGATTTCATAGGGTTCGTGGATGATACGACTTACCCGAGCGCCTCTTCCAGGCGGTCGGCGACCGTTTTGAGCGCCTTCACGCGCGCCCAACGCTTGTCCTCCGCCTCGACCAAGGTCCAGGGCGCGTCCGGAGTCCCCGTGCGCTCGATCATCTCGAGCGCCGCGGCCTGGTAGGCGTCCCACTTGCCGCGGTTGCGCCAGTCCTCCTCCGTGAGCTTGTACTGCTTGAACGGCGTCTGGATCCGCGAGCGGAAGCGCCGCAGCTGCTCCTCGGGCGAGATCTGCAGCCAGAACTTGCAGAGGATCACCCCCGCCTCGCTCAGCTCCTCCTCGAACGCGCAGATCTCGCCGAAGGCGCGCTTCCAGTCGTCGGGCGCGCAGAAACCCTCCACCCGCTCGACGAGGACGCGGCCGTACCACGTGCGGTCGTAGATCGTCGTGTGCCCCACGCGCGGCAGGTCTCGCCAGAAACGCCAAAGGTAGGGATGCGCGCGCTCCTCGTCGGTCGGCGCCGCCACCGCCATGACGCGCGCGTTGCGCGCGTCGATGGCCGAGAGCAGGCGGCGGATGGTGCCGCCCTTTCCGGCCGCGTCGACGCCCTCGAAGGCGCAGATCAGCGAGCGGCGCTCCTTGCGCAGCCTCATCGTCAGGTCCGCGACGCGCGCCTGCTGCTTGTCGAGCTTGCGCGCGTACTCCTTCTCGTCGAGCGCCTTCGCCAGGTCCAGGCGCGAGAGCACCGACACCTTCGGCGGCTTGGGCCGGTCCGGCGTCCGGGCCGCGGCGGGACGCGCGACGCGCTTGAGCGCCGCCTGGAGCGCCGCCAGCACCGTCTCGCCCGCGGTCAGGTCCCGGTAGCGCCGGTCCGTCGCCTCGATCACCGTCCAGGGAGCCTCGCCCGAGTTCGTGCGCGCGAGGGCGTGCTCGGAGACCTTGCGGAAGCGGCCGTACCTCTTGACGAACTCCCAGTCGCGCTTCGTCACGCGCCACGCCGTCGCGGGATCGGACTCGAGCTCCTCGAGGCGCCGCCGCTGCCCCTTCTTCGGCAGGTGCAGCCAGATCTTGACCAGCGCGGTGGACTCGCGCGTGAGCATGTTCTCGAAGGCCAGGACCCTGTCCAGCGCCTGATCCAGCTCCGCCCCGCTGGACTCCTTCAGCGCCCGCTCGACGATCGGACGCGTGTACCACGCGCCGATGAGCAGGCTCCCGCGTCCCGCCGACGGCAGGGTCGTCCAGTAGCGCCAATACTCGGGGCGCTCGTCGATCTCGTCGGACGGGTCGCCGTACGCCTCGACTTGGAGTCCTCGCGCGTCCATCCATTCGAGGAGACGCCGCGCGACCTCCGTCTTGCCGCCGCCCTCCACCCCGCAGAGGACGACGACGAGACGCGTGGCGGTGGAGGCCAGCGCGTGCTGGGCCCTCAGCAGGTCGGCGCGCAGGCGCGACAGCCGCTTCCCGTAGGTCTTCTCGTCGACCGTCCGGCCGACCTCCGCGCTCTCGAACATGGGCCCTCCTCCGGCGCAGTATAGCTTCGCGCGCGCCCGCGGTCAACCGGCGCGCGAGCGCTCGTCTTTGTAACTTCTTGGTATATAATGTATGACCGTTTCGTTGCATCGCCTCGAAATCTTCTGAGGACTCCAAGCCGCGCCGCCTTCGCCACCCTGACCTTGCTCCTCGCGGGCGCCGCCGCCGCGCGGGCCGAGGAGGCGGATGCCTTCAAGTTCTTCGCGGAGGAGGCGCCGGTGACCACCGCCGCGCGCCGGCCGCAGGCCCCGCGCGAGGCGCCGCTGTCGGTCGAGGTGATCACCGCCGAGGACATCCGAAACTCCGGCGCGATCCACCTCTGGGACCTCTTCCGCTTCCGCGCGGGCATCACCGTGCTCGAGAACCAGGAGCCGAAGGTCGGCAACCGGGCCATCGTCTCCATCCGCGACTTCCCGGCCAACTTCGTCGACGACCTGCAGGTCCTCATCGACGGCCGCAGCGTCTACAACATCGACAACGGCGGCGTGCTCTGGGAGCAGCTGCCCGTCCAGATGCAGGACATCGAGCGCATCGAGATCGTCCGCGGCCCGAGCTCGGCGATCTACGGCTCCAACGCCGGCGCGGGAGTCATCAACATCATCACCAAGAAGCCGGGCGACCGGCCGGCGGGCTCCGCGTCCTTCCTCGCGGGCAGCGAGGGCGGCGACCGGAAGCTGAGCCGGACGGAAGGCGCCGTCGAGGCGAAGACGGGCGCCTTCCGCTACCGCGTGAGCGGCACGCATCAGACCGAGGACGGCTATCCGACCGCGGCGGGCGGCGCCGGCAACGACTATCTCCTCTCCAACAAGGGCAGCTTCCGCGGCGTCTGGGACGCCTCGCCCCAGTCGAGCCTGGAGCTGTTCAGCGGCGGCTCTTGGGACACGGCCGGCATCCCCGACACGTCCCTCCCCAACGACGCCGAGTCGCGCATCCGCTCCCACTTCGAGATGGCCAAGTGGAACCAGACCATGCCCGGCGGGTCGAACGCCGGCGTCTTCGTCTCGCGCAGCGAGGAGTGGCGGACCGTCGATCCCGATTTCGGCGGCGTCAACAACCCGAGCCCCTTCGGAACGGTGAACGCGCGCGAGGTGCAATACGACGTCGAGGCCCAGCACGCCTTCGACCTGCTCGACGGGCGCCTGCGCTCGGTCTACGGCGGCAACTGGCGGCTGGCGCTCGCCTACTCCGACCAGCGCTACGCCGGCGCTCCGCGCCAAGAGGACCGCACCGCGCGCGGCTTCGCCTCCACCACCTTCCAGGCGACGGACTCCCTGACCGCCTTCGGCGCGGTCTCCGTCGAGGATTCCGACTACGGCGGCGTGCAGCCCTCTTACCAGGTCTCGCTCTCGCAAAGAGTCGCCGGGGAGCAGAGCCTGCGGCTCTCCAGCGCCTACTCGACGGCCCAGCCCTCCGCCTTCAAGCTCCACGCGAACAACCAGACGTCCGCGACGATGCTGGTGGTGGGCAACCCGGACACCCCCTCCGAGAAGCTCACGAACGTCGAGGCCGGCTACATCGGCGAGTTCCTCGAGAAGCGCCTGAAGGCCGAGGCGAACCTCTTCTATCAGCACGACCGCGACGTCTCCACCTTGATCCAGACCGGGACGTCGGGCCCGGTGACCATCAAGTCCTACGTGAACGACGACGAGGTCATCGAGCGCGGCGTCGAGTCGAAGCTGACCTACCGCTGGACGCGCGAGGATTCCGTCTACGCGAACTACTCCTTCGAAAACATCACCAACCGCACCGGGAGCCCCGCGATCCAGCAAAGCAACCCGGCGCACACGTTCAATTTCGGCGGCGCGGTCGGCCTCGGCCGCGGCTTCTCCGCCAGCGCGAACGCCGGCTGGAACGACCGCTACATGGGCGGCGACGTGATCGCTCCCATCGCCGCCTATTGGCGCCTCGACGCGCGGCTCGCGTGGGCCTGCAAGAGCTTCGAGGTGTTCGCCGCGGGCCAGAATCTCGCCCGCCCGACCCACCAGCCCGAGTTCAACGGCCTGCCCGTGCCGCGCACCGTCTACGGCGGCGTCTCGGCGAAGTTCTAGGCTAGAGCAGGCCGGCCGCGATCGCGAAGCGGGCGAGCGCCGCGACTCCGCGGATCTCGAGGCGGTCCATCAGCTGCTCGCGGTGCGTCTCGACGGTGCGCTCGCTGACGCCGAGCCGGCGGCCGATCTCGCGGCTGGAGAGCCCTTCCGCGACGAGGATCAGCGTCTCGCGCTGCTTCGGCGTGAGACGCCCCGCTCGCTTGGCCGAGTCCGCGTCGACCGGACGGCCTTCCGGCGAGGCGAGGAGCACCGCCACCCCGACGTAGCCGCTCAGCCGGCCGACCGAGAAGAACGGCCCGAGCGTGACGAGGTAATTGCGCGGGCGGCCGAGCGCGTCGGCGGAGTCGAGCTCGGCGCTGCGCGGCCGTCCCGAGCGGCGGACCCGCTCCATGAGCGCGCGGAGCTCGGCCGCCCGTCCGGCGGCGTGGACGTCCTCCAGGAGCTTGCCCTCCGGGTCCTGGGTCGCGGCCGCGGGGAACCGGCGGTTAGAGTAGAGATAGCGCCCTTCCGCGTCCAGGCAGAAGACGAAGGCCGGCGCGCTGGCCACGATCTCGTTCAGGGAGTCGTAGTAGCCGGCGCTGCGGCGCCGGCCGGGCGGCCGGGTCATCGCGAGATCCCCGCCGGGTCCGTCAGGACCATCCAGCCCTCGTGCGCCTGCGCGTAGCGCCGGATCGAGTCCGCCGCCTCCCGCGCGTCCACGTCGAAGGCCATACTGCGGAACTCCACCTCGTCCGGCCGCCAGTCCGCCGTCCCCGCGGGGGGCGAAGCCCGGAAGCCGGCGATCAGCGCGTGCATCGGCTGCGTCGTGGCGCCGATGAAGACCTGCCTGCGCGTCCTGTTGACCGCCTCGAAAACGGTGACTCGGTTTGCTCTCTCCATGTCCGCCAAGCGTAGATCATGGCAGAACCCGCCAGCATCTCGCTTCGGTATATCTACGGAGAGGGCGTAAATTATTTGTGACAGACGCCGGAACGCGCCGCGGCGCGCGCGAGCGCGCGCCGCGGCGAGAGGGCCGCGGTCAATCCCTCGAGAACAGCGCGTAGAGACCGTAGCCCACGGCGGCCGCCAAGCCGACGCCGATGAGCGTCCCGGTCCCGGCTCCGCGCGCGGCGCGATAGGCCATCCCGCGCGACTCGAGCGAGTTCTTCAGGCTGATCATGTCGCGGCCGAGCTCGTCGAGGTCCTGGCCCGAGCGCTCGACGACGGGAAAGATCTCGTTCTCCTCCTCGCGGATGTGCGCCAGCACGGCCTGCTGGAGCGTGTGGAACTTGGCGAAGTAGCGGTCGCTGTACGGAAGGACCAGCAGCTCCGTGATCAGGACGTTCATCGCGTGATGCGCCTCCTCCGCGCGCAGGACAAGGCCTTCGGCCTTGTCCGAGATCTCTCGGCAGGCGGGATAGAACAGCTTCTGCTCGACGACGTCGTGGTTCTGCAGGAGGCGGACGGCCTCCCGCGCGACGGACTTGCGCGTCTCGAAGTCGGCGCTGTCGAACTCGCGGAAAAGGTCCTTGACCCGGCTGTGGTCCGAGCGGAGCAGGTCGGTGGGGCTGACGGTCTCGAGCGTGCTGGTGTTCATCGAATCCTCCTTCGTCCAATGAGCGGCCCGGGCATGATAGCCGCGCGCGGAGGATCAGGGAATGACGGGAGCGTCAATTTCCTGCGAACGATCGGGCGGCCGCGCCGCTCAGAACTTCGGCCACGTGGCCATGCCGCGCGGGTGGCGCGGCGAGCGCCCGCCGCCGCGCCTCATGGAGCGGCTGAAGCCGCGGGCGCGCATCTCGGCGACGACGCGGCCGCAGCGGGCGGCGAAGGCCGGCGCCTCGGCCGCGCGCCGGCGCTGCCACCGCTCGACGTCCTCGAGCGACATCGTCCCGTCGCCCAGGGCGTCGAGCAGGCGCTCGTCCTCGGCGATCTCGCCGGCGACGAGCTCGATGAGCTTCTGCTCCGCGTTCTTGAATTTGACGGCCATACTTCAGTCTAGCCCCCCCGCCGCGGGATTCCCATGAACGGCTCGTCACGACCTTTGGACCTCCGTCCGACGGGCTAAAACGATATAATCGCGCGATGAAGAAGCCGCGCGCGCGCGCGTCGACGGGGCTTCGCACCCGCGTGGTCCCCGCGGAAGGCGCCGGCCTGCGCCGCGCCGCCGAGCTCCTGCGCGCAGGCGGGCTCGTCGCGTTCCCGACCGAGACCGTCTACGGGCTCGGCGCGCGCGCCTTCGACGCGGCCGCCTGCGCGCGCGTCTACCGCGCGAAGGGCCGCCCCTCGAGCAACCCCCTGATCGTCCACGTCGACGGCCCGGACATGCTCGCGCGGGTCGCGCGCTCCGCCTCGCCTCTGGCGCGCCGTCTCATGAAGGCCTTCTGGCCGGGCCCGCTGACCCTGATCTTCGACAAGACGGCCGCCGTGCCCGCGGCGGTGACGGGCGGGCGCGCGACCGTCGCCGTGCGCTGTCCCTCCCATCCCGCGGCGCTCGCGCTGCTGCGAGCGCTGGGCGAGCCCGTCGCCGCGCCGTCGGCCAATCTCTCGGGCCGCCCGAGCCCCACGACGGCCGCGCACGTCCTGCGCGACCTGCGCGGGCGCGTGCCGCTCATCCTCGACGGCGGCCCCTGCCGGCGCGGCCTCGAGTCGGCGATCGTGGACGCGCGCGGGCGCCGTCCCGTGCTGCTGCGTCCCGGCACGATCCCTCCCGAGGCGCTGGCGCGCGCCGCCGGAGCCGCCGTCGCCGCGCCCGGCCGCGGCGCGCCGGCCGCGCCCGGCACGCGCCACCGCCATTACGCCCCCTCGTGCCGCGTGATCCTGCTCCCTCCGGCGCTCGTCCGCGAGGGCTTCGCGGGGCTGGGGCGCCGCGACGGCCTGGTCCACCGCTCCGCGTGGAAGGGCGTCAAGCCGGCCTTCGCGCGCCGCGTGCGCGGCGGGGTCGCGAGCTACGCGCGGGAGCTCTTCGCGGCCCTGCGCGCGGCCGAGGCCGCGCGGGTCGCGACGCTGTACGTCGAGACGGTCCCCGACGCGGGCGTGGGGCGGGCCGTCATGGACCGCCTGCGGCGCGCCGCCGAGCGCTAGGGCAGCGCGCCGTCGAGCAGCTCGCGCACCTTCTCCGCGAGCGCCGCGGCCGTGAACGGCTTGGCCAGGAAGCGGACTTGTCCGTCGGACCCGGCCGGAAGCGAGCTCTCCTCGGCGCGGTAGCCCGAGACGAAGAGGACGCGCGCGGTCGGCTGGCTCGCGCGCAGCCTGGCCGCGACCTCGGCGCCCCGCACGCGCGGCAGCACGACGTCCACGATGACGGCGTCGAAGGCGCCTTCGTTCGCGTCGCTGATGCGGAGCGCCTCCGCGCCGTCGGCCGCGGTCTGCACGGAGTAGCCGTCCCGCTCCAGGCCGCGCACGACGAAGCGCCGCACGACGTCGTCGTCCTCGACGACGAGCAGGCGCGCCGGCCGCCCCGCGCGCCGCGCGGGCGCCGCGGAGCCGGGCGCGTCGGGCGTCTCCGCGCACATCGGCCAATACACGCGGAAGGTCGAGCCGCGCGACGGCTCGCTCTCGACGGCGACGGCGCCGCCCCCGCGCGCGACGGCGTCGCGGACGTTCGCGAGTCCCAGCCCGGTCCCGGTCTTCTTCGTCGTGAAGAACGGGTCGAAGATCCTCTGCCGCGTGGGCTCGTCCATCCCGACGCCGTCGTCGGAGACGGTGAGGCAGACGCAGGGCCCGCGGAGCCCCGCTCCGCCGTCCGGGGCGTCCGCCAGCGCGACCGCGATGCGGCCGCCGTCGGGCATCGCGTCGCCGGCGTTGACGACGAGGTTGAGGAGGACCTGCTCGGCCTGACCGGGATCGATGCGCACCGCGCCGAGGCGGTCCGGGATGCTCATCTCCAGCTCGATGCCGGCCGGCATCAGGCGCTGCAGCATCTTGCGCATCCCGCCGCAGACCGCGCGCAGGTCGAGCACGCGCGCCGCCGCCTCGTCGCGGCGCGAGAAGGAGAGCAGCTGGCGCGTCAGCGCGGCCGCCTGCTCTCCGGCGCGGCGGATCTCCTCGGCGTCCTCGCGGCACGGGTGCCCCGGCGGCAGGGACTCGAGCAAGATGCCGGCGCAGCCGACGATCGCGGTCAGGATGTTGTTGAAGTCGTGCGCGACGCCGCCGGCCAGCCGGCCGACGGCCTCGAGCTTCTGCGCGTGGTGCAGGCGCTCTTCGCTGCGGCGGAGGTCCTCGATGGCCTTCACCTTCTCGGTCACGTCGCGGGACACGCCGACGAGGACCGGCCGCCCGTCGGCGTCGCGGCCGAGGGTCTTCTTCGTGATCAGCATGTGCATCATGCCCTGCGGGTCCGTGAACAGCTGCTCGGAGACCCGCTCCCGGCCGGTCTCGATGACGCGGTCGTCCTCGCTCATGAACGTCCGGGACAGGTCGCGGCCGAAGAGCTCCGCGTCGGTGCGCCCGAGGAACTCCTCGCGCGGCCGCCCGCCGACGGCGCAGAACGCGTCGTTGACGAGAAGGTAGCGGTGCTCGCGGTCCTTCACGAAGATCGGATCGGCCGCGACGTTCAGGATGCTCTCCAGGAACACGCGCGCGTCCTTCTGGTCGCGCCCGCCGGCGGGCGCGGGCGCCTCGGCGGGAGCGGCGGCGCCCGCGGGGCGCGCGACGAGGAGAAGCCCCGCGCCGCGGCCGCGCCCGTCGCGTGCCAGCGAGATCTCGACCGAGACGCGCGCCGGCGCTCCGTCGCGGCGGGTGTGCGTCGTCTCCCCGAGCCAAAGTCCGCGCTCCGCGACGGCGCGCCACGCCTTCCGGCGCGTCTCCGCGTCGAGCCAGTGCGGGCTCAGCGTGTCCGGCAGCAGGCGCCCGACGACTTCCGCGTAGTCGTAGCCGTACAGCCGCGTCGCGCCCCGGTTCCAGTACACGATGCGCTCGCTCGCGTCCGTCACGACGACCGCGTCGTCGATGCGCTCCAAGGCCTCGTCGCGCGCCTGCTGCGCGGCCGTGATCCGGCGGCGCAGCGCGGCCTGCTCTAAAGAGGCGCGCAGGCGCAGAGCCGTCATCGACTCGAGCCAATAGTCCGCCGCGCCGGCGGCCAAGGCCGCCGCGGCGCCGGACTCCTGCGCCGCGGCCGCCGCGACGACCACCGGCAGGCCCGGAGCGGCGACGCGCAGCCGGGACAGGAGCTCGCCGAAGAGCCCCGCGTCCGGGTCCAAGCGCAGGACGACGGCGTCGAAGGACTTCTCCTGGAGCCGCGACTCCAGGGCCTCGGCGCCCGAGAAGCGCTCGACGGTCCAGCCCTTCGGGGCGCCTTCCGGCGCGGGCCAGGACTCCTTTCCGGGACGGAGGTAGGCGACCTGCATCACCCTGATTCTACCTCCGGCGGCGCCGGCCCGCCAGTGCTGAATGGTCACACCCGGCCGGCCGCCCGGGAGACGGCGAAGGCCAGCGGCAGGAGAAGCGCCCAAAGGGCCGCGACGGCGGCGAGCGCGAGGGGCGCCGGGGCGATGGAGCGGGCCGCGCCGAGGCCGAGCTCGACGGCGAAGACCGCGGCGCCGCCCGCGGCCCCGGCGGCGGCCGCGAGCGCCGGGCGCCGCGCGAGCGGCTTCAAGCCCGACTCGAGCGCCGCGGCGAGCAGCAGCCACAGCGCGGCGACCCAGGCGGGAGGGACCCACCACGCGGACCAGCCGCCCGCGTAGCCGTACAGCCCCGCGCGCAGGGCGGCGGCCTCGACGGCGACGCCCAGGAGGGCGACGGCGGACAGCCTGATGATCTCTCGTTTGGGCCGTTGGCTGGCGGCGGCGCG
>DATNGC010000168.1:0-15369 GCA_035606075.1 Elusimicrobiota bacterium
TTCCAGCGCCTCCCTTTCGACGGCATCCACGTGATCTCCCCCGCCTTGCTCGACAAGATGACGGAGACCGGCGTGTTCTCGATCACGAAGACCTACCTGCGCCTGGCGGCCGCGGGCGCCGACATCCGCTCCTTCCGCGCGGACCGCTGGTCTTGGCACGACGCGGGCAGCCCGGAGAAGCTCGCCGCCGCCGAGGCCTGGCTGGCCGGCGCCTCGAAGAACTGAACTTTAGCGCCGGCCGGTCGTAATAACCCCAAGCGGCGCCGAGGCGCCCAGGGGGAAACCAACATGAAACTCACGTCGATGCTGTTCGCGCTGGCTTTCGTCGCCGCCGTTTCCGTCTCCGTCCATGCCGATGACGCTCCGGCCGCGGCGCCTTCCGCCGCGCCCGCCGCCGCGCCGGCCGCCGCTCCCGCCGCGGGACAGAAAAAGCATCCGCGCCGCCATGAGGTCAATAAGCGCCTCAACAACCAGAAGAAGCGCGTGGAAGCCGGCGAGAAGGACGGCTCGCTGACGCAGGCGCAGGGCGATCAAATCAACAAGGAGGACGCCCGCATCCGCCAGGAAGAGAAGAACATGGCGGCCAAGGACGGCGGCCACATCACGAAGAGGGAGCAGCATAAGCTCAACCGGCAGGAGAACCGCGTGAGCCGCCAGATCAAGCGCGACGAGAAGAAGGCCGGCGCCGCCGCGGCTCCGGCCGCCGCGCCCGCTCCCGCTCCGGCTCAGTAAGTCTCTTCAGGACAAAAAAAGGGACGCCCCCGCTCGCGGGGGCGTCTTCTTTTTTCAGCGGCCGGGAACGGGAGAGGCCGAGCCGTCCGGGCCGACGACCTGCATCTCGGGCGGCGCGGCGGCGCTCAGCTGCCCGGGCTTCGGGAAGCGCAGGATCGAGCCGGCGTGCGAGCCCGCCTCCGGCGCCATCCCGTTGTCGATCTTGACCAGCCGCCCGCCGTCGAGCGAGCCGGTCCGGTTCGGGAAGCCGTAGGCCTTGGGCTGATGGCCCTGGACCAGCCCATACAGGCCGTCGGCCTCGAGCCTCGATTCGAGCGACGCGCGCGCGGAAGGGTCCTTCCACCAATCCTTGGCCTCCAAGATGGAGTCGTCCGCGGACAGGAGCGGATCACCATAGCCGGCGGAGTCCGCCGCGGCGGAGAACTCCTTCCAGCTCGGACCCGGATACAGGCCCGCGTGGCAGAACAGCCAGCGGCCGACCCGCGCGGCGAGCGGCATGCCGGCGAGGAACTTTCCGTAAGGCGTGGCCGGATCGGCGAGGTCGCTCGCGGGCACGCCCTTGGCCTGCAGCTCCGCGTAGAGCTCGGCGGCCTTGCGCGAGTCGTTCGGGTCGGCGAGGAACTCGGCCTCGTGGTTGCCGAGCGTGTGGACGACTCGCCCGCCCGCCGCGGACGCCTGGGCCGAGAGCGCGATCCACTCGTCGAGCACCTCGAGGCTTTGCGGGCCCTTGTCGATGGAGTCTCCCACGACGATCAGCAGGGAGTTTCCCGCCGACCAGCGGCCGGAGGCGTCGACGACGCCCGCTCCCTTGAGAAGGGCGTCGAGCGCGGGGCGCATGCCGTGGACGTCGCTGATCGCGAGCACCTGAGAGTACGCCGACGGATCGGAGATCTCGACGACGCCGGGCCCCGCCGACGCGGCGCTCGAGAAGAGGAGCGCGGCCGCCGCCGCGAGAAAGAGGGGTCTCATGGGCGATAGCATACCAGGTCTGGCGGCGCGGTCAACCCCCCTTCCTTGGTACAATGAAGGCGTGGAAGAACCCGATCAGCCCGCCGCCCGGCCCGAACCGGAGGTCTACGTCCCCCCGGAAAAGCCCAAAGGGCGGCCCAAGGCGCACGACCTGCCGATCCCATGGGTGCGCGTGCGCTCCGCCGCCTCGGGCCACCAGCTCTTCAAGCGCATGCTCGGCGAGGTGGACCCGAAGGCGCGCCCGGGCGACATGGTGGCCGTCTACGACCGCTCCGACGCGCCGTACGGCGTGGCCCTCTACAACCCGCGCAGCCTGATCGCCCTGCGCCTGCTCACGCGCGGCATCGGCAAGTTCGACGCCGACGCTTTCTTCGCCGAGCGCATCGGGACCGCGGTCGAGTTTCGCCGCAAGACGCTCGGTCTCGACGCCTCCGCCGACGCCTACCGTCTCGTGCACGACCAGGGCGACGGGCTCCCGGGCCTCGTCGTGGACCGCTACGGCGACTGCATCGTGCTCGAGTTCTACTCGCTGGGCATGTACAAGGCCGCGGCGCGCATCGAACGCGCGCTCAAGACGCACTTCCCCTCCGCGCGCTTCTTCCACCGCGCCAGCCCGCACACGCAGAGCATGGAAGGATTCGACCTGAAGCCCAACCTCGGCACCGGCACGCGCGTGAAGGAGAACGGCGTCACCTTCCTCGTCGACCCGTCCTCCGGCTACAAAACGGGCTTCTTCACGGACCAGCGCGACAACCGCATGGGCATCGCGCCGTTCGCGAAGGGCAAGAAGGTCCTCGACGTGTGCTCCTACACGGGCGGCTTCGCGCTGTACGCGAAGAAGCTCGGCGGCGCCGAGGAGGTCACGGCGGTCGAGCTCGACCCCGAGGCCGGCGAGCTCATGAAGAAGAACGCCAACGCCAACAACGTCCGCATCGACTCGGTCACGGCCGACGCGTTCCCCTATCTCCGCCAGGCCGGCCAGAACGCGCGCCGCTACGGCCTCATGGTCCTCGACCCCTACAAGCTGATCGCCAGCCAGGAAGGCTGGTCGCTGGGCCGTCAGAAATACATCGACCTCAACCGCCTCGGGATCTCCTTGATGGAGCCGGGCGGCATCCTCGTCACTTGCTCCTGCTCGGGACTGCTGCCGTGGGAGGAGTTCCTGCAGTTCGTGCGCACGGCGGCGGGCTCGGCGGGACGGCGCGTCCAGGTCTTCCGCAAGAGCGGCGCCGGCGCCGATCATCCGTTCGCGGCCGACCATCCCGAGGGCGAGTACCTGAAAGTCCTCTGGTGCCGCGTCCTATAGAAGGAAAGCGCCCTCGATGATCCTCGTCACGGGCGCCACCGGAACCGTGGGCCGGCCTCTCGTCCTCGAGCTCAAGGAGCGGCGCGCCGCTTTCCGCGTCCTCGCGCGCGATCCGAACAAGGCGCGCAACTGCCTGGGCGACGTCGACTGCGCCGTCGGCGACCTCTCGCGGCCGGAGACCGTCGCCAAGGCCTTGGCCGGCGTCGAAGCCGCGTTCCTGCTCTCGCCTTTGGACCCCCGACTGCCCGCCTGGGAGGCCGGCTTCGCCCGCGCCGCGCGCAAGGCCGGCGTGAAGCGCCTCGTGAAGCTGTCGGCGCTGGGCGCCGACGTCCGCTCGCCCTTCGCGATCGCGCGCTGGCACGGCGAGGCCGAGGAGGAGGTCAGGCGCGTCGGAGTCCCGTGCGTCGTCCTGCGTCCCGCGGCCTTCCACCAGAACCTCCTGCGCGAGGCCGACTCGATCCGCCGCGGCGTCCTGCGCGCGCCCATGGGGACCGCGCGCGTCGCCATGGTCGACGCCCGCGACGCGGGGATTTCCGCGGCCGCCGCGCTGACATCCCCGGCGCTGGACGGCGAGACGCTGACGCTCACCGGGCCCGCGCCGCTCACCTATGCCGAGGCCGCGGCGACTTTCTCCAAGGTCCTCGGGCGCCCGGTCGCCTATACGGACGTGGCCCCGGAGCTCGCCCGCGCCGGCATGGCCGGGGCGGGCATGCCCGCCTGGCTCGCCGACGCGGTCCTCGGCCTGGCCGAGTCCTTCCGCTCCGGCGCCGCGGACCTGTCCGCCGACGGCGTGAGGCGCGCGACGGGCCGCGAACCCGTCTCCTTCGAGCGCTTCGTCCGCGATCAAGCGGCCGCGTTCCGCTGAGCGGCCTCCCGCGGACGAGCCTCGATCACCGGAGGCTCGGCGCGAAGGCCGGAAGGCTGCGCCGCAGGAAGTAGTACTCGTTGACCGGCCGGTCGTCGGTCAGCGGGCGCGAGGGGATCTTCGCGATCGAATCGAGGGGCGTCTCCCGGTCGAGAGCCAGCTGGAATTGCTCCCGCGCGGTCGCCTGCGGGCCGAATTCCGTGAGATCGGCCGCGGCGGCCGGGGGCAGGCGGCGGGCCAGCTCGGCGGCGCTCGAGTCCGGGATGGGGCGGCGGCTCAGGAGCAGGTGGTAGCCCTTGTCCAAGACGGAATGGAACGCGCGGGCGTAGGGGAACGACTCGCGCGCCGCGTCGACGAAGGCGGCCATCGTCGCGTCGTCGACCGGCTCGACGAGCCAGGCCTGAAGGATGCCGTCGGGCGCCAGGCGCCGGGCGGCCAGCGCGTAGAACTCCTTGGAGAACAGGAAGGCGGTCCCCGCCGCCTCCATCGGCGGCGCGGGATCGAGCGTGATCACGTCGTAGACTTCGTGGGTCCGTTCCAGGAAGCGGCGGCCGTCGTCGATCACGACGCGCCCGTTGGGCTCCGCGAGAGCCCGCGCGGCGTCGGCGTGAAAGAAGCCGAAGAAGCGCGGCACGCTGGGCACGAGCTCGACCGCGGTCGCCTCGATCCCCCAGGAGAGGAGGGAACGGAACGTCGTGCCCATCCCGAAGCAGATGACCAGCGCCTTGCGGGGCGGGCGCGTCATGAAGGCCAGGGGCAAATGCGCCATGTATTTCGTCACGGGGGTCAGCGCGGTCATCCCGACGCCGTTGACGAGCAGGAACGCCGTGTCGCTGTAGTTGCGGCCGGCGATGACGCTGGCCTGATAGTCGCGGAGGATCCGTGTCCCCTGGTACAAAGACGCGACGCCCTCCTCGTACGTGCTCGAGATGAACGGCAGGAGCATGGTCAATCCCGTGATCAAGGCGAACACCGGCAGCGCGCGCAGGCCGAACACGACGGGCGCGCCGCGCTGAAGGCGCCGCGCGGCCGCCAGGCCCGCGCCGAGCAAGGGAAGGGCCATGACCGCCACCGCCAGACGCTCGGGCATGAAGGGCAGGAGGCAGAAGCCCGCCGCCAGCGGCCCCAGCACGCAGCCCAGGACGTTGACCGCGTACGCGGTCCCCGCCCGCTCCGGATCGCCGCCCGACCAGCGGTCGACCAACGACGGCGTCAGGAAGCCGAGCAGCGCGCAGAAAGGGCCGAGGCCGAAGACGACCCGCAGCGCCCGGCCGGCCGGCGAGACGTGCAGGATCGAGCCCGGCGCCAGGAAGGGGTCCGCCGCGGGCAGCGCGAGCGCGGCCAGCGGCCACGAGACGATCCACGCCCACTCGTCGGAGACCGGCCGCCGCCGCAGCGCGGCGCGATACGTCGCGGAGCCGAGGAACGTCGCCGCGAGATAGACGGCGAGCACCGCCGCGAACGCGTAGATCGTCGTGCCCAGATACGGCATGAACTCCCGGGTCCAGATGACCTCCAGGCCCATCGCGACGAAGCCGGCGAGGAACAGGAGAACGAGCGGGCCGCGTCCCTCGGCGCGCGCCGGCGCGGCGGCCGCCGGTCCCTCGACGGCGTCCGTCATGGACGGCGAGAGGCTCAAGGCGAACGCCGCCGCCGCGACGGCCGCGTTGAGCGCCGCGGACGCCAGCAAGGTGCCGCGGAAGCCGAACGTCTCGATCAGGACGAACGCGGACGCCAAGGTCCCCGCGCACGCGCCGGTCACGTTGGCGACGTACAGGTAGCTGAACGAGGCGCTCGAGCGCTCCGGAAAGCGCGCGCGGATGGCGGTCATCGCGAACGGAAAGGTCATGCCCATGCACAGGCACCACGGAGTCAACGTGGCGGCGACGAGCAGCGCCGACGCCGCGTAAAAACCCGCCGAGCCCCAGCCCATCGCGGCGAACGCGCCGCTCATGAGCGAGCGGTCGGCTCCGAGCAGGGCCGGGACCGCGAGCGCCGACGCTCCGATCGCCAGCTCGAGCGCCGCATACAGGCGCAGCGTCGTCGCGGCCGCCCGCCCGGAAAGCCGGCGGCACAGCCGTCCGCCCAGCCAGCTGCCCATTCCGAGCGCGCCCATGAACACGGCCAGGAACAGGGCGACGAACGGCGCCGTGACGCCGAAGACGCCCATCGCGAGGCGCAGCCAGACGATCTCGCACAGCAGGCTGCAGAAGCCCGACACGAAGAACAGGCCCAGGAACCAGGACGGACTCATCGGCCGGCGTCGCGGGCGGGGCATCGTGCGGAGTCAGGTTAGCATAACGAACCTGGGATCGGGAGACGCGGTCCCGCCGGCAAAGCCGCCCGGACGCCCTCAGCGCGGCGCGGCGTCGGGCTCGTTCGTGTTGAACGCGTAGGACTTGATCTTGCCGGCCGCGTCGAACCGGATGTACAGGTCCCGCGTCTTCTCGGGAGCGAACGCCGAGAACCGGTACAGCAGGTAGGTCCACGTCGGGTCGCCGTCCTCGACGCCGGTGCGATAGGGCTCGCCGAACTCGGCGCGGACCTCGTCGCGCGTGGTCGTCCCGACGCGCAGCGACGTCACGCGCTCCGCGGGGAACGGCCGGCCCAAGGTCATGCAGCCCGCGAGGGCCAGGGCCAAGCCCGCCGTGAAGACCAGCTGAGCCGCGCGGCCGGTCCGGCCTTTCATTTCGCCGCGGCGACCATCACGTGCGCGCTCGCGACGACGTCGCCGCCCACCTTGAGCTTCACGCGGTCGCCCGCGGCGATGCTCGCCAGACCGATGGACTCCTCATCCCCGCCCTTCGTGAGCTTGGCGGCTCCGGCGACGCGGAAGGTCCGCGTCCGCCCGCGGTAGTCCTTGATCGTCAGGTAATGAGCCGCGGCGTCCTCGGAGACCACGGTCCCGCCGACCCGGGTCAGCGTCCCGGACGGCATCGCGACCGCCGCGGGGACGGGCGCGGGAGCCGGCTGCGCCGCGGCGAGCGGCGCCGCCGGCTTGGCCGGGATCGGAGCCGGCGCGCGCTTCGCCGGCGCGCACGCGGCCAGGACCGCCGCCGCGGCGAGCGCCGCGGCTACGAGCTTTTCGCGAGACTCCATGGATTAATGCAGAGCGGGAGTGCCGGCCACGTTGGGACTCAGCACCTCGAGGGTGGCGGCGCGGCGGTTCTTCTCCCAGCACGCCTCGGTGGACTCGGAACAGACGAGCTTTTCCTTGCCGAAGCTGATCGTGGCCACGTGGTTCTGCGGGACGCCCAGGGCCTTGTAATAGGAGCGGACGGCCGCCGCGCGGCGCTGGCCGAGGGCGAGGTTGTAGGCCACCGTGCCGCGCTGGTCGCAGTTGCCCGCCACCTGGACCTTCATGTCGGCGTGCGACTTGAGGTAGGCCGCGTTGTCCTTCAGGGTCGCGCGGGCGGACTCGTCGAGGATGTCGCTGTCGTAGCTGAAATGGACGGTCTTGAGCTCCGGCACCTCGCGCGTCGCCATGTCGCGGACGTCGGGCTCCATGTCCGCGGCGCGCGCGGCCTCGGTCGGCGACGCGGCGGCGGGGCCGGTCGCCGGGGCGGCGGCCGAGCCGCCCGTCTTCTTGCTGGCCTTGGTGCTCGCGCAGCCGGCGGCGAGCAGGGCCATGGAGGCCATCGCGGCGACGAACGTCAATGATCTCTTCATAAATTCAATCCTCCGTGGATACACCTATCGTACGTTGCACGAAGCGCCCCATTTATAGATAATGGCGATTGACGCGATAGATAATCCCGATGATCAACCTCAACTACCACCACCTCTACTATTTCTGGACCGTCGCCCGCCTGGGCGGCATCAGCGCGGCCGCCCGGGAGCTGAACCTGGCCCAGCCGACCCTGAGCGCCCAGCTCGCCGCGCTCGAGCGGCGCTGCGGACGGAAGCTGCTCGTGCGCGGGCCGTGGGGCGCGCGCCTGACGCCGGAGGGCGAGGCGGTCCTCCAGCACTGCCGGCGCATCTTCGAGGCGGGCAGCCAGCTCGAGGCCGACATCGCCGCGGGGCTCGACGAGGCGCCGCGCTCCCTGCGCCTGGGCGCGCACGGGGCGGTGCCCCGCGCGGTGATCATGCAGGTGCTGGACGCCATCCGCGCGGGCGATCCGGCGGTCCGGGCCATCGTCGCGAGCGGAACGCCCGAGGGCATCGCCGACCGCATGGAGTCGCGCGTGCTCGACGTCGCCGTGGCGACGCTCGACCTCTCGCTGCGCCTGGGCCCGGCCTTCCGCGGACGTCCGATCGGGACGATCCCGCTCGTCTTCGTCGCGGCGCCCTCGGTCGCGCGGCGCGCCCGCCGCTTCCCGCAGGGGCTGTCCGACGTGCCGATGCTCCTGCGCGGCCCCGACAATCCGGTGACCAAGCAAGTCGATCAATACCTGCGGTCGCACGGGGTGAAGCCGCGCGTCGAGGCCGAGGTCGACGACGCCGAGCTCCTGCGCACGCTGGCCCTCGCGGGACGCGGCGCCGCCGCGCTCGAGCTGCCGATCGCGCGGGCGGACCTCGCCGCCGGCCGCCTCGTGCGGCTGCACGCGGCGCCCAGCGGGCTGCGAGAGACGATCTGGCTCATCGCGTCGCGCGACGAGCACGCGCGCCCCGGCCTCGAGAAGGCGCTGGCCGCCCTCGGACGCCTCTCGCTCGGGCGCGACCTCTCCGGCTCGCCGCGTTTATAGGTCTTTAGACCTATTTTCGCGTAGGCCTTTCGGACGGCTCCCGCTGGGTCCTCATGCCCTCACGCCGGCCGCCGGTCCAGGCTTACAATATCGTCGTCCTGTAATCCTTGAAATTTGGTCAAGGAGCTTCCACCCCGGACCTTAATCCGGGTCACCAGGAGAGCGCGGCTCGCGGGCCCGCTCTTCTGGTTTTTTTATTTCCGCGCGTTCCGCCGAGGGACGAAGACGTTCGGAGGCCGAGAAGATGAAGAGAATGATCGCCGCCTTGGGAATCCTGCTGTCGGCGCTGTCCGTGAAAGCGCACGCCGAGAGCGGATTCATGACGATGCTCCCCGCGAGCGTCATCGATTCGATCTCCAGCGTGAGGGAAGCGTTCTTCAACGAGCAGTCCCAGCACGCGGGCGCGCCGCAGCGCCCGCAGCCGATGCCTCAGCCTCGGCCTGAGCCGCGCCCCGAGCCGCGCCCGATGCCGCAGCCCCGTCCCGAGCCCCGCCCCGAGCCGCGCCCGGAGCCCCGCCCGATCCCGCAGCCTCGTCCCGAGCCCCGCCCGATCCCGCAGCCGATCCCGCGCCCCGAGCCGCGCCCGATCCCGGTTCCGCAGCCGACGCCCCGCCCGGTGCCGGTTCCGCAGCCGACTCCGCGCCCCGTGCCGGTGCCTCAGCCGATCCCTCGTCCGACGCCTCGCCCGACGCCGGTCCCCACTCCGACGCCTCGCCCGACGCCAGTCCCCACTCCGACGCCTCGCCCGACGCCGGTTCCCACGCCGACGCCTCGCCCGACGCCCGTTCCCACGCCGACGCCCCGCCCAACGCCGATCCCCAATCCGCACCCTTGCCCGGATCCGCGTGACCCGCGCTGCCAGCCGACGCCTCGGCCGACCCCGACTCCGTGGCCGGCGCCGACGCCGACGCCGAGGCCGATCCCGATCCCTAATCCGAATCCGCGGCCGGTTCCAACGCCTCGCCCCGTGCCGACTCCGCGCCCGGGACCGCGGCCGCAGCCGCCCGTGAACCATCCGCCTGTGGTCATCCCTCCGCACCAGCCGAACGACCCGGGCCATCCCGGCAGGCCCGGCGATCACCGCATGCCCGCGCCCAAGCCCGTCGACCCGGGACAGCGCATCGACCCGCATCACAACGGCGACGGCCATGCCGTTCATCCGCCGACGCGGGACGACCACGGCCGCCCCATCGACCAGAAGCCCAACCGCGATGAGCACGGCCGCGACATCCCGCCGGGACGCGACCACATCGGCCGCATCGATCGCGGAGACGTTCGCGACCGGATCCACCACGATCAGGACCACTGGGACCGCAACGATCATGGCTACCATTGGCACGATTGGGACGGCATGCGCGTCGGCCACCACTACGACGAATTCGGCTTCCATTGGTGGGGCTTTTACATCGGCGGCACGTATTTCTGGACCCGCTACCACGACGACCGCTATTGGTGGTACGACCCCTACTGGGCGCGCTGGGACTACCTCCAGGACGGCCAGTGGTGGTGGCAGGACGACTTCGGGAACCTGTACGTGTACAACAACGGGTTCTACTACCGCTACGGCCAGAGCGACTCAGGCGTGATCATGACGCCCGATCCGACGCCGCCGGTGGAGGCGCCGCCCACGGATCCGGACGCTCCGGCTCCGAGCGCCCCGGCCAACGAGGCCTCGGTGTACAGCTTGGACGGCACGCGCTCGGTCCAAGTCACCGGCGACAACCGCGACGCCTACCTCTACGACCTCACGCAGGCCGATCCGCAGAGCGACGCGGCTCAGGGACGCTACCTGGGGACCGGCGTGGCCGGCGTGGAGTTCGTCTACGACACGCAGACCGCCGACGACGGGACCACGACGCAGACGATCCGTCAGATCCGGATCACCTACGACGACCCGAGCGCCTACTCCGTCGTGGACGTCAACGGACAACGCCGCCTGGACGTCGCCGAGGACGCGCAGAACGCGACCCTGGTCAACCTCGCGGACAACAACGTGGACCCGCTGCCGCTGGCCTCGGGAGTCACGGACGTGACGTTCGTCAATCAGACGCAGCAGGACGACTCGGGCAACGCCGCGACGAGCCTGCAGCTGATCGTGCTGACGACGACGGACGCCGACGGCAATCAGACGACGCTGACGTACGACCAGGACGGCTCGTCCATCGACGCGCCGCCCGCCCCGGACGCGCCGCAGTCGGCGGCGAAAGCCGCTCCGCCGACGCCCGCGCCCGCCGCGATCGAGACGCTCCAGAAGAAGATGGAGGGCTCGGAGACGTTCCGCGCCCTGAAGGGCATCGTCACCTTCTAGAGCCGGACGCACGACCGCCCGCCCCGGCCCTCGCGGCCGGGGCGGGCTTCTTTTTGAGGTAGAATGAATCCCATGCCCAAACGGTCCGCGCAGGACCTCGAGCACGCTCCCGCGAACGCCGCTCCGTCCGCGGACCCCAAGCGCCTTTACTTCGTCAGCGGTCCCGTCGATTTCCTCCTGATCGGCGTGCTCTCCATCGTCACGTTCATCCTGCTGAGGATCTTCTACACCGGCGACCGCACCAACGCCGTCATCACGCTCGCTCTCCAGTTCGCCTGGGTCGTCAACTGGCCCCATTTCGCCGCGACGAGCTACCGTCTTTACCATTCCAAAAGCAACGTCGATCAATACCCGATGACCGCGCTCGCGGTGCCGTGGGTCATCCTCGCCGGCGTGCTCGGCTGCTTCGCGTTCCCCAAGGCTCTCGCCCCTTATTTCGTGAAGCTCGTCGCCATCTGGTCGCCGTACCATTTCAGCGGCCAGACCCTCGGCATCTGCCTGCTCTACTCCCGGCGCGCGGGCCTCAAGTTCGAGAAGGCCGAGCGCTTCGCCCTGTCGGCCTTCATCTACGGGACGTTCATCGCGCAGACGATCCGGACCGAGACGGGCCGGCAGATGTTCGACGACTCCGGCATCGCCTATCCCAGCATCGGCCTGCCGGACTGGGCCAACACCGTCGCCGACGCCTGGCTGATCCTGATGGGCGCCGTCCTCGTCTTCCTGATCGCGCGCTGGTGCTGGCGCCGCAAGAAGGCCATGCCGCCGATCGTGCTGCTGCCCGCCGCGACCCAGTTCGTCTGGTTCGTCCCCGGCTCCAACTGGCAGTCGTTCGCCGAGTTCGTGCCGTTCTTCCACAGCCTGCAGTACCTCGTGATCGCGTGGTCGATGCAGCTGCGCGAGAAGCTCGACCTGAGCCCGCGCCTGAAGCCCTCGCCGCGCTACGTGCTCACGGAGAGCGGGCGCTGGTGGGCGATCAACTTCTGCGTCGGCGCGTGCCTGTTCTTCTTCATCCCGCGGCTCGTCGGACGGCTGTTCGGCATCTCGGAGGAATTCTCGACGGGGATCATCGTCGGCGGCGTGCAGCTCCATCACTTCTTCATCGACGGCGTCATCTGGAAGCTGAAGCGCAAGACGGTGTCGTCCCCCTTGATGTCCACGCTGTCCGACCTCACCGGCGCCGCGCAGGCCGCTCCGGCGGCGGCCGTCGGAGCGGCCGCGTGAGGACGGTCGGCGCGGCGCTGGCGCTGGCCCTCCTTTTCGCGCCCGCGGCCGCGCGCGCGCAGGCGGCCCCGCGGGTCGCGGATGAGCGCGTCCTCCTGCACACCAACGCCGGCGACATCGTCCTGGCGCTCTACCCGGACGTCGCGCCCCGGCACGTCGCGCAGATCCTCAAGCTCGTGCGCCTCGGGGACTACGACGCGACCCGCTTTCTGCGGGTCATCCCCGGCTTCCTCGTCCAGCTCGCCGACGTGACGGACCGCGCCGCGCCGCTCAACGAGACGCAGACCTCCGCCATCCATCCGCTCAAGGCCGAGTTCAGCCGCCTGCATCACGAAGCGGGCGTCCTCTCGATGACGCGGGACGAGAACGACCCCGACAGCGCCTCGACTTCTTTCTCGATCCTCCTCGGCGACTGGCCGCAGGGCGACGGCCGCTACACGATCTTCGGGCGCGTCCAGGAGGGCATGGAGGTCGTCGACGAGTTCCTCAAGGTCCCCCGCGACGACGACGACCAGCCCACCACGCGGCTGGAGGTGGTCTCGGCCGAGGTCGTGACCGCGGCCGAGCTCGCGCGCCGCCCGCTCGCGGCCGCGCGCCCCGTGACGCTCTCGGCGTCGGAGACCGAGGCGGCCGAGCGCGACCTCGAGGCCGAGCGCGGAAGGGCGCTCGTCGCCGCGCTGGCCGTCATGGTGCTCCTCGTCCTCGCCGCCTACGCCGCCTCGCTGCGCTGGCCGCGCGTCGCGCCGACGCTGAACCTGATCAACGTCCTCGTCGGGGTGTTCTTCCTCTTCGCGGCGCTGACGCCGAACGCCTATCGCAGCCGCGTGCTCTCCACCGCGATCTTCCTCGGCATCCTCGGGACCTTCAAGCTCATGAGCGGCTTCGAAAGCCCCGCTCCCGCCCCGGACCGGAAGGCCTAATCGCGCTGGGCCGGAAGGCCTAATTTTCGTTGACAGGGCGTATTACAGAAATGTTAAATCTCCGTGCGAGATCGGTCCGGGGGGCCCGCTCTCGGAACGCCGACGTTCGGAGAACGAAAACATGAAACGAAGTCCCTTTCTGCTGGGAATCCTCATCACCGCGCTCGCCGGATCCGCCGCGGTCGCCGAGACCGGATTCCAGACCCTGCTCCCCGCGAGCGTCATCGAATTGATGTCCCGGCCTGGCGGCGGCGGAGGCGGCGGATCTCGCCCCATGCCGCAGCCTCGCCCCATGCCGCAGCCTCGCCCGATGCCGATGCCGCGCCCGCAGCCGATGCCCCGGCCTCAGCCGATGCCTCGCCCGGAGCCGCGCCCCATCCCCCAACCCCGGCCGATCCCGCAGCCTCGGCCCACGCCGGCGCCGCGCCCGACTCCCCGCCCCACGCCGACGCCGCGACCGACTCCTCGCCCCACGCCGACGCCGCGGCCGACTCCTCGTCCGACGCCGACGCCGCGCCCGACTCCCCGGCCCACGCCGACGCCGCGGCCGACTCCCACTCCGCGGCCGAATCCTCGGCCGACGCCCACGCCCCGGCCGCACCCGCGGCCGCCGGTGAACCATCCGCCGGTGGTCGTGCACCCTCAGCCGGGTCACGGAATGCCCAAGCCGCCGACGCCTCCGTCCCATCGCATCGACCCGTCCCATAACGGCGACAACCGCGCGGTGCATCCGCCGGAGCGGGACAACCGCGGCCGGCCCGTCACTCAGCATCCCGACCGCGACGCGCACGGCCGCGATATCCCGCCGAACCGCGACCACATGGGCCGCATCGATCGCGATGACTTCCGACACAACATCCATCGCGAGCAGGACCACTGGAACGGCCGCGACCACGACTACCACTGGCACGATTGGAACGGCTGGCGCGTGTGCCACCACTACGACGAGTTCGGCTTCCACTGGTGGGGCTTCTACGTCGGCTCCGTCTACTTCTGGACCCGCTACTACAACGACAACTACTGGTGGTACGACCCGTACTTCCACCGCTGGGTGTACATGCACGAGGGCCAGTGGTGGTGGACCGGATCGGACGGCTGGATCTACGTCTACAACGGCGGCGTCTACTACCGCTACCAGCCCGGCGACGGCGGCGTGATCATGACGCCCGACCCGACGCCGCCCGTGGACGTCCCGCCGGGCGACCCGACGCCGGCGCCCGTCGACCAGACCTCGGTGTACAGCCTGGACGGCACTCGCTCGATCCAGATCACCGGGGCGAACAAGGACGCCTACCTGTATGACCTGACCGTCGCGGATCCGCAGAGTCCCGAGGCGCAGGGCAAGTATCTCGCCTCCGGCGTGCAGTCGGCGGCGTTCGTCAACGACGGCGACGCGGTCAAGGGGATCGCTCTGACCGTCGTGGACGACTCGGGCGTCCAGTCGACGCTGAACTTCGACAAGGACGGGAATCCGACGGACTCGTCGTTCTCGGCGGGGACGGCGCTTCCGCCGACGGCCGACGCGGAGACCATCAAGACCTTCCAGGAGAAGACTCAGGGGTCCGCGACGCTCAAGGCCCTCACCGACGGCGTCCGCTGGTAAAAACGCCTCAGACTCGGAAATGAGCCGCCCCGGCCGAAAGGCCGGGGCGGTTTCATTTCCGGCCGCTGAAAAAATCCTGCGAATTGCCAAAATTTCCGCTGCGAAAAATAGACGCTATTCGCATCTCGCGCGATGATGTGAATAGCGCTTAAGAAATCATGGAAATTTTTTCGGTTTCGAAGGATTCAGCGCGCGGCGCGCGCGTATTGCTTGGGCCACGGCCCTTCGGCGCCCAAAACCTTGGCGGCGCGCAGAGGCCAGTACGGGTCCCGCAGGAGCTCGCGCGCCAGCAGGACCGCGTCGGCCTGGCCCGAGGCGACGATCTTCTCGGCCTGCTGGGGGTCGGTGATCATCCCGACGGCTCCGGTCGCGATTCCCGCCTCGCGGCGCACGGCCTCGGCGAACGGGACCTGGTAGCCGGGCCCGGCGGGGATCTTCGCATAAGGGACGAGCGCGCCGCTCGAGCAGTCGATCAGATCGGCGCCGAGCGCCTTGAGCCGCCTCGCGAGCTCCACCGTCTGCGGCAAGTCCCAGCCGCCATCGACCCAATCCGTCGCCGAGACCCGCACGAACAACGGCAGGCGCTCGGGCCAGACGCGCCGCACGGCGGCGGCGATCTCGAGCGCGAGGCGCGCGCGGCCGTCGAAGCTTCCTCCGTACGCGTCCTCGCGCTTGTTGGAGAGCGGCGACAGGAACGAATGGACCAGGTAGCCATGCGCGAAATGGAGCTCCACGACCTCGAAGCCGGCCTCGAGCGCGC
>DATNGC010000169.1:0-3186 GCA_035606075.1 Elusimicrobiota bacterium
CGAACTTGGCGCCGCCCCCGCCGCCCATGCCCGAGCTATCGCCGCCGCCGGCGCCGGGGCCGGCCATCCCGACGCCGACGCCCGCGCCGGCCGCGGAGCCTCCGTCCATCCCGGCGCTCAAGCCGCCGGAGCCCGAGGTCCCGCCGCTGGTGTCCCTGGCGCCGCCGACTCCCGTTCCCGCGGCGCCGCCCCCGGCGCCGGCTCCCGCGGCGCCGACGCCGGCGCCGGTATCCGCCGCGCCGCCCGCGACCGTCTCCGTGCCGCCGCCGGCCGCCGGGCCCGTTCCGTATCCGCTCGCCGTCGACCTTCACTCGGGCTGGACGCTGGAGACCATGCTCGTCGGCGCCTACAACCGCTTCGCGCACGCGGCCGCGATGTCCGTCGTCACGTCGCCGGGCACGATGTACAACCCGCTTTTCCTGTACGGCGTCCCCGGCACCGGCAAGTCCCACATGCTCAACGCCATCGGCGCGGCGCTGTCGAAAGGACTGGGCGGAGCCGTGCTCATCTCGACGTCCGGGTCGCGCCTCTCGCGCGCCGTCAACGCCGCCATCGCCCGCGGCGCCGTCGCCGAGTTGGACTCGCGCGTCGCGAACTCGAAGGCGCTGCTGATCGACGACATCCACCTCATGGCGCTGTCGGACCAGAACAAGGACGCGCTCGCCAAGGTGTTCAAGTCGTTCTTCGACCGCAAGCTCCAGGTGGTCATCACCTCGCTGTACCCGCCGAAGTCCCTCGGCGCGCTCGAGGAGGCGCTCAAATTCTCGTTCTCCAAGGGCTGGTCGGTCGACCTGAAGATGCCGAGCCCGGCCACCCAGAAGGACTTGATCTCCGCCGCGTCCGACCGGGCTCAGACCGGCCTCAGCGAAGTCGAGATCTCCACGCTGCACGAGAAGCTCTCCGCGTGGGGCTACAACGACCTGACGGTCTGGCTCAAGCGCGTGACCGTCTACAAGAGATCCCTGGAGGCGGCGGGCAAGGCCGTCCCTCTCGACGAGATGTTCAAGTCCATCTACGAGCCTTTGCTGGCCGGGGCGACGGAGCCGCCGAACCTGACCGGCGCGGCCTTCACCCCGCCGCCGGCTCCGCCGAACGCCGAGCCCATCGCCGTCATCGTCCCGAAGGGCCACGACGGCCTGGGCGCCTTCGCCGCGGCGCAGTTCTACGACGCCGGCCGCAAGCACGGCTTCCCGAAGATCTTCCGGCACGTCCTGTGGGAGACCTACGATCCGACCGTGCCCTTCGGGATCCCGTTCATGATCGGCGAGCTGTGCGCCCGCGCCGGAGTGACGAGCGCGCTCATCGTCGGACCGGCGCCCGAGACCCCGCTGGGGCCGCGCTCGGCCGAGTTCGCGCACGCGACGCGGCGCATCCTCGAGAGCTTCGGCGTCGAGCTGGCGTTCATCCCGTTCAGTTCGCTCAAGATCGAGGCGCATTACTTGAACGCCCACTTGGATCTCGCGCGCCTGCCTCCGCCCGCATGAGCTCCGCGGCCCTGGCGCCCGTCCTCGCCGCCCTGCTCCTGGCCGCCGTCGCCGCGGCCGCCGCGTGGTGGACCTTCGTCTTCGCGAGCCGCCTGCCGCTCGAGCGCGCCCTGCGGGAGAAGGAGGCGGAGCTCGACGCCGCGCGCCGGCTCGCCGCGGCCCTGCTCGACGCCCAGGCGCTCGCGCGAAGGCCCCAGCAGGCGCTGGCCGAGGCCGCGGGCCGCGCCCTCGACGCCCTTCACGGCCTTCATCCCGACCTGGCCCTCGCCGCGGCCGCGCGCCGGCCCGACGGCAGCGCGGTCCTGCTCGCCCATCGCGGCGGGGCGTGGGCGCGCGTGCCCCTGCCGTCGCTGCGGCTCGACGCGGGCTTTCTCGCCCGCGCGGCGGCCGAAGGCGAGGCCGAGTGGACGCTCGGCCGCGGGGTCGCGGCGGGCGAGGACTCTCTCGCGGCGGCGCTGGCCGACCTCGGCTTCACCGCCGCCGTCGCCTACGGGTGGACGTCCGATGAAGGCGCCGGCGCCCTGATCGCCGCTCAGGCGGAGCCCGGCGACGCGCTGGCGCGCGCGCGCCCGAGCCTGACGATGGCCGCCGCGGCGCTGAGCTCGGCGGCGGCGCTCGCCGACGGCATCGCGCGCATGTCCGAGACGCGCGAGCGCCTGCAGGGCGGGCTCTCGGCGGCGATGGAGGAGCTCACGCAGACGCACGACCGCCTGATCCGCAAGTCGAAGGAGGTGAAGACCCTCCACGACGTCGCGCAGGCCATGGTCACGCGCGTCGGCCGCGACATCTCCTCGCTGGGCGCCATCGTCGCGATCGTCGCGCGCGCGCTCGACGCCGACCTCGTGGCCTTCCTGATCCTCGACGAGGCGACCGGCGAGCTCGTGACCCAGCCCGGCGCGTTCGGGCTCGAGGGCGAGGAGCTGCTGTACCGCATCCCCTTGACGGAGACCCGCTCGTCCTCGGTGCGCGTGTTCAAGACCCGCAAGCCGTTCATGAGCGAGGACGCCCAGAACGACCCCGGCGTCATCGGCAGCTACGCCCAGCTGTGGAAGGTGCACTCGCTGCTGGTCGTGCCCCTGCTGGTGGAGGACCGCGTGCTGGGCGTCATGCGCGTCGGAAGCCGCCGGCGCGGGGCTTTCGGCGGCGACGCGCTGGCCCTCGTCACGGTGGTCGCGGAAGAGGCGTCCATCCTCGTGGAAACGGCCATGTTGAACCGCCGTTTGGCGGAAACGGCGGAACAATTAGCGGCCCTCAATCGTATGAAAGATGAGTTCGTGTCCACCGTGAGCCACGAGTTCAAGACGCCGCTGACCACCATCACCGGCTTTTTGAGCGTCATGCTCGACGGGGAGACGGGCCCAGTCAACGAGCAGCAAGTGAAATTCCTTCAGATCGCCAAAGCCGCCGCCAAGCGCCTGGCCGGACTCGTGTCCGACCTGCTGGACCTGTCGCGCCTCGAAGGGGGCGCGAAGATGGAGCTGCGCCCGCTGGACCTGGTCGACCTGATCGGACAAAGCGTCGAGAACCACCAGCCCGCCGCGGCCGAGGGGGGCAAGAGCCTGCAGTGGGCCCCGCCGGCGCGGCTGTCCAAGGCGGTCGGGGACCAGCGCTGGCTGGGGCTCGTCCTCGACAACCTGGTCAGCAACGCCCTCAAGTTCACGCGGCCCGGCGGAAAGGTGACGGTCGAGGCCGGCGACAAGGG
>DATNGC010000170.1:0-4578 GCA_035606075.1 Elusimicrobiota bacterium
CGCCCCGTTTGTTATAATCGGCCCACATGAAGCCCGCCGCCGCCGACGCCGGCCTGATCGAGAAATTCGTCTCGAAAAAGACGATCTGGCGCGGACGCGCCGTCGACTTCCGCGTCGACACCGTCAAGCTCCCCAACGGCAAGCTCGCCACGCGCGAGTTCATGGACCACCCCGGCGCCGTCGCCGTCATCCCCTTTCTCGACAAGGATCACGTCGTCATGGTGCGCCAGTACCGTCACCCCGTCGGCGAGGTCACCCTCGAGCTGCCCGCCGGCAAGCTCGACAAGGGCGAGAATCTCCTGACCTGCGTGAAGCGCGAGCTCCAGGAGGAGACCGGCTACACCGCCACGAAGATCACGCCCATGCTCCAGTATTGGCCCACCCCGGCCTTCGCCAACGAGGTCCTCCACATCTATCTCGCCGAGAAGCTCGTGCCCGGCAAGATGAACACCGACGAGGACGAATTCCTCCAGTGCGTCGTCGTGCCCTTCAAGAAGGCTCTCGCCATGGTCAAGCGCGGCGAGATCCGCGACTCCAAGACCGTCATCGGCCTGCTCTCCTGCGCGGTGAACAGGAAATGATTTGAAGCCCGAGGAAATCCCATCCTGGGAGCCGTTCCTCAAGAGAATCCCGCTGTTCGCGGGGCTCTCGCCGGAAGACCTCGGAAAGATCGCCGCCCGACTCCAGCCCCTCTCGCTGCCCAAAGGCGCCACGTTGTTCCGCGAGGGCGACGAGCCCGACGCCATGTACCTGATCGTCTCCGGCCAGGCGCGCCGGCTAAGAACTCATAATGGGATCGAGACCGTCGTCGCCTTCCTGAGCCGCGGCGAGGTCGCCGGCGAGACCGGCATCCTGACCGGCATCCCGCGCACCTCGACGGTGAAGCTCGACTCGACGAGCGAGATCTTGAAGCTGCCGCGCAAGGACTTCGAGGAGACCCTGCGCGAGCAGCCCACCATCCTGCTGCATCTGTCGCGCACCCTCGCCCAGCGCCTGATCGTCCAGAGCGCCGGCCCCGCGCGTCCCGGCACCGACGCCCACCTCGTCGTGCTCGACCCGGCACTGCCGCGAGCCGACCGCGCTCTTCTCGCGTGGACGCTCGGCGCGGAGCTCGCGACCCAGACCCGCAAGCGCGTCCTGATCGTCGACCTCGCCAGCGAGCCAGGCGCCATCGCCCGCGCCGGCGGTCTGAGCCCCGTCGTCGTCGGCGAAAGCGAGCTGCGCGGCGTGAACCTGCGCGATCCAGCCGCCATCGCCGGCCTCGCCCAGGAGCATCCCGACGGCCTCGACATCCTGTCGGTCTCCCCCGCCGCGCTCGGCGGCCGCCTATTCAGCTCGCTGTATCTGTTCTTGAACGCCGTCCGCGGCGGACACGACTTCGCCCTCGTGGTTCTCTCCGGCGGCGAGCGCGGCGACGTCGAGCGCGCGGCGTTGTCCGAGGCCGATCGCGTGCTCATGGCCGGCTGCGACGCGATGCGCCCCCAGTTCCGCCAGATGGAGTCCGAGGTCCCGCGCGCCGTGCCCGAGCCCGCGAAGCTCCTGCGTCTGTGGCTGGGCGAGCTCGAGGCCGAGGACGCGCCCCTCCTCATCGGCGCCGACCGCGTCATGATCCCGTGGAGCGAGGTCGTCTCCGAGGCCTTCGCCAAGCCCGTCTCCGCCGACGAGGCGCTCGCGACCTTGCCCAAGTGCCGCCCCGCCATCGCGCGCCTCGCGCGGCGCCTGGGCGGCGTGCGCGTCGGCCTCGCCCTCGGCACCGGCGCCGCGCTCGGCCACGCCACGATCGGCGTTCTGAAGGTTTTCAAGCGAGAAGGCATCCCCATCGACATGATCGCCGGAACCTCCATGGGCTCGCTCATCGCCGGCTGCTACGCCGCCGGCTACGAGCCCGAGGAGATCGAGGACATGGCCGTGCGCATCGACAAGTCCTGGGTCTACGAGAACCTGTTCTGGGACCTGACCGTTTTGCGCTCCGGCGTCTTCCAAGGCGAGACCTTGCTGCGCTTCATCCGCACCTACATCGGCTCGCGCGAGTTCTCGGACATGGACATCCCGTTCGGCTGCGTGGCCGCCGACATCGAGACCGGCGAGGAGGTCGTGCTCAAGAGCGGCCGCGTCGCCGAGGCCATCCGCGCCAGCTGCGGCCTGCCCATCATCTTCGTGCCGTTCCAGCTCAACGGCCGCTATCTCGTCGACGGCGGACTGGTCAATCCCGTCCCCACGCGCGTGCTCGCCGATTTGGGCGCCGACGTGCTGATCTCCGTGAACCTGACCATGCCCGCGGGCGACCGGCCCCACGGCGGCCATGAGAAGCGGAACATCCTCGAGCGCCCCGTCTCCTTCGCCGCGCTCAAGGACGTCGCGACGCCTCAGCTGCTGAAGAACCCTCACATCATCGACGTATTCTTCAACATGATCTACACGATGGAGTACGAGGTCGCCCAATCGCGCATGGAGATGGCCCACGTCGTCCTGCACCCCGACCTCAAGGGCTTCTCCTGGACCGAGCTGCACCGCGCCCGCGAGATCATCAAGGCCGGCGAGCGCGCCGCCGAAGAGGCCCTGCCGCGGATCAAGGCGCTGATCCCGGCGCTGCGCTCGACCCCTTAGTTCAGCGCGAGCCGGGCTCGACGGCGGTGAAGGCCGTGTGCGCCGCGTTGGCGTCGCCCGAGGCGATGAGCCCGTAGACGTTCATGTAGCGCGAGAGCCGCCCGCGCCGGTACGCCACGTCCTTCGAATAGGAGAGCGACGGCGCCCACTTCACCGCGAAGTCGTCCAGCCACTCGCGCCATCGAGGCTGCGTCACCAGGGAGTCCCGCACGCCGTACGGCACCTTCGAATAGTCGCCGATGTCGCGCGGCAACGTGAGCTTGATGTCGCGATTCTCGGCGACGAGCTTGTCCACCTCGGCCAGAGACGAGGCCCACCCGTCGGATTCGAGCAGTCCCAGCGCCTTCTCCGCGTTGGCCTTGAGCGTTCCGACCTTGTCCTTGAGCGACTCGCCGCGCTTGCGGTAGGCGGCGCGCTCATCGGCGGGGCACGGCGCCGCGTCGACGACGGCCAGCAGCTCCGGCGTCAGGAAGTCCGCGAGCTCGTCCACCCGGGACAGCTCCTCCTCCAAAGCCGCGGCCGCGATCCAGCGCGCGGTCTCCTTCTGCTTCGCGCCGAGCTCGACGAGCAGCGCCCGCGAGATCTTGTTCGGGTCCTTCGCCTTCTCGGCGGCCGACAGGAACGCCTGCATCGCGGCGCGCGCCTTGGCGGCGAGCTCCGCGCGCTTCTGCAGGCGCGGCTTGAGCTTCTCGGCAGACTCCCTGCCGCCGAGCCTCGTCTCGAGGTCCGGATCGGCCCAGTCGGCCTTGGTGAGCGTCCGTCCGGACAGCTTCGCCAAGGCCAGGATGCGCTCGGCGCGCAGGCGCTTGTCGAGGTTGCCCACGTCGTAGTTCATCCCGTAGGCGGGATAGGAGAGCGTCGCGTAGTCGAGCTTTCCCGTCTCGACGAGCGCCGGCGCGCCCGGCGGCCGGCGCGCGCTCAGCGCGCTCTGCAGCGCCATCAGCTGCGGCGAGTAGCCGCGCAGGTTGCCGGCGCTGAGGCGGTCATAGATCCCGTTGAACCGCGCGGTCGAGGGCTTGTCGCTGGGCGGGGTCCCTTTGCCGTCCTCGTTCATCTTGATGACCTTGTTCGACTCGCTGCCCTGGCCCTCGAACATGTTGCGCAGGATCTCGCGGCGCTCGTCCTCGGACATGTCCTGGGATTGCTTCTTGAGGAGGCTCGAGTCTTTCGCCGTCTTGCGCAGCCGGCCGAAGAGGTTCTTCTCCGCGGCGGGGTTGTGCTCGTACTCCTTGGCGAGCTGGGTCAGCAGGGCGTCCTCGTAGTTGGTGTTGCCGGAGGCGTCGTCGCTCGCCAATCCCAGCGCCACGTGCGCCGCGGCCGCCGGGTCGCCCTTGATCCACTCTTTCGCCGCCGCGATTCGGCCGTCGTTGTCGCTCAGCGTCGTGAGCCGTCCGATCAGACGGGAACGCGCGACGCGCTCGGCGACGAACTGGATGATGTCGGGATCTTTCGCGAGCTTGTCGCGCAGCTCGACGATCGCGGGGTCCGTTTCCGGCGCGAGCTGGGCCGCGGGCTCCTCCTGCGCGGCCGCCGGGAGCGCCGCGAGAACGAGGAGGACCGCCGCGGCCCGCGCGAGCTTCATTTTGGCGCCGCCGTCGCCGCGGAGGCCGCCGCGCCCGAGGACGCGGACACGTCGAAGGCGAAGACGATCTTCGAGCCGGAGCGCACGACCCCGTCGTCGCCGACGCGGGCCAGGCCCAGCACCAGGTCCGAGGACGGCACGTCGCGCCGCGCTTTTGTCCGGAGGTCGATGAAGGAGTGCGTGTCGCTCTTGTCGGGCACCGCCCCGCGCGCCAGCGCGAAGCGCCCGTTGGGCGAGAGCGCGATCGAGATCAGGCGCGGCCATTGGCCGAGCGTCGCGATGACCTGCCCCATCCACGTGCGCGCCTCCGCCGTGAAGCCGTCGCCGGAGCGCTCGGAGAGCAGCAGGGTCTTGCCGTCGGCGGAGAAGATCACCGGATCGCCGCGCTC
>DATNGC010000171.1:0-2638 GCA_035606075.1 Elusimicrobiota bacterium
GCGAGCGCGGAGTCCACGAGAGGACTCTATCAAAGCCCTCGCGGAGCCGTCCAACCGTCCTCTCGTGATTTCGAACTCTCGCAATAAGTTCTTCGCACCGTGGGGCTACTCTTCGAGCGATGGTCCTTATCACGCGCGCGCGAAGTCTCCTTCTCTCGGCCGCGCTGCTGCTCTGCCCGGGCGGGGCTTGGGCGATCCAGTCGAGCAGCCTCAGCTTCACCAACACCCGCTCCGCCGTGAATTCCGGCGGTCTGCGCAAGTACTCCCCTTCCTTCCGCGCCGACGGCTCCATCGGCGCGCTCGCCCAGACCGCGGCGAACTCCGCCAGCTACCGCGGACGCGACGGCCTCATCCCCGGCTATTACTACCCGTCCGCCTCGACGCTCTTCGTCTCGAGCGTGGTGCCCGGCGGGACCGAGGCGATCCAATGGGTCTCGGCCGGCAACGACGGCAACGAGCACAGCAAGCCCGGCGGCTACATCGTGCGCTACTCCTCGGTCGCCGCGCAGGCCCCGTGGCTGAGCGACGCGGCGTTCGACGCCGCGGCCGACGCGAGCCCGGTGCCGGCGGCCGCCGTCGGGGGCACGACGGTCACGATGATCGTCTCGGGCCTGACGCCCGGCGTCGTCTACTACTTCGCGATGAAGACGTACGAGCGCGACGGGACGCGGTCGGGCCTGTCGACCGCGCTCAAGAACACGAACGTGCCCCAGGACGTGTTCGGCGTCGCGCTGACGACCGGGGCGAGCAGCGTGTCGCTGCGCTGGATGCCGACCGTGCGCTACGCCGACGGCGTGTCCTTCGCCGTCCCGGCCGCGCCGTCGCCCAACGAGCTCAACGGCTACCGCGTGTACCGGGCCACGGCGCCCATCCTGGCTCCGTGGACCGACGTCGCCGACCTGTCGACCGCGACGGTGAACTGGACGGACGCCGTGGGCGATCCCCAGTGCCGTTTCCAGTGCTACTACTTCATCGCCGCGTCGAATACCTTCGGTCTCTCGAACCCCTCGGTCGTCCGCAGCGCGGCCGATCATTCCGCCTACATCGTCGCCAGCGACGGGGCCAGCTTCTTCGAGGTCACCGGTCCGGACGTCGCCCCCGTGGAGGGCGTCGTCGGCGACCCGAACAGCGCGTATCTGATCAAGGCCGCGACCAAGCTGGTCGATCTCGGCTCGGTCAACGGCCGCGTCGTGAAGTCCGTCGGCTGGGACGCCTACCGCGGCGGCGTGCTGCTCGCGCCGAACCTGCCGATCCCCGGCTTGGGCATCCTGCACTTGAGCTACGGAGTGTCGGCGACGAACACGGTCACGCCCAGCGCCGTCGGTTCGCAGGCCTCCAACATGAGCGTGTACTGGTACAACGGCGCCTCGTGGGTCCAGCTCTACGGACTCCAGGACAGCTACTCCCAGACGATGACGATCCGCACGGTCTACGTCGGCCAGTACCAGCTGCGCACCGTCGAGCGCACGGGCGGCTTCGCGTTCAACCAGGCCGGCGTCAGCAACCGGTTCGTGACTCCCAACGGCGATCACAAAAACGACAACGTCGTCTTCACCTTCGACAACCCGCAGGACTCCGCGGTGACCGCCAAGATCCTCGACATGCGCGGCCGGGTCGTGGCGTCGAACCTGCCGGCGGGTCCGCTCAACAGCAGCGTCATGTGGGACGGCACGAGCAACGGCCACCCCGTCCCGGGCGGCGTCTACATCTATCAGATCCAGTCCGAGGGAAAGACGTTCACCGGGACCTTGGTGGTCGTCAAATGAGCGCGGCAGAGGCGGCGGCTCGATTAATTGCGTATTCTATGGCCATCGCCTCGATCAGGACATGAGAACGTTCGCCCCCGCCGTCCTCGCCGCAAGCGCGATAGTGCTCGCGGCTGTGCTCGTCCCGGCGCGGGCGCGCGCCGCCGGTGCGGCGGAGCCGTCCGCGGCCGTCCTTGAGGCCGCCCGGGCCGGCGATGCGGCCGCCCAACTCGGGCTCGGGAAGGCGTACGAGAACGGCGACGGAGTCCCCCGCGACGGCGCGCAGGCCGCCCTCTGGCTGCGCAAGGCGGCCGACCAAGGGAACGCCGAGGCCCAGTACAACCTCGCCTGGCTCTGCGCGCAGGGCGAAGGGGTGCCCCGGGACGACGCCGCGGCGCTCGACTGGTACCGCAAGGCGGCCCAGCAGGGCTACGCGCCCGCGCAGTACAACCTGGGCGTCATGTACCGCGAAGGCATCGGCGCGCCGCGCGATCCGGTTCAGTCGATCGCGTGGCTGCGCAAGGCGGCCGAGCACGGCGCCGCCGAGAGCCAGGTCAATATCGCGCGGATGTACGCCTTCGGCCAGGGCGTCCCCAAGGACCTGCGCGAGGCGGCGGTCTGGTACCGCAAGGCCGCGGAGCAGGGAGACGCGGGCGCGCAGTATCTCCTCGGGCTCATGTCTTTCGAGGGACAGGGCGCCGCCAAGGACCATCGAGAAGCGGCGGGCTGGCTTCTCCGAGCGGCGGAGCAGGGCCACGCCGCCGCGCAGGCGCGGCTGGGCGCGATGTTCCTGCGCGGCGACGGTCTCCCGCGCGACGAGCGCGCCGCGTACGACTGGTCCCGCAAGGCCGCGGAGCAAGGCGACGCCGAGGCGCAGTACCGCCTCGGCGAGG
>DATNGC010000172.1:0-10232 GCA_035606075.1 Elusimicrobiota bacterium
CGTGTCGAGGTTCTGCGTGAGCGGCAGCGTCGCGCGGCCCATGCGCGCGGAGGCGAGCGCCGCCTCGATGCCGGCGTGCCCGCCGCCGACGACGATCACGTCGTACCGCTTCGGATAGAGAGCGTCAGACATAGAGCACGATCTTGAGCACTTCCATCGGCATGAGGCCGAGAAGGTAGGCGACCGGCGGGATCACCGAGACGACGAGCACGGCGAAAAGGAAGCCGAGGACGACCCGCGCCGTGCTCGTCTCGCAGAGCTTGCGCAGGCCGATGCCGACGCAGACGAGCAGCCAGCCGATCGTGAGGAAGCTCACGGCGTAGAAGCCGTAGAGTGAGCGCAGCGGCACGACGGTGGCGAACTCCAGGACCAAGGTGACGAGCTCGATCGCGCTGAGGCCGAGCAGGAATATGCCGACCTTTCGCCAGCGCCCGGCGGGGACGCTTCGCGAGAGCCAGATCGCGGGCGCGGTCCACGCGGCGAGCAGCGCGATGGTCGTGCCTTTGCCGAGCGCCATCGCGGGGGCGACGTAGCGCAGCGAAAGGACCACGGGAATGGCCGACCACAGCGTGGCCGTCGCGGTCTTGAGCGGCAGCCATCCGTCCCGCATCCACTCGAGGACGAGCACGGTCACGATCACGCTCAGGGCGAATAGCACCGGCTCCCACATCCCGACGCGCAGCCAGAAGCCGAGGCCGTGCGGCGGCAGCGCCGGCGCGTTCGGGTCGAGGAAGGAGAGCGGGTTGAACCACGACGACGCGAGCTCGGCGGCGGCGAGCAGGACGTAGAGCTTGAGACCGTCCGCGAGCGCCTCCTTCTTGAGGCAGGCGTCCGCCGCCTTCGACGGAGAGAACAGGAAGAGCTTGCCGAACTCCCAGACTCTTTTCATGCCGGGGCTCCGGACGCGATCCGCGCGTCCGCGTCGAAATGCGCGCGGCCCAAGAAGCACAGCGCCCCGCCTACGCCCAGCGCCGCGCAGGCGAGCAGGAGGGCCTTGGCGAGCCCGAACATGTCCGAGCCCAAGCCGATGAGGAAGGGCGAGGCCGCGTCGCCGAGCAGGTGGATGACGAGGATGTTGGCCGCGAAGGCCATGGAGCGCGTCTCCAGCCGCGTCACCGAGACGATGGCCGCGTTCAGCGGCCCCATGTTGAGGAAGAGCAGCGTCTCGGCGAGGAACAGCGCCCCGATCGCGACCGGCAGGCTCGTCGCCAGGATGGCGGCCGCGGCGAGCGGCATCCCGGCGATGAGGCCGGCGCCGGAGACGATCAGGTCGGCGTCGGCCGCGCGCCGGCGCAGGAGATCCGCGAGCCACCCTCCGAGCAGGCTGCCGACGAGGCCGCCCAGGACCGTGATCGCGCCGAACAGAGTCCCCGCTTGGCCGACGGTCAGCTGGTAGGTCCGATGAAAGAAGGTCGGCATCCACACCGCGAACCCTCCGAGCGCGAACGTCATCGCGGCCATCGCGAGGGTGATGAAGCGGAAGCACGGGATCGCGAACACCTCGCGATAGCCCGACGCGGCCGAGGGCGTGTCCTTGTGCGGCGGGTCGTTGGGCAGGAGGCAGCAGAGGACCGCGAGGAGCAGCCCCGGCAGGCCGACCATCCAAAACGCGTGGCGCCAGCCGAAGCGGTCGCCCGCCAGCCCGCCGCCGGCGTAGCCGAGCGCCGAGCCGACCGGGATCGCCATCGAGAAGATCGCCAGCGCGCGGCCGCGCTTCTCGGGCGGGAAGCGCTCGGCGACGAAGGACGGCGAGATCGCGCCGTAGCAGGCCTCGCCCACGCCGACGGCGGCGCGCGAGGCGAACAGCGTCGGGAAGCCGGTCGCGAGAGCGGCGGCGCCGGTCGCCAGGCTCCAGAGCCCGACGCCGCCGGCGATCCACGGCCGCCGGCCGCGCGTGTCGGCGAGCCAAGCGATCGGCGGCGCGGCGAGCATGTAGACGACCATGAACGCGGTCGCCAGGCTCCCCGCCTGCGCGTCGCTCAGATGGAAGTCCCCGGAGATCAGCGGCAGCAGGGCGTACAGGACCTGGCGGTCCACGTAGTTGAGGATGTTGACGGCCAGCAGCAGCGCGAGCACGCCGCGCGGCGAGGCGATCCTCACGCGGGGCGGACCTTGTACACGGCGTCCCCCGGCCGCACGCGGTCGGCGACCTCGACCTGGACGGTTTCGCCAGCGAGCGCGCTCTGCACGCCGCGGCGTCCGACGCGAAGGCGCTCGACGCGCTGGATCAGGTCCGTCGCGCGGCCCTTGACCCGGACGCCGTCTCCAACCGTCAGCGCCTCCTCGAGGTCGAGCGTGATCTCGCGCGTCTTGGCGTCGTAGGCGCGCACCTTGCCGAGCAGGGGGGCCCCGACGATCTGCTCCTCCGGCGCGATGTCCTCGACGCGCGTGCGGCGCGGGGATCTCGGCGGCGCCGGAGCGGGCCCCTTTTTCCGAGGCTGTTTCTTGATGGCGGGTTTCATGCGTGAGTCCTCATTTGCCGACGCAGAAGCGCGAGAAGACGGCGTGGAGCACTTCCTCGGGCGCCCCCTCGCCGATGACCCGGCCGAGGAGCGAGTGCGCCTCCCGGAGGTGAAGGGCGGCGCGGTCCTCCCAGGCGCCCGGGTGCTCGGCGGCCGCGCGCCGCGCGGCGTCGAGCTCGGCGAGAGCGGCGGCGAACGCGTCGCGGTCGCGCTGACCGACGAGGAGGGTCTCCCCCTCGTCGCCTCCCGAGGACGCCGCGGCGGCCTCCACGACGGCCCGGGTCAGCTCCGCGAGCCCGGCGCCCGTCGCCGCGGACACCGCGACGCCGCCGCGGCGGCCGGCGGCCGCCGCGAGATCGCACTTGCTGCGCGCGACGACGACCGGGCGCCCCTCGCGCGCGGCGAGCTCGAGCGCGCGCCGGTGCGCGCGCTCGTCGGCGTCGTCCTCGGGCCGCGCCGCGTCGACGACGAGCACGGCCACGTCGCACGCGGCGAGCGCGCGCTCGGCGCGCCGCACGCCCTCCTGCTCCGCCGGGTCCGCCGCGTCCTCGCGCAGGCCCGCGGTGTCGACGAGCAGGGCCGGCAGGCCGTCGAGCACGGCGGGCTCGGAGAGCGTGTCGCGCGTCGTGCCCGGCGTCGGCGCGACGATGGCGCGGTCGCGGCCCAGCAGCGCGTTGAGCAGGCTCGACTTGCCCGCGTTGGGCCGCCCGACGAGGCAGACGCGCAGGCCCTCGCGCTCCGCGCGGCCGCGGTCGTAGGCGGCGAGCAGGCGCTCGAGCGGCGGCCGCAAGGCGGCGAACGCGGCGTCCGCCTCGGCCGCGGCGAGCGGCGGTATGTCCTCGTCGGGATGGTCCAGACGCGCCTCGAGGAGCGCCAGCCGGTCGAGGATCGGCGCGCGGACCGCGGCGACGGCGCGGGAGAGCCCCCCCTCCAGGCGCTCGAGCGCCGCCCGGCGCGCGCTGTCGCCGCGCGCCCGGATCAGCGCCTCGACGCCTTCGGCCTGCGCCAGGTCCATCCGGCCGTTCGTGAACGCGCGGCGGGTGAACTCGCCGGGCTCGGCCGCGCGCGCGCCGGCGTCGAGCGCCGCGGCGACGAGCTCGCGCAGGATCTCCGGGGAGCCGTGAGCGGTCAGCTCCAGCAGGTCCTCGCCCGTCGGCGTCTCGGGCCCCTCCCAGAACACCGCGACGACGCGGTCGATCGCGCGCCCCGCGCGCCGCGCCGTGCGCGCCGTCGCGCGCCGCGGCTCGAGCGCCCGCGCGCCCAGCACCTCCCGGGCGACGCGCCGCGCCCCGGGTCCGCTGACGCGCACGACGCCCAGCGCGCCTCGTCCCGGCGGGGTCGCGGGGGCGACGATGGTCTCGGACGCCTCGATCAACCCTTCCTCGAGCGGATCACGATCTTGCGCCAAGCGCCCTCGCCCTCGGACGCGGTCGTGACGTCGGGGCTGGACTGGAACGTGCGGTGGATCAGCCGCCGCATCGAGGAGTCCATGGGCTCCAGGCGCACCGGCTTGCCCGTGGCCTTGACGGACTCGATCGCGGCGCGCGCCTGGTCGAGGATCGCGGCCTCGCGCTTCTCCCAGTAGGACAGCGCGTCGACCTGCACGGCAACCGGCGCGGGGGCGCCGCGGCTCATCATCAGCGTGGCGAGGAACTGCAGCGATTCGAGCACGCGGCCGTCGCGGCCGACGAGCGCTGAGGCGTCCTGCGACTCGACGGCGATCTTCACGCGCTCCATGTCGGCGTCCCACGAGGCGGACGCGGTCGGAGCGGCGATCTTCATGAGCTTGAGCAGCTCGACGACGAGCTCCTGCGCCTTGGCGCAGGCCGCGGCGGCCTCCTCGGGCGTGGCCGGCTTGAAGCTCGGACGCGGCGACTCGTGAGCGGCGCGGTGCTCCGCGCGGGCAGGCTCGGAGCGCGGACGCTCGCGGCGGGCCGCGGGAGCCGGCGCCGGCGCGGGAGACGGCTTGGGCGGCGGGTTGTACGTCGGCGCCGGGATGAACGGTCGGGGCGGCGGCGGCGCGGGTCGCGGCGGGCGCGCGGGGCGCGGGGCGGCGGCGGGCTTGGCCGGCGCGGGCTCGGGCGCGGGTCCTTCCCCCCAGCGCTTCTCGCTGAGGCGAACGCGCGCGGGCTTGGCGCCGAAGCCGAGGATGCCGGCGGCGCCCTCCTCGATGACGGTGACTTCGACCTGGTCGCGGCGCAGACCGCTCTGCTTGAGCGCGGTCTCGACGGCTTCGGCGACGGTGCGGCCTTCGATCTCGATGGGCTGCATGGGAGTTCTCCTGGGCCGGCTAGGCCGCGGCGTTGAGGCGGTCGCGCATCGCGAGCTGGATCAGCGTGCTGACCAGGCTGTTCGTCAGCCAGTAGAGCACGAGGCCCGCCGGGAATTTGAGGAACATGAAAGTGAAGATCAGCGGCATGAACATCATCATCTGCTGCTGCGCGGGATCGCCCGCGGGCGGGTTCAGCTTCGACTGCAGGAACATCAGTCCGCCCATGACGATCGGCAGGACGTAGTAGGGGTCCTTCGTCGAGAGGTCCTTGATCCAGAAGATCCAGCTCGCGCCGTGCAGCTCCCACGAGCTGCGCAGGGCGTCGTAGAGGCCGTAGAAGATGGGCATCTGCGCGAGCATCGGCAGGCAGCCGCCGAGCGGATTGGCGCCGCCTTTCTTGTACAGCGCCATCATCTCCTGGTTCAGCTTCGTCGGATCGTCTTTATACCGCGCCTGCAGCCGCTGGATCTCGGGCTGCACCTTGCGCATCATCGCGGCGGCCTTGAGGCTCTTGTAGGTCAGGGGAGCGAGGATCGCCTGGAGGATCAAGGTCAGCGCGATGATCGCCCAGCCCCAGTTGCCGATGAGGCCGTGCAGCCAAACGAGCGACTGCAGGCAGGCGCGGCCGATCGGGGCGATGAAGCCCCAGCCGAGATCGACCGACCGCTCGAGGCCGAAGCCGTAGCGCGCGAGCCAGTTGTAGCCCTTGGAGCCGAGGTAGTACGGGATCTCCCACGTGAAGCTCCCGCCGGGGGCAAGCATGACGGACTTGGCCGTCAGCGTGAGCTCGGCGGGCGCGGAAGAGGACGCCGGCTCGAAGTGCTCGAACGACGGCAGCAGGGCTGCCAGGAAGTAGCGGTTGTCCACCGCGACCCAGCGATACGGTCCCGGATGGACGCCTGGCTTCATCGTGTCGATCTTGCCGTTGAGGCCGCCGGCCTCGATCGTCAGGCCGATCACGCGCGTCAGCTTCGCGTTGTCCTTCTTCTCGGTCTCGACGGTGCCCAGACCCGGGCCGACGGTGAGCGTCCACGGCGCGATCTCGACGGGCCGGCGGGCGGGGTTCGTCGCGGTGACGACGATGCGCGGGAGCACGGTGCCCTGGCCCGGCACGAACTCCTTCGTGACGCGCACGCCGTCCGGCCGCGTCGCCGTGTAGACGAAGCCGGACTTCGCGGAACGGTCGCGCTTGAAGGTCAGGTCCGGGAACGTCGAGAAGAGCCCGTGGGCGGGATCGACGACGAGCTCGACGCGCGAGATCGGGCCTTGGAAGGAGTACCCCGCCAGCGCGGCGCCGCGCGGATTGACGAGCGCGTCCGCGTCGCCGAGTTTGATCGTCTCGGACTGCGCGAGCGCGGCCTTCGCGTCCTGCTCGGGCGCGACGGCGGGTTCGGCGGGCTCGGCGGGAGCGTTCGCGGGCGCGGCTGCGGGCGCGCCGCCGGAGGCGGCGGGAGCGGCGGCCCGCGAGACCGCGGCGGGCGGCGGCGGAGGGTTGACCTTCTTGTCGAAGTAGCCGTACCAGACGAGATAGACGCCGCCCGACAGCGCGACGGCGAGCCAGAGGTTTCGGTCCATGGGGTTACCGGGGAGAGGGGACGGCGTCGAAGCCGCCGGGATAGAACGGATGACAGCGCAAGAGCCGCAGCGCGGCCAGCCGCGCCCCGCGTAATACGCCGTGCTGCGCGACGGCCTCGTGCGCGTAGTCGCCGCAGCTGGGATAGAAGCGGCACGCGCGCGGCAGGAACGGGCGCGCCGCGAGGCGGTAGAGGTCCAGGACGGCGAGGACGAAGGTCTTCATCTTCAGGAAGCCCGCAGGTGGCCGGCGCGCCTCAGCAGGTCGAGGAGATCGCGTTCCGCGTCGGCTCTCCCCTTCCAGGGGCAGCCGGGCCGCGGGTACGCGACGAGCTCCAAGCCCGCCGGCATTTCCGAGCGCCGCAGCCGGAAGGTCTCGCGGAGAAGGCGCTTGAGACGGCTGCGCCGGACGGATCCGCCGACCTTCGAGCTCACGGACAAGCCGAGTCTCGGCCCGCGCTCGGCCGGGCCGACGCGATGCCAAAGGATGAGGTGGCGTCCGACGATCTTCGAGCCCTGCTCGAAGACCTTCTTGAACTCCTCGCCGTCCTTCAGCCTCGCGCCGGCTCCGAAGCCGGCCGCCTTGGTCAAGGCTGCTTGTGAGTGAGCTTGTGGCGGCCCTTGAATCGGCGCGCCTTGAGGACTTTGCGTCCGCCGGCGGTCTTCATCCGGGCCCGGAAACCGATGGTCTTGGCACGTTTGCGCTTGTGGGGTCGATATGTAGGAAGCATGTTGGCGTGGATTATAGGAAATACAACGGACGAAATGCGAACCGGCGACTCCCGCCGCGGAAAATGTTATTCTCGCATTCATGAAAAACGCGCCGCAGGAGCAGGCGATCGACGTTCTCCTCAAGGAGAAGCGCTCTTTCCCTCCCCCTCCCGCCTTCGTGAAGTCGGCGTTGATCTCCGGCGCCGCGTCTCGAGCGCGGATGCAGGCCGCCGCGAATCGTTCTCCCGAGAAATTCTGGACCGCGGCGGCAAACCAGCTCGAGTGGTTCAAGCCGTGGCGCAAGGTCCTCGAGTGGAAGGCTCCGCACGCGAAGTGGTTCGTCGGCGGCAGGCTCAATCTCGCCCACAACTGCCTGGACCGTCATCTCGACGGCGAGCGCCGGCACAAGGCCGCGCTGATCTGGGAAGGCGAGACCGGCGAGACGCGCACGCTGACGTATCTCCAGCTGCACCGCGAGGTCGGACAATTCGCCAACGCGCTGAAGGGGCTCGGCGTCGTCAAGGGCGACCGCGTCGCGATCTACATGCCGATGGTGCCCGAGGCCGCGGTCGCGATGCTGGCCTGCGCGCGCATCGGCGCGGTGCACAACGTGGTGTTCGGCGGCTTCTCCGCGGAGGCGCTGCGCGACCGCCTGAACGACGCGGGCGTGAAGGTCGTCGTCACGGCCGACGGCGGGTGGCGCAAGGGCGCGGTCGTGCGCCTCAAGGACGCCGTCGACGAGGCCGTCAAGTCCGCCCCGTCGGTGACGGCCGTCGTGGTCCTCAAGCGCACGAACACGGACGTGACGATCGACGAGACGCGCGATCATTGGTGGCACCGCCTGATGGTCAAGTCGTCCGCCGAGTGCGAGGCCGAGGCGCTGGATTCCGAGCATCCGCTCTTCATCCTTTATACGTCGGGCAGCACGGGCAAGCCCAAGGGCGTCCTGCACACGACCGGCGGCTACCTCGTGCAGACGGCGTGGACGACCAAGCACGTCTTCGACCTGCGCGACACCGACGTGTACTGGTGCTCGGCCGACGTGGGCTGGGTCACGGGCCACTCCTACGTCGTCTATGGCCCGCTCGCCAACGGCGCGACGGTGTTCATGTACGAGGGCGCGCCGATGCACCCGCGCCCGGACCGCTTCTGGGAGATGATCGCGCGCCACGGCGTCTCGGTGTTCTACACCGCGCCGACGGCGATCCGCGCGTTCATGCGCCTGGGCGACGAGCACCCGCGCAAGCACGACATGAGCTCCCTGCGCCTGTTGGGCACGGTCGGCGAGCCGATCAACCCCGAGGCGTGGCGCTGGTACCGCGAGGTGATCGGCGGCAAGCGCTGCCCGATCGTGGACACGTGGTGGCAGACCGAGACGGGCGCCATCATGATCTCCCCGCTTCCCGGCGCGACGGCGACGAAGCCCGGCTCCGCGACGCTGCCGCTGCCCGGCATCGACGCCGACGTCGTCGACATGAAGGGCAAGTCGGTGCCGCTCGGCTCCGGCGGCTACCTCGTCGTGCGGCGCCCGTGGCCGTCGATGCTGCGCACGGTGTGGGGCGACGACGAGCGCTTTAAAAAACAGTACTGGTCCCAGATCCCCGGCATGTACTTCACCGGCGACGGGGCGCGGCGGGACAAGGACGGCTACTTCTGGATCCTGGGACGCATCGACGACGTGCTCAACGTGGCCGGGCATCGGCTCTCCACGATGGAGATCGAGTCCGCCCTGGTGGGGCACGCCTCGGTCGCGGAGGCCGCCGTCGTGGGGCGGCCCGACGAGCTCCTCGGACAGGCGGTCGCCGCCTTCGTCACGCTGCGCGGGGGCAAGAGCCCGACGCCGGAGCTCAAGGACGAGCTGCGCGAGCACGTGGCGCGCGCCATCGGCGCGATCGCTCGTCCCGCGGAGATCCGCTTCTCCGACTCGCTGCCCAAGACGCGCTCCGGCAAGATCATGCGCCGGCTGCTGCGCGAGATCGCGACGGGCGGCGCCGTCTCCGGCGACGTGACGACGCTCGAGGATTTCTCCATCCTCGCCAAGCTTCAGCAGGACGAGGAGTAGGCCCTGCTCGAGCGCGCGATCCTCGCGGCGGCCCTGGCCTGCGTCCTTTGGTGGCTGCTCGAGCCCGAGGAAGCCGGGCGGGCGCGCACGGCGCTGACGGGAGCGCTGCTGCTCGCGCTGTCCTGGACGCTGCTCGCCTGGACGCGCGGCACGACGCCCTTCGGCGACGTCTTCCCTCTCGAGCTCGAGCCCTTGCACGCGCTGGCCCTGCAGGCCGCCGCGCTTGTCCTCGGCGCCGCGGCGTTCGCGTCCGCCGGAGGCAAGGGCCGCGCGCGGCTGGGCGCCTCGTTCGGCCTGATCATGAGCGCGATCGGCTGGTGCGCCTCGCGCTGGCCGCAGCTCTCGCGAGCGATCGACCTCAGCGGCGCGACGTTCGCCGGACCTTTCCTGGGCGGGCTCGCCGCGCCCGCTTTCGCGGCGACCGCCGCCGCCGCGGCCGCGGCGCTGCTGCTCAAGGACGCGCGGCCGCGGGCGCTGTTCTTGGTCGCGTGGCTCGCGGCGCTGTGGGCGGTCCCGACTTTCGCCACCGAGGCGGCTCTGGCGCGCTGGTGGGGCTACGGGCCGCGCACGCTCGCGGAGGCGGCCCATATTCCGACGAACGACGACGCGCAGGTCGCGGCCGTGGTCCGGCTGTCGCCGAGCCGCGGGCGCACGACGACGCGCGAGAGCGTGCGGATGGCCTCGTCGCTTCAGGACGTTCGGCCCGACGAGCCGCCGTCGACGGGCGTGGACCTCTCGCCGGAGAGTCTCGCGAAGCTCGAGGGCTTCCTCCAGCGCGCGGGCTACCGCGACGTCTTCGCCGCGGAGGCCCTCGACCACGTCCGCCGCGGCTGGCTGATGTGGTGGGACGCCGATCGCGCGCTCGACGCGATGATGATCGCCGTGCCGGGACGCGCGGTCCCGGACTACCGCGGCGCGCTCGACCTCATCAAGGTGGGGCCGATGACGGCGGAGCGCTTCGAGAAGCTCCAGCAGCTCGACGCGGAGGCGACGGCGGACCCGCGTTCCGGCTTCGAGCAGGTGACGCGCAGCCAGTACATCTTCGAGGGCTTCGCCGCGGCGTACGCGCGGTTCGGCGACGAGGCCAAGGCGCGCCGCTGGCTCGGTCACATCGACAACCTCCTGCTCGTCACCGAGAAGAAGGTCGAGGTCG
>DATNGC010000173.1:0-2564 GCA_035606075.1 Elusimicrobiota bacterium
CGACCTCGACCTCCAGCTCGTGCTCGCCGGCCGCCATCGGCCCCAGCTCGAGCCGGACCGGGGTCTTCCACGCGCGCCGCGCGAGGCCGACCGGCTCGCCCGCGGGCTTGCCGTCGACGCGCGCCCGAGCGGCCCGCAGCGCGCCCAGCGTCAGCGCCGCGGAAGGCAGGGCGCGCGGCGCCGTGAACCGGGTCCGGAACAGGGCGCGGCCGCCCTCCGCGGGTTCCGCGAGATACGACGAGACGCCGGCGCGGATCCAGATCGCCCCGCGCGCGGGGGAAAGGAAGACGACGCGCGGGTCCGCCTTGACCCACGCGGCCGCGGCGGCGAGCGCGAGAGCGGCGGCGAGCGCGGCGCGGCTCGCCGCGCGCACGTCAGCGGCCTCCCTTCGCCGCCGGCAAAAGGGCGGCCCGGCGGCGCAGGAGCTCGGCGCGCAGCGGGCCGCGTACGGACGCGGCGAGCGACGGCTCCTTCTCCACGCGCGCCAGCGCCGCGTCGAGGACCGCGAGCGCCGCGTCCCGGCGGCCCAGCCGGGAATCGGCCTCCGCCAGCCGCTCGACGGCGCGGATGTTCCACGGGTCGAGCGCGACGGCGCGCGCGAGCAGGTCGGCCCCCTCCCTCTCCCGGCCCTCGCCGATCGCGGCCTCGCCCCGCCCCGCCAGCGCGCTCGCGCGAAGAGGCTCGGACGCTTCCGCGGCGCGCAGGGACGCGTCCGCGTCGCCCCAGCGCTTCGCGGCCAGCTCGGCGTAGCCGAGGTCGCGGCGGACCTCGAGATCGTCGGGCGCGCCCGCCGCGGCGCGGCGCAGCGCGTCGACGGCGGGCTCGACCTGGCCGGCTTTAAGGCGGTAGAAGCCCAGCGCCGCCCAATTCGCGGCGTTCGGGACGGCGCGCGTGAGCGCCTCGACGACGGCGGCGGCCTCCGCGGCGCGGCCTTGTCGAGCCTCGACCTGGGCCAGGGTCGCGTACGGCATGTCGTAGCTCGGATCGAGGGCGATCGAGCGGCGCAGCTCGGCGACGGCCTCGCGGTCGCGGCCCTGCTCGGCGAGGTAGACGCCGTGAGCCTCTCGCGCGCGCGGGTTGTCCGGCGCCCAGCGCACGGCGTTCTCCCAGACCTCGAGCGGGCTCGAGAACATCGCCGCGTACCTCGTCCCGTCCGCGGCGTAAACCAGGGCCGCGAGGACCAGCGCCGGGACGATCCAGGGCCGCAGGCGGCGGCCGGCCCGCGACGCCTGGGCTTCCTCGAGCGCCACGGCGAGAAGCAGGAAGAACCCCGCGCTCGCCAGGTACAGGTAGCGGTCCATCACGAGGCTGTAGTTCAGATACGGGACGAGATTGAGAAAGGGCGCCAAGGCGAGCAGGACCCACGCGGCGGCGAAGGCGGCGCGTCCGCCGCGCCGGAGCAGGACCGCCGTCGCGGCGAGCGCCGCCGCCGCGACGAGCGCCGCGGCCAGAGCCGGCGCGCCGGGAGGCCAGGACGCGGGAGCCAGCGCGTGCTCGAGACTCAACGGCCAAGGCACGACCAGATGGCCGAGGGACCACGCGAGGATCTTCGCGGACGTCAGCGCGTTCGCGGCGAAGCTCCCTCCCGCCGGCGGAGCGAACGCCCGCGGCGGAAGACGCAGGCGCAAAAGGACGTAGCCCGCCAGCAGCGCCGCCCAGCCGCCGAACAGCGCGGCCGTCTCCGCGGCGCGCGGCCCCCCGGGCTCGCGGCGCCGCGAGAGCAGGCGCGCCGCGACGAGCGCAGGCAGGACGACCGCGGTCTCCTTGCTCGCGAGCGCGAGGGCGAAGAGCGCCCAGCCGGCCGCGACCCTCGCCGCGGCCGTCCAGGGGCGGCGCTCGGTCAGGAGGAGAGCCGAGAGCGTGAACAGCGCCACGAGCAGGTGCTTCTTGCACGTCGAGCCCGCGAGCGTCTCGACGTGCGCCGGGAAGACCGCGAACAGCAGCGCCGCCAGGAAGGCGAGACGCCGGTCCTTTAGGAGGCGCGAGAACAGGGCGAGGACGAGGCCCGCGTTCGCCCAATGAAGGAGGAGGCTCGTGAAGCGATAGGCGAACGGCCGCGCGCCCGCCAGCGCGTAGAGCGCGCGGTGCAGCGCGTGGACGAGCGGCTCGAACTGCTCGGAATTGGGGCCCGCTTCGAGGAAGGCGCGGAAGCCGGTCCAAGGCCCGGACACGGGCGGGAAGCGCAGGATGTAGACCGCGTCGTCGGCGATCAGCGGCGCCCAGAGAAGGACGCCGTAGAAGAGGAAGATCGCGGCGCCGAGCAGAAGAAGCTCCCGCGCAGTCCCCCGTTCGGTAACGCTGGGCTTCATCGTCAAAAGCGGGCGCCGAGAGTGAAACGATGGGTGGTGCCGAGCTCGCCCATGGGCACCGCGGCGTAGTCGATGGTCCAGCGGTCGGCGCGGAAGCCGGCGCCCAACGTGAGGCCGCGCGCGGCGTCAAAGCTCGAGCCGCCGGTGATCGCGGTCTGGGTGGTGTAGCCCGCGCGCAGGAAGACGTTCTTCATCGCTTGATACTCACCGCCGAAGCCCGCATCGGTCCCTCCGGCGCGGGGCGCGTTGGTGACC
>DATNGC010000174.1:0-5146 GCA_035606075.1 Elusimicrobiota bacterium
CCCAGGCCGCCCGGCCCCGTACGTCTAGGCCTTTTGACTCAGATCAATTGAGTCCCATCAAGTCGCGGCCTTGACGACTCTCATTCAAGCCGCGCGCGCCTGCGCGCTACACTGTGTCTGTCGCAACCAATTTGAAGCAAAGACAGAGGACACCAACATGATGAGCTTGATCCTGACTCTCTCGATGATCCCCGCGGCGACCGCCGCCCAGCCCTCCACCGCCCAGGTCCAGACCTGCGTGTGGCCCCACGTCTGCCAGACCGCTCCCGTCGCCCAGGTCACGACCTGCGTCTGGCCCCACGTCTGCACGCAGGAAGCCCCGGTCCTGCCGATCCTGACCTCCCAGGTCACGACCTGCGTCTGGCCTCACGTCTGCAAGGAGCAGACGAAGGCCTAAGCCGAGATTTCGGACCACCACCAGGGACGTGAGAAGGCCCCGACCCCTCGGGGCCTTCTTCTTTTTGGGGTCAGGCCTTAAGTTATTTAAGTTATTCGGCCAATAACTAAAATAACTTAAGGCCTGACCCCGGCTTTCAGGTGTTGAAGAGGCGGTCGCCGGCGTCGCCGAGGCCGGGAACGATGTAGCCGTGCTTGTTGAGGACGGCGTCGACGACGGCGGTGTACACCGGCACGTCGGGGTGGTCGCGGTGCACGCGGGCCACCCCCTGCTTCGACGAGAGCAGCGTCAGCAGGGCGATGTTCTTGGCGCCGGCGGTCTTCAGGATGTGGATGGACTCGGAGGCCGAGCCGCCGGTGGCGAGCATGGGGTCGCAGAGCACGACGAAGTGATCGGCGATCTTCTTGGGGAGGCGGACGTAGTAGGTCACCGGGGCGAGCGTCTTCTCGTTGCGGTAGAGGCCGATGTGGCCGATCGACGCCTTGGGCGCGAGCTCGAGCAGTCCCGGAGTCAGTCCCAGACCCGCGCGGAGCACGGCGACGAAGGTCAGCGGCTGGTCGAGCACGGTCGCCGGCGAGTTCGTCAGGGGGGTGCGCACCGTCGTCTTGCGCGTGCGCACGTTCTTGAGAACCTCGCAGCCGATCAAGGTGCCGACCTCGGCCATCAGGCGGCGGAATTGCTCGGGCTGGGTCCGCTTGTCGCGCAGCGCGGCGAGCTTGTCTTGGACGAGGGGATGATCGCTGACGTAAAGCTTGGGCATCGTTTTCTCTCCCAACTATCCCCGGGGATAGTTGCCGCTATTTCAAGACTTCAAGAACGAGCTTGGCGCGAGGCGGAGCCTTCGGCCCGATCTCCAGCGCCTCGCGGTACTCCTTCTCTCCGGCGTTCAGCTTCGTCTCGTCCGCCGCGCGCAGGACCGCGAGCGTCTCGCCCTTCCTCACGCGGTCGCCCACTTTCTTCTCGAGGATGAGTCCCGCGCCGTAGTCGAGCTTCTGTTCTTTGTGCGCGCGTCCGGCCGCGATGAGGACTCCCGCGTGTCCGATTTTCCGCGCGTCCAGCCTGGCGATAAAACCATCGCGAACAGCCGCGATCTTTCGGGAGCGCTTGGCCTCGACGAGCCTGTCCGGCTCGTCCACCACGCGCGCGTCGCCGTTCTGCGCCTTCACGATCTCTCTAAATATCTTGAGCCCCGAGCGATCCCTGATCCGAGCGCTCATCATCTCGGCTCCCTTCTCGGCGGACTTCGCCAAACCGGACAGTTTGAGCATCCACCCGCCCAAGACGAGCGTGCACTCGAGGTAGTCGGGCGCGGTCTCCACGCCGTTCAAGATCTCGAGCGCCTGCCGGACCTCGAGCGCGTTGCCGACGTAGCGCCCCAGCGGCTGCTCCATCGCCGTCAGCACCGCCACGGTCGGGATGCCCAATCCCTTGGACGTTTTCACCAAGGCTCCCGCGAGGCCGCGCGCCGAAGGCGCGTCGCGGAAAATGGCGCCCGAGCCGACCTTCACGTCGAGCACCAGCGCGTCGAGCTCCTCGGCGGCTTTCTTCGACAGGATCGAGCCGACGATGAGCGGCCGCGCGGGCACGGTGGCCGTCGCGTCTCGCAGGGCGTACAGCGTGCGGTCGGCGGGCGCCAGGTTCTCGCTCTGGCCGAACAGGCAAACGCCGAGCTTGTTCATTTGCGCGCGGATCTTCGCCAGCGGCAGGCGGACTTGGAAGCCGGGGATCGACTCGAGCTTGTCGAGCGTGCCGCCCGTGTGGCCGAGGCCGCGGCCCGACATCATGGGCACCGCGAGCCCGCAGGCCGTGGCGAGGGGGGCGAGCGCGAGGGAGACGCCGTCGCCGACGCCGCCGGTCGAGTGCTTGTCGGCCTTTTTCCGGCCGAGCTTGCCCAGGCCGAGGGTCTCGCCGGAGTTCGCCATCGCGCGCGTGAGCGCCACGGTCTCGGCCTCGTCCATGCCGCGGCAGGTGACGGCCATGAGCCATGCGGAGAGCTGGTAGTCGGGAATTAAGTTCCGCGCGGCGGCCCGCGCGATGAATTCCAGCTCAGGCGCGGAATGCCGGCCTCCGTCGCGCTTCTTCGCGATGAGGTCGAGGAAGAGCATGACGGGCTAGAGAGCCGCGATCAGGTCGCCGAGGACGGCGCGCAAGTCGTCCGACACCTTGGCGCCGAGGGCCAGCACGTCGCCGTGGTTCTGGATGGCGCCGGGCAGGCCGGCGGCCATGTTGGACGTCCAAACCAAGGCCGCGGTCCTCAAGCCCATCTGCCGCGCGGGCACGACCTCGGGCACGACCGACATGCCCACGACGTCGCCGCCCATGGTGCGGAAGCCGCGGATCTCGGCCGGGGTCTCGTAGGACGGGCCGCCGACGGCCACGTACACGCCCTCGTGCGTCGCGGCGCCGCGCTTCCTGCAGACGGCCAGGATGGTCTTGCGCATCGCGGGATCGTAGGCCTCGGTCATGTCGGGGAACATGGTGCCGAATTCTTCCTCATGAAACGCCCGGAGCGGATTGCGGCCCATGAGGTTGATGTGGTCGGTGACCACGGTGAAGTGGCCGGGCTGGATCTTCTCGCGCATGGAGCCGACGGCGGCCGTGACGATCAGCTTCTTGAGCCCGAGGTACTCCAAGGTGCGCACGGGCAAGGCGATGCTCTCCATCGCGTGGCCCTCGTAGTAGTGGAAGCGGCCCTGCATGACGGCGACGTTCTTGCCGCCCGAGCGGCCGAGGATGAGCTTTCCCTCGTGGCCCGGGACGGTCGTGCGGGGGAAGCCGGGGATGTCGTTGTAGGGGATGATGCGCGCCTTCTCGAGCGGGGGGACGGCCTTGGCGAGGCCCGAGCCCAGGATGAAGCCCACGTCCGGCCGGAAATCGGGAACCTGCTTCTTGATGTGCGCCGCGGCCGAGCGGATCTGCTTGACGTAAACTTTTATCTTCATCGGTGTGAAGATTCTATCACATGCCCGGAAGCGCCGGACTTGATCTAGGCCGAGCGCGGCTTGAGGTCCTCGGTCTTGATCACGCTGAGGGTGCCGTTGGCCTCGAGGACGGCCTCGTGGATGCCGCGCAGATCCTCGAAGCCCTGATGGCGCAGCATGACGTGCAGTTCCCGCTGCGCGAGGCCGCTCTTGACCAAATTGTGGGCGACGACCTCGCCCTTGTAGATGAGCATGACCGGCCGGCCCTGTATGAGATCAGAGATGCGTTTGGAGCGGTAGGACAGCCAGCCGAGGAGGCCGCTCAAGGCCATGATGACGGCCGCGAGGACGAGTCCGCCCGTGATCGAGTTGTCGCCGCCGTTCATGGAGTTCTGCACGGCGTTGCTGACCAGCAGGAGCGCCACGAACTCGGCCGCGCCCATCTGGCCGATCTGGCGCTTGCCGCTCACGCGCAGAATGAGCAGGACGAAGACGTAGACGACGGCGGCGCGCAGGAGGATGTGGGCGAACGGAAGCGACGGGACCCAGAGCTCTTTCATGGACGAATCATAGCCAATATTTCCTAGAATCATGACATGCCCACCGCCACCCAATCCCCGACGGACCTGAAGGCTCTCGCGCGCGACATGCGCGTCGACATCATCCGCATGATCGAGGCGGCCGGAAACGGCCACCCCGGCGGCTCGCTCTCGGTCATCGACATCCTGACCGTGCTCTACTGGAAGTTCCTCAAGCACGATCCGAAGAACCCGGATTGGGCGGATCGCGACCGCTTCATCCTCTCCAAGGGCCACGCCTGCCCCGCTCTCTACGCGGTGATGTCCAAGCGCGGCTACTTCCCGCACGACGAGCTGCTCACGCTGCGCAAGCTCGGCAGCCCGCTGCAGGGGCACCCGGACCGCATGCGCCTGCCCGGCATCGAGTTCTCGACGGGCTCGCTGGGCCAGGGGCTCTCGGTCGCGGTCGGCATGGCGATCGCGGCGAAGATGGACAAGAAATCCTGGAAGACCTACGTGGTCCTCGGCGACGGCGAGATGCAGGAAGGCCAGAACTGGGAGGCCTTCATGTCCGCTCCCAAGTGGAAGCTCGACAACCTGGTCATGATCCTCGACCACAACAACGGGCAGATCGACGGGCCGGTCGACCAGGTCATGGACATCGAGCCGCTCGGCGACAAGCTGCGCGCGTTCGGCTGGAACGTGCAGATGGTGGACGGGCACGACCTCGCCGCCGTCGAGAAGGTCCTCGCGAACGCTCAGCAGGCCGGCGGCAAGCCGCACGCGATCGTGGCCAAGACCATCAAGGGCAAGGGCGTCTCCTTCATGGAGAACAACATCGCCTGGCACGGCAACGCGCCCAAGAAGGAAGACGCGGACAAGGCGGTCAAGGAGATCCTCAATGGCTAAGGCGACCCGCGAATCCTTCGGCGACGCGATCCTCGCGATCGGCGAGACCGATAAGAATCTTGTCGTTCTGGACGCGGACCTCTCCAAGTCCACGATGACTCAGGCCTTCATGAAGAAGTTCCCGGAGCGCCACCTGGAAGTCGGCATCGCGGAGCAGAACATGGTGGGCATCGCCGCGGGCCTGGCGCTCTCGGGCAAGACGCCGGTGCTGGCCAGCTTCGCCTGCTTCCTGATCGGGCGCCTGGAGACCATCCGCGTCTCCGCCGCCTACAATCAGACGAACATGAAGCTCGTGGGCACTCACGCCGGCATCGGCATCGGCGAGGACGGTACCTCGCAGATGGGCCTCGAGGACGTGGCCGCGATGCGCGCTTTGCCGCACATGACGGTTCTCCAGCCGG
>DATNGC010000175.1:0-18472 GCA_035606075.1 Elusimicrobiota bacterium
CCCCAAGCTCCTTTCGACGCCGCCAAGGCGGCAGGGACGGCGATCCCCGCGAAAGTCCTGCCTCCGAGCGACTGCGGCGCCCAATGTGAAGCGGCGGTGGCCGAGGCCGAGTCGGACCCGGTGTCCAACATTCGATCCAACGCCGCGAACGACAAGACTCCCGGCATGGACGTCTACTGGAACCAGATGGCCGGCTTCGAGGAGAGCGGAGACAAAGCCGCAGCCCTGGCCCTCGCCCAGAAGGCCTTGGCCCAGCACCCCGACGATTACCGCCTGCAGGCCTTCGTCCAATTGAGCAAGACCCAGGACGCCGCGCGGACCGCGTCGACCGAGAAGACGGTGAAGGACCGCGCCAAGGAACTGCTCGCCAGCCTCCGCGGCGACGCCGGCGCCCAGCCGCCTCCTCCCGGCGCCGCCATCCTCGCTTCGCCGCTGGCCTTCGCCGCGCCGAACGCCGCCGAAGTCGGCCGCCCTCTGCCGGCCGCGGCCCTGTCGGCCGCCGGCATCGGCTCCCGCGAGGCCGCCATGCGCTTCTCCGGCCCCGTCCGCGACGCCTCCAGCAAGATCGCCATCCGCGATTTCCCGGGCGCCGAAGCCCTCTTGAACCGCCGCATCGACGATGTCCCCAGCGACGAGCCCGCCCTGCGCCTGCGCGCCTTCGCCCGACGCCAGATGAAGCGCTATCAGCCGTCCTCCGAGGACGCCAAGGCCGCGCTGACCCTGGCGCCGTGGGACACCCGCGCCCGGCGCGTGCTCATCGACGACGACGTGGACCTGGGCCATTCCGCCGAGGCGCTCTCCGAGGCCGACGCCGCCCTGCGCGAGATGCCCCACGACCCCCAGCTCTACGCCGCCCGCGCCAACGTGTTCGCGAGCCTCGGCGAGCGCGACAAGCAGCTCGCTGATTTGAAGGAGGCCGCCTCGCTCGACGCGCAGTTCGACCAGGAGTACGAGCGGGCCGTGCTCGCGGGCGCCGCCCCGGTCAGCCGCCGCCCGCGCTCGGGCCTGGTCTGGCTCGGCGCCGTCGGCACCGCGCTCCTGTTCTTCTCGTTCGCCCTGTTCCGCAAGCGCGGCGACACGTCCATGAGACTTGCCATGCGCGCCGACGACCACGCCTTGCTCGCGCGCGGCGCGCGGCCCGACCCGGCCCCGGCCGGCTTCCGCATCGTGAAGACCCTCGGCCAGGGCGGCATGGGCGTCGTGTACGAGGCGGTGGACCTCGGCCTGCAGCGCACCGTCGCGCTCAAGAAGCTGCGCTCCGAGATCGCCGACAGCCCGCGCGAGCGCGCCCGCTTCTTGAAGGAGGCCCGCACCGTCGCCGCGCTCAAGCATCCCAATATCGTCGAGATCCACGCCATCCACGAGGACGCCGAGGGCCTGTTCCTCGTCTTCGAGAAGGTCGACGGCGTGTCTCTCCACGAGAAGCTCGACCACGGCGCCTTGCGCCCCGCCGAGGCCGTCAGCTACCTGCGCCAGATCGCCATGGCCCTCGACCACGCCCACTCCGCCGGCGTCGTGCACCAGGACCTCAAGCCCGCCAACATCATGGTCGCCGGCGATCGCGCCAAGGTCATGGACTTCGGCATCGCGCGCCGCGTCCAGGAGACCATGTCCACCTTGTCGCGCGTCGAGGTCGCGGGCACTCCGGCTTATATGGCCCCCGAGCAGGAGATGGGCGGCGTCGTGACTCCCGCCGCCGACGTGTTCGCCTTGGGAGCCTGCACCTACGAGCTCCTGACCGGCCGCGTCCCGTTCCCGGGCGGCGCCATGATGATGAAGGCCGAGAAGAAGTTCAGGCCCGCGTCCGAGGTGACGCCCACTCTGCCCGCGGCGGCCGACGCCGTCATCGGACGAGCCCTCGAGCCCGATCCCGCCGCCCGCTGGCCCAGCGCCGCCTCCTTCGTCGACGCCCTCGCTCGATCCCTCTCCTGAAAATGGGGTCAGGCTTTGACTTTTTGACTTATCGGGCGATAAGTCAAAAAGTCAAAGCCTGACCCCATCTTACTTGTCGAGGTGGTGGGGCCGGGACTCGGCCCAGGCGGCGGAGGTGATGCGCACGAACTCCGCCTTTTTCCAGAAGTCGGCCAGCGTGCTCGCGCCGCTGTAGCTCATGCCGGAGCGCACCCCGCCGATGAGCTGGTGCAGGACCTCGGCGACGGGGCCCTTGTAGGCCGCCATCGACTCGACGCCCTCGGGCACCACCTCGGCGACCTCGATCGGGTCGAGCTCCTCGGCCGTGCGCCGCTCCTTGTTCTTGCGCGAGAGCGTGGCCCCCAGCGAGGCCATCCCGCGGTAGATCTTCCAGCGCGCTCCGCCGCGCACGACCGTCCAGCCCGGGCTCTCCTCCGCGCCGGCCAGCAGCGAGCCGAGCATGACCGAGCTCGAGCCCGCCGCGAACGCCTTGGCCAGGTCGCCCGACTCGCGCAGGCCGCCGTCGCCGATGATCGGCACGTCCTTCTCGCGCGTGATCCTCGCGCAGTCCATGATGGCCGTCAGCTGCGGCACGCCCGCGCCCGAGACGATGCGCGTCGAGCAGATCGAGCCCGGGCCCACGCCGACCTTGACCCCGTCGGCGCCCGCGTCCGCCAAGTCGCGCGCGCCCTCGTACGTCGCCACGTTGCCCGCCACGATCTCGGCCTTGGGGAATCTCTTGCGCAGGTTCTCGACCGCCTTGATCACGTGGTCGGAGTGCCCGTGCGCCACGTCCACCACCAGGCAGTCCGCCCCGGCTTCCAGCAGCGCCGCCGAGCGCTCGACATAATCGCCGACCACGCCGACCGCCGCGCCCGCCAGCAGGCGGCCCTTGCCGTCGAGCGAGGCGTCGGGGTGCAAAGTCTTGTTCTTGAGGTCCTTCGCCGTGATGAGGCCCCGCAGCGTCCCGTCCTTGTCGACGAGCGGGAGCTTCTCGATCTTGTGGTCTCTTAAAATCTCCTTCGCCTTGGCCGGACCCACGTCGCGCGGCGCGGTGATGAGCTTCGTCGTCATCACCTTGCGCAGGGATTCGCCGGGCTTGTCGCGGAACTGCACGTCGCGCTCGGTGACCAGGCCGAGAAGCTTACGCTTCTCGTCTACCACAAGAAGTCCGCCCACGCCGTGCTCGCGCATGAGGCCCTTGGCCTGCCCCACCGTCTCGTCCGGCCCGATCGTGTACGGCGCGTCGATGACGATGCTCTCCGCGCGCTTGACCTTGGCGACTTGCGCCACCTCCTCCTCGATGGTGAGGAAGCGGTGGATCACGCCGAGCCCGCCCACGCGCGCCAGCGCGATGGCCATGCGCGCCTCGGTCACCGTGTCCATGTTCGCGGAGACGATCGGGACCTTCAAAGAGATGCGCCGCGAGAAGCGGCCCGTCGTGTCCACGTGCTTGCGCGAGGCGATCGACGAGCGCTTGGGGACCAGCAGGACGTCGTGGAACGTCAGGGCTTCTCTCATGTCCATCACGGGATTGTAGTAAAATGCTGGTCATGACCTTCCCGACCACGCGTCCGCGCCGCCTGCGCGCCTCCCCCGAACTGCGCGCCCTGGTCCGCGAGACCGAGCTGAACGCCGGCGACTTCGTCCTGCCGCTGTTCATCCGCCCCGGAAAGGGGGAAAAGCGCCCCATCTCGTCGATGCCCGGACATTTCCAATATTCCGTCGACGAGGCGGTCAAGGCCGCAGGCGAGGCCGTCAAGCTCGGCGTGCCCGCCGTGATCCTGTTCGGCATCCCGGACAAGAAGGACCCCAAGGCCAGCGGCGCCTATGCTAACAGCGGCATCGTGCAGACCGCGGCCAAGGCCATCAAGAACAAATACCCGCACCTCCTGCTGATCGCCGACCTGTGCTTCTGCGAGTACACCGACCACGGCCACTGCGGCATCGTGAAAGACGGCAAGGTCCTCAACGACCCGACCGTCGCGCTCGCGGCCAAGACCGCCGTCTCGCAGGCCAAGGCCGGCTTCGACATCGTGGCGCCCTCAGGCATGATGGACGGCCAGGTCGGCGCGATGCGCCGGGCCCTCGACGCGGCGGGTTTCCCCGACACCCCGATCCTGGCCTACGCCGCCAAGTACGCCTCCGGCTTCTACGGTCCGTTCCGCGAGGCCGCCGAGTCGCCGCCCTCCTTCGGCGACCGCTCCGGCTACCAGATGGACCCCGCGAACTTCGCCGAGGCCATGCGCGAGGTCGCCCTGGACGTCGAGGAGGGCGCCGACATGCTCATGGTCAAGCCCGCCCTGCCCTATCTCGACGTGCTCAAGGCCGTGAAGACTCGCTTCGGCTTGCCGACCTCGGCTTACCAGGTCTCCGGCGAGTTCGCCATGATCAAGGCCGCCGCCCAGAAGGGCTGGATCGACGAGCGCCGCGTCGCCCTGGAGTCCCTCGTCGCCATCAAGCGCGCCGGCGCCGACTTCATCCTGACCTACTACGCCCTGGAGGCCGCCAAGTGGCTCGAAAATTAACAAAGGGGCCAGGCACCAAATTAACAAAACGGCGCGTTGATCAGAAGGCGCTGTTCGCGCGCGCGCGCAAGTCGCTCGTCGGCGGCGTGAACTCGCCGGTGCGCGCGTTCAAGTCCGTCGGCGGCTCTCCGGTCTTCGTCGAGTCCGGCTCCGGCGCCTATCTCACCACCGCCGACGGCCGCAAGCTCGTCGACTTCTGCCTGTCGTGGGGCCCGCTGATGTTCGGCCACGCCCGCCGGGAGCTCGTCGCGGCCGCCACGCGCGCCCTCTCGCGCGGCACCACGTTCGGCGCCGCGACGATGGCCGAGGTGTCCTTGGCCGAGCGCATCAAGATCGCCTTCCCGTCCATGGAGCTCCTGCGCATGACGAGCTCGGGCACGGAGGCGGACATGAGCGCGCTCCGCGCCGCGCGCGCCTTCACCAAGCGCGATCTCGTGATCAAGTTCGCGGGCTGCTACCACGGCCACGTGGACAGCCTGCTCGTCGCCGCGGGCTCGGGCGCGACGACTCTCGGCGTGCCGGACTCGGCCGGAGTCCCGTCGGCGATGGCGGCGACCACGGTCGTCGTGCCGTTCAACGACCTGCCCGCCGTCGAGAGTGCCTTTAAGAAGAACAAAGGCCGGATCGCCGCCGTCATCGTCGAGCCGCTCCCCGCCAACATGGGCGTCGTGTTTCCTAATCCCGGCTTCCTGGAAGGCCTGCGCGGGATCGCGACGCGCGAGAAGTCGCTGCTCATCTTCGACGAGGTCATCACCGGCTTCCGCGTCTGCTACGGCGGCGTGCAGACCCGTCTCAAGATCAAGCCGGACCTCACGATCCTCGGCAAGATCGTCGGCGGCGGCCTGCCGCTCGCGGTGTACGGCGGGCGCCGCGACGTCATGTCGATGATCGCTCCCGAGGGCCCGGCGTACCAAGCCGGCACTTTGTCGGGCAATCCCGTCGCCGTGGCCGCGGGCACGGCCATGCTCGACCTCCTGCGCGCGGAGAGCCCTTACCGCGCCCTGGAGCAGTACAAGGGGTTCCTCTGCGAGGGCTTCCGCCAGGCGGCCGACGCGGCGGGCGTGCCCGTCCGCATCCAGTCGAGCGCCTCGATGTTCACCCTGTTCTTCCGCGAAGGCGCGGTCACCGACTACGCGTCGGCGCTCAAGGCCGACAAGGCCGCTTACGGCCGCTTCTTCCACGCGATGCTCAAGCGCGGAGTCTACCTGCCGCCGGCGCAGTGGGAGGCGGCGTTCGTCTCGACCGCCCACGGCGGGCGCGAGCTCGAGCTCGCGGTCAAGGCCGCCCGCGAAGCCTTCCGCGCGGTCTAGCGCTTCGCGGCGAAGTACGCGGCGATCAAGCCGATCCCGGCCAGCGCGAGGGACAGCAGCCAGATCCGGCTGTCGACGAGGCTTCCCTCGTACGGCCGGCTCATGTCGTAGGCCCGCCCGTGCTCCTCGATGAGGTGCACGCGCAGGCGCGCGCCGAGCGCCGCGAAGACGATGAACGAAGGGCCGGTCTCGCCGCCGAGGCGGAAGCAAGCGAGCTCGAAGAACAGAACCTTCGTGAAGCCCTCGAAGCGGATGTCGCTCCAGGGGACGAGCACGGGCGGCATGAACAGCCGGAACAGCCGCGCCGGCGCCAAGTACAGCCCGGCGGGCGCGAGCGTCGCGTTGAGGCAGGAGCGGAAGCTGACTCCCCCGATCTGGGCGCTGGTCCAGACGACGCGCTCTCCCTCGGGCTCGGCCGCGGCGGGATAGCGCTTGGCCAGCGCGTTCCAGCCGGAGAGGCGCGACAGCAGGGCCGAGATGCCCACCCACATCCCCGCGAAAAACAGCGGGAAGGCGAGCGGGAGAAGGCCCTTCAAGCGGCTTCTAGTCCCGGCGTCGGCCGAAGGCGCGCAGCAGGCTCAGGAACAGGTTGATGAAGTCGAGGTACAGCGCGAGGGCGCCCAGGATGGCGCTCTTGGTCTCGATCTCCGTGCCGTCGCTGGCCGAGTCGTACATCGCCTTGATCTTCTGCGCGTCGTAGGCGGTGAGGCCGGTGAAGATCAGGATGCCGATGTAGGTGGTGGCCCACATGATCGCCGCGCTGTGCAGCCAGAGGTTCACGACCGACGCCAGGATGAGGCCGATCAGGGCCATGAACAAGATGTTCCCGAACGAGGTGAGGTCGGTCTTGGTCAGATAGCCGTAGGCGCACATGACGCCGAACAGCCCGCCGGTCAAGAAGAACGTGCTGGCGATGGACTGCGCGGTGTAGACGAGGTAGACGGTGGACAGGGAGACGCCGGTCAGCGCCGCGTAGAAGAGGAAGGCGAACTTCGCCGTGGACACGTCCATCTTCGCGACCCAGGCCGACAGGACGACCACCAGGCCGAGCTCGCCGATCATGATGCCGTAGAAGAGGATCGGGTTGTGGATGAGATTCACGATCATGCGCGGGTCGGAGGCCATGTAGGCGCCGCAGGCGCCGGTCACGAGCAGGCCCAAGCTCATCCAGCCGTACACCATGTGCATGAAATGCCGCAGGCCGGCTTCGGCGCGGGGCAGAACGGCGCTTTGATTGATATCCATACTCTCAGTGTAAGAACGTAGGCCCCTCTCGTCAAGACATATGCGGTGCCAGGCATGAAGAACTCTTCGCGCGAAGAGTTGAGTAAACTACGGCATGGTCCCGCTGCTCTTGCTGCTGCTGGCCGCGCCCAGCGCCTTCGCGGCCGATTCCTACGAATCGATCCCGCCGGACGAGGCCGACGCCGCCGCGACGATCACCAAGACGATCGACGAGCAGGTGGTGAAGGACAAGCAGGAGACCGGCTCCGCCCATCGCGACGCGCACATGAAGGCCCACGGCTGCGTGAAAGCCCGATTCACGGTCGAGCCCTCCCTGCCGCCGGAGCTCCAGCAAGGCGTCTTCCAGGCCGGCCGCGCTTATCCGGCCTGGATCCGCTTCTCCAACGGCTCCGGCAAGTCTCAGAACGACGCCGTCGACGACGCGCGCGGCATGGCGGTCAAGCTCATGGGCGTGCCCGGCGACAAGCTCGCCGACGAGAAAGCGACGCAGGACTTCCTGATGATCAGCGGGCCGGTGTTCTTCGTGCGCAACGCCGCCGACTACGTCGAGTTCACGACGGACGCCGCCGCGGGCAAGCCGATGCGGTTCTTCTTTCGCGGCGCGAACCCGTTCCGCTGGCGGATGCACGAGCTGCGCGCGGCGCTCAACCTCCTGCACCGGCGCACGTCCAACCCGCTCCACGCCCGCTACTGGTCCGTCGCGTCGTTCCTGATGGGCGCGAGCGGGCCGGCGAAGTTCTCGGCCCGGCCTTGCGTGAAGCCGCGGGCCGGCACGTCGGACACGCGAAACCCCGATTTCCTGCGCGCCGCGATGGCCAAGCAGCTCAAGGACAGCTCGGCCTGCTTTGAGTTCATGGCGCAGCTGCAGACCCAACCGGACAAGATGCCCGTCGAGGACCCGACCATCGAGTGGAAGGAGAAGCTCTCTCCCTTCCGCAAGGTCGCCACGATCGACATCCCAGCCCAGACTTTCGACAGCCCCGCCCAGCGGAAGTTCTGCGAGGAGCTGTCCATGAATCCGTGGCACGCCGTCGCCGAGCACCGGCCGCTCGGCGGGATCAACCGCGTGCGCAGGGTCGTCTACGCGGCGATCTCGACGCTGAGGCACGGTTTGAACGGCGCTGCGCGCGTCGAACCGACGGGAGAGGAGAAATTCGAATGACGACTTGGAAGCGCATCGGCGGGCTGCTCTTGGGCGGCATCCTCCTCGGCGCCTGCGGGCACGCGAAACCGGCCGACGAGCCCGATCTCCGGTACGCGCAGAAGCCGGAGACTCCTTTCGAGGAGGCGTTCGTGAAGGAGGACGGCGTGCGGCCGATCACGTGGGGCGGCTGGATCAAGACCGAGACCCCCGGGACCGGCGCCTCGCCGACCGCCGACAGCGTCGTTAGCGTGAACTACCGCGGCACGCTGACCGACGGCAAGGAGTTCGACAGCTCCTATTCGCGCGGCCGTCCGGCGGTTTTCTCCCTGCGCAACGTCGTCTCGTGCTGGACCAACGGCGTGCCCATGATGAAGGTCGGCGAGAAAGCCAAGCTCGTCTGCCCCGCCGCGACCGCCTACGGCGACAAGGGCTTCCCGCCCATGGTCCCCGGCGGCGCCACCCTCGTCTTCGAAATCGAGCTCCTCGATATCCTCAAATAAACGGTGGGGTCATAACGGTTGGGGTCAGGCCTTAACTTAATTTACTTATTAATCGAGTCTTGGGAGATTCTCCGATGAAAACCGTTCTGTTTCTAGCGCTCACTCTAGCGGCAGCATCCATGCCGCTTCACGCCGAAGATCTATGGCCGGACTTGTCGAACCCGGCGAAGGCGCAAGGCGGCGGCGAGAAGGACGCGGCGGTGATCGTCGGCTCGGAAAATTACCTGATGGTCGCCAAAGTTCCCGGCGCGCGCCGCAACGCACAGGATTGGCAGGCGTATCTGACCGAGACGCGGAACGTGCCGCTCGAGAAAGTCACGCTGCTGCGCGACAACGAGGCCACGCTCGAGAAGATGCGCAAGTACGCCGCCAAGGCCGCGTCCCAGGTCGAGCCGGGGGGGACGCTGTGGTTCGTATTCATCGGCCACGGCGCGCCGTCGCGCGACGGCAAGGACGGACTGCTCGTCGGCGTAGACGCCCAGCAGGATGCCGACGGACTCTACGCGCGCAGCCTCGCGCGCCGCGAACTGCTGGATATCCTGAATAAGGGCAAACAGGCGAGGACTGTCGTTCTCGTCGACGCCTGCTTCAGTGGGCGCTCATCCAGCGGCGAGGCTTTGGTGGCGGGCCTGCAGCCGCTCGTCCTGACGCGCAGCGCGATGACGGATATTGATCATCGCACTATTCTTCTCACGGCGGCGAAGTCTGATCAGTTTGCAGGACCTCTACCGAAGGCGGAGAGTTCGCGTCCGGCATTCAGCTACTTGGCTCTCGGTGCGCTGCGCGGTTGGGCCGCCGACGCCAACGGGAAAGTGACGGCCGCGGCGTTGATCGCCTTCGCCAACAAGGCGCTAGGTTTGGCGCACGATCGTACTCAGACGCCGGAACTCTCGGCGGGCGCTGCTGGCGCGGTCCTCGGCTTGGGCCGCGAGAATTCGCCGAATCTTGCGAAAATCGATCGCGAAGGCGGGGTGGATGTAGAAACAAAATCGACGATTGACCGCGAGAGCGGAGAGGGCGTTGAAACGAAGTCGACGAATGCTGAAGAAACTCCCGCTTCGGAAGACGAGAGCACGTTCTATGCTTATGGCTTCAGAGTCGGACAGAATCTAGCACAGATAAAACCGTCGGAGGCCGAAGCGAGTGCGATCTCGCAGGGACTTCGTGATTCGATTACGGGCAAGACCTCTTCTGTAGACATGGCTTCTTATCTTCCGAAGGTCAGTGAGATGGCAACGGCCCGTCAGAAAGGCGCTATCTCGCATAATCGCGAGATTGAGAATACCTTTTACGCGTACGGCTATCGGATCGGTCAGAATCTCGCGTCGACCACTCCGACCGAATCCGAAGCGAAAATGATATCCCAGGGCCTTCGCGATGCGGTCAGAGGCAAGGCGGCATCAGTGGATATGGCCGTTTATCTCCCGAAGGTCGGCGCAATGGCATCGAAGCGTCTTGCGGCGAAAGCGAAAGGAATCAAAGAGCAAGGAAATTCGTTCGGGCAGGCCTTTGCATTGGAAGACGGCGTGAGACAGATTCCGATGGGCGGCTGGATAAAGACTGAGGTGGAGGGCAGCGGTATAATCCCGACACAAGAGGACACCGTCAAGGTTCATTATCGCGGCACTCTGATTGATGGTTCGGAGTTCGATAGCTCCTACAAGCGCGGGCAGCCGGCGTCATTTCCGTTGAAAGCTGTGATCCCGTGCTGGACTAATGGCGTATCGATGATGAAGGTCGGAGAGAAGGCCAAGCTTGTCTGCCCTTCAGACGCGGCCTATGGCGACCAGGGCCACCCGCCCGTCATCCCGGGTGGCGCGACTCTCATCTTTGAGATCGAGTTGCTCGACATCGTCCGAAAGAAACGGGCCTGACCCGCTTATTCGCGAAAAAGTTGAATAAGTGAAGGCCTGACCCCTACATCGAGTCGGGAGCCGACACTCCGAGCAGGTCCAAGCCCTCGCGGATGGCGTCGCGCACGCCGGCGATGAGAAGCAGGCGGGCCTTGGCGACCTCGGGGTCGTCGGAGGTGACGACGGGGCAGTGCTCGTAGAAGGGGTGGAACAGGCCGGCGAGCTCCATCAGGTAGTTCGCGAGCGGGTGCGGCGAGAGCACCTTCTCGGCGTCGAGCAGGGCCTCCGGGAACCAGGCGAGCTTAAGCAGCAGCGCGCGCTCGTCGGGCGAGGTCAGGTAGGTCGCGTTGGGCATCGGCAGGTCCGCGCCGGCCTTGAGCAGGCCCGTCTCGTCGGCCTTGCGGAAGATCGAGCAGATGCGCGCGTGGACGTACTGCACGTAGAACACCGGGTTCTCGCTCGACTGCTTCTTGGCGAGCTCCAGGTCGAAGTTCAGGTGGCTGTCCGGCGTGCGCAGGGCGAAGAAGAAGCGGCAGGCGTCCTTGCCGACTTCGTCGATTATTTCGCGAAGCGAAATAAACGTGCCCGCCCGCTTGGACATCTTCACCGACTCCGCGCCGCGGAACAGGTGGATGAGCTGGTGCACGATCGCGTGGTAGGACTCGGGCTCCTTGCCCAGCGCCGCGATGGCGGCCTTCATGCGCGGCACGTAGCCGTGGTGGTCGGCGCCGAAGATGTCGATGACGCGGTCGAAGCCGCGGTCGTACTTGTCCTTGTGGTAGGCGATGTCGGGCAGGAAGTACGTCGGCTTGCCCGTGGACTTGACCAGCACGCGGTCCTTGTCGTCGGTGGAGCCCTCGGCGTTGAGCGTGCCGAGCCACACCGCGTTGTCCTTCTCGAAGACCATGCCGCGCTTCTTCAGATAATCGAGCGTGGCCGGGACTTTCCCGGAAGCGAACAGCTCGCTCTCCAGATACCAGCGGTCGAAGGTCACGTCGAAGACCTTCATGTCGTCCTTGTGGGAGGCCAGCAGGGCGGCCATCGCGTACTTGCCCCACTGTTCGGCGTTCCATGACGACTTTTCCATGGGCGCGAGCGCGGCGAGATCGATCAGGTAGTCGCCCTGGTAGCCCTTGTCGGGGACCTGCGCGTCCTCGCCCTTGGACTGCTTGTAGCGGGCGAGGATCGACTCCCCGAGAAGGATGGTCCGGTCTCCGCCGTCGTTGACGTAGTACTCGGCCGCCACCGCGCGCCCGAGGCGCCGCATGATCCGCACCAGCGCGTCGCCGAGCGTCGCGCCGCGGCCGGAGGCCATGTGCAGGGGGCCCGTCGGGTTGGCGGAGACGAACTCGATGATCGTCTTTTTCCTCGAGCCGCCCTCTTCCTGGCCGTAGGTTTTCGGGCTCAGCGTGATGGCCTTGAGGTTGGCGACGAGGGCCGAGCCGCGCACCACGACGTTGACGAAGCCGGGCGGCGAGGCCGTCGCGGACTCGATCTCGGGATCGGCGGACAGGGCCGCGGCCAGCGACTTGGCCAGCTCGACGGGATTGCGCTTGGCGCTCTTGGCGATGGCCAGCGGCCAAGGCAAAGAGAAGTCGGCCTTCACGTGCGACGGCGCCGGGGCCAGCGGCAAGGCCGCGGGAAGCGTCAGGCCCTCGGCCTTGGCCCAATCGGCCGCCTTGGCGGCCAGGGTGCGGCGCAGGCGCGCGACGATCATGACGCGGCGGGCGCGGCCCCGGCCGGCAGTCCGGCGAGCGAGCGCACCGTGAACGCGTCGTGCGCGACGGAGAGCGCCTCGTCGGGCTCGACGAGGCCCTGCTTGATCAGGAACGCGAGGTACTGGTCCATGCCGATCATGCCGTGCTTGGCCCCGGCCTCCATCGCGCCGTAGATCTGGTGCGTCTTGCCCTCGCGGATCAGGTTCGCGACGGCCGTCGTCACGCGCAGGAACTCGCGCGCGCAGACGCGCCCGCCGCCCTTGCGCGGCAGCAGCTGCTGGCAGACGACTCCCTGCAGGACCGTCGAGACCTGCAGGCGCACCTGCGCCTGCTGCGACGCCGGGAACACGTCGATGATGCGGTCGATCGTCGACGGCGCGTCCTGCGTGTGGAGCGTGCCGAAGCAGAGGTGGCTGGTCTCGGCCGCGGTCAGCGCGAGCTGGATCGTCTCCAGGTCGCGCATCTCGCCGATCAGGATCACGTCGGGGTCCTGGCGCATCGCGTGGCGCAGGGCCTCGGCGAAGGACTGCGTCGAGGTGCCGACCTCGCGCTGGAGCACGACCGAGCTCTTGGCCTCGTAGACGAACTCGATCGGGTCCTCGATCGTCAGAATCTTCTTGCGGCTCTTCTGGTTGATCTGCTCGATCAGCGTGGCCAGCGTGGTCGATTTGCCCGACCCCGTCGGCCCGGTGACCAGCACGAGCCCGCGCGGCAGGTCGATTAGGTTCGCGATCGACGGCATCAGGCCGATCTCGGCCGGCGTCGGGATCTTCGTCGGGATCGTGCGGAACACCGCGCCGGCGCCGTTCTTCTGGCGGAAGGCGTTGAGGCGGAAGCGCGAGGCTCCGGGGATGCTCACCGAGCCGTCGAGCTCCCAGCGCTCCTCGAACTTCGCGCGCTGGGCCTCCGTGAGGACCGAGTAGATCAGCTTCTCGCACTCCTCCGCGTCGATCGGAGCCGCGCCGGGCATGGGCTGCATGAGCCCGTTGATGCGCGCCAGCGGGGGCTTGCCCACGACGAGGTGCAGGTCGCTGGCGCCGGAGGCGACGGTCGCCTTCAGGAACTCCGTCAGCTCCGCCATGCGACCTCCTTGGCCCCGTCGTGCAGCCGCTCGAGCGCGTACAGCTCGCGCGCCTCGGGGCTCATCAAGTGGATCATCACGCCGCCGAAGTCGAGCACGCGCCACGCGTCGGTCTGCGGGCGCGAGCGGTGGTGGACCTTGAGCCCGCCCTGCTCCATCGCCTCGACGATCTTCTGCTCGAGCGCCTCGATGTGCGGCCGCGACAGCGCCGTCACGAGCACCAGGTAGTCGACGACCGGGCTCGTCTTGCGCACGTCGAGCACCTGGATCTGCTCGGCTTTGCGCTCGTCCGCGACGCGCGCGGCGGCGACGGCGACTGATTTAAAAGCTCGGGCCATGGCTTGTTTTCCTCAGGCGCTCTCGGAGCGCTTCGTCGGTGCGGAATTCGATGTTCTCGAGCGCGGACGTCAGCAGGCGAGCGACCGCGCCCAGCGTTCGGGCGGCCTCGGCGCGCTGGGCGTCGGTGAGCGCCGCGTCGGCGCGGAAGCGCAGCTGGGCGAGCCGGCGCTTGGGCGCGCTGAGCATCAGCACGAGCGTGCGGTCGTCGGTCCACGCCATGTCGGCCGGCGCGCGCGGCGCGGGCTCGGAGGCGTCGGAGGAGATCGGCGTCCCGCGGCGCGCCACGAGGTCCAGCTCGTCCTCGAACTGGTTGTAGGCGCGCGCCTCGGCCGACCAGGCGCCCTGCAGGTGCGGCGTCACGCGCTCGAGCGCGTGCGTGAGCAGGCCCGCCGCCGTCGCCTGCGGCGTGAGCAGCAGCTGGGACAGGTCGTAGAGCAGCGCGACCTCGTCGGACGTGCGGCGCAGGCGGCCGGACTGCATCTCGGAGAGGCTCGCGAAGAAGCGCGCGGCGTCGGCGGGATCGGCGTCGAGCCAGGTCTTGAGGTCGGAGCTCTTGAGGTGCAGCAGTTCGGCCCGGCCCGCGGCGTAGGCGCTCGCCGATCTGACGCCGTCCTCGCGGAGGACGTCCATCTCGCCGAGGCAGTCGCCGGCGCCGAGGAAAGCGAGGTCCTTCTCGCCGCCCTCGCCGAGCCGCTTGGCCACGCGCACCCGGCCGGAGAGGACGTAGTAGAGGCCGCCGCTCTTGGCGCCCTCGACGATGAAGGCCCGGCCGTCCTCGACGGTCAGCGCCTCGAGCTTCTCCGCCAGCGGCTTCAGGCGCGCCTCCGGCAGGGTCGAGAAGAGCGCGAGCGCGCGCAGCAGTTTGACGCGGTCGAGTCCGTCCATCCTACATCAGCGACGCGCCGCCCCGGCCGGTGATGCCGGCGAGCTGCTTGAAGGTCTCCGGGTTGTTGGCGCGGGTCAGAGCCTCCTCGGGGGCGATCAGGCCCTGGCGCACGAGCTCCGACAAGGCCTTGTCCATCGAGATCATGCCGTGCTTGGCGCCGGTGTCGATGGCCTGGTAGAGCATGTGCGTCTTGCCCTCGCGGATCAGGTTCGAGATCGCGGGCTGCATGATCATGACCTCGCGGGCGGCGATGCGGCCCTCGCCGTCCTTGCGCGGGACGAGCTGCTGGCAGACGACGGCCTGCAGGACGACGGCCAGCTGCACGCGCACCTGCGTCTGCTGGTGCGGGGGGAACACGTCGATGATGCGGTCGATCGTCGACGGCGAGTCCTGCGTGTGCAGGGTGCCGAAGCACAGGTGGCCGGTCTCGGCCGCGGTGATCGCGAGCTGGATCGTCTCGAGGTCGCGCATCTCGCCGACGAGGATGACGTCGGGGTCCTGGCGCAAGGCGGAGCGCAGGGCGTTGGTGAAGGACTTCGTGTTCTGGCCGACCTCGCGCTGGCGGAAGATCGCCTTCTTGGACTCGTAGACGAACTCGATGGGGTCCTCGACGGTCAGGATGTGGTCGGAGTACTTGTTGTTGATCAGCTCCATGAGCGCCGACAGCGTGGTGGACTTGCCCGAGCCCGTGGGGCCGGTGACGAGCACGAGGCCGCGCGGCAGGTCGGCGAGGTCGGTGATGGACTTGGAGAGGCGCAGCTGCTCGGGCGTCGGGATCTTGGAGGAGATCACGCGCATGACCGACTCGACGCCGTTCTTCTGCAGGAGGACGTTGACGCGGAAGCGAGAGAGGCCGGAGACGGCGAACGAGCAGTCGAGCTCCCAGTTCTCCTCGAACTTCGCGCGCTGCTCCTCGTAGAGGATCGAGTAGATGAGGCGCTTGGACTCCTCGGCCGTGATCTTGGAGAAGCCCGGGATCTCCACGATCTCGCCGCTGACGCGCATCAGCGGGGGCTTGCCGATGACGATGTGGATGTCGCTGGCCCCGGCCTGCACGGCGGACTTCAGCACCTCGACGAGTTCCATCAGGCTTCTCCTTGCGTCATGGCTCCCGGCTCTCGCCGGTCCCGAAATCCGAGGCGCAGTCGAGCCCGAGCTCGACGCTCACGTCCACGGCCCGCGAGGGGTCCAGGCGCGTGGCCGTGCGGGCGTCCGGACAGCCCAGCGCGGCGCGGGCTTTCTCGGCGCGCGCGAAGTCCCCGATGCGGTCGTACACCAAAGTGCGCGCGCGCGGCGGCGCGCTCGCCGTCGTCAGGACGTCGACGCCTTTCGATCTTAATACTTTTGCGGCCCGGGAGGCGAGTCCCGGCGCCCCGGCGCCGTTGAGCACCTCGGCGGTCGCCGGGCGCGCGTTCTCGGGAGGCGGCTCGGTGGAGAGCAGCCGTCCCAGAAAGTCGGGCGCCAGGTCGTCGGCGGGCAGGCGCGCGGGCTCGAGCTTCTCGAGGGGGACGCGCCGCAGCTCGAGAGCGAAGAGCAGGGCGTCGAGGCCGGACCGGTCCCGGTCCAGCAGGCCGCGGAAGGCGCGGCGCGTCAGGGCGAGCCACGTCCGGAAGCGGCGCCCGCGCGCCTTGAGCTCGCGCGCGGCCTCGAGAGACGGCTCGTCCTCGGGCTCGAGGGGCGCCAGCTCGATCACGAGCCGCGCGGAGACCGCCGGGACCGGCTCCGGGGACAGCTCGCGCAGATGCGCTTCCGCGAGATCCTCGGCCGCGCGGGCGGCCGCGTCGGGGTCCTCGGTCTGCTTGAGCGCCTCGAGATACGCGCGCTCCAGCGTGCGCCGTCCCTTGGGCTCGAGCTTGAGGTCGCCGGGCACGTGGATCAAGCGCAGGCGCCGCGGCACCGGATCGTAGACGGCGAGCAGGAGCGAGGGCGGCGCCGGGCGTCCGCGCTCGCGCGCCTCCACCCAGGCGAGCCAGGGCCGGCCCTCGCGCACGCGCGCGGCCAGCGTCGAGCCGCTCTCGGCCCACGCGGCGCCGAGCGCGGCGGCGAGCAGGGCGGCGGCGAGCAGGTGCTCGACGATCGCTCCGTTCTCGACGATCAGCGCGCGGCGAGGATGTTCCATAGCTCGATCGTCAGCGGGTGCAGCCAGGCGCGCCGGCGCAGCGCGTCGGAGAGCTTGTCGGCGAGGCAGCGCTCGAAGGCCGCGTCGAGGTCGCCGAAGGCGAGCTCTCGCGTCTCGTCCACGCCCGGGTGGCGCCGGTCGGCCGAGCAGGCGTCGGCGACGTAGACCGCTTTGTCGAGCGGCGACATCTCGAGGTCGCCGAGCGTGTGCTTGCGCACCGCCGAGAGGACCTCCGCGTCGCGCACGCCGAACTCGCCGCGCGCCAGGTCCTCGGAGACGTAGGCGTGCAGGAGCATCGGCTCGAGCGCGGCGGTCAGGGCGCCCTCGGGGATCTTGAGCCGGCGCTTGCGCACGTACTCGGCCAGCAGCGGCGGAGGGAAGCGGCGGCCGGCGTCGTGGAGGAGCCCGGCGAGCCGCGCCTTGCCCTCGTCGAGGCCGTGGCGGCGCGCGAGCGCGCCGGCGAGCGAGGCGACGTTGAGCGTGTGCTCGTAGCGGCCGGGCTTGAGCGTCGCGCGCAGGCGCTCGAGCAGGCCGGTCCCGTAGCTCCCGCGCAGCTCGATGCGCGAGAGCACCGCGGGCGAGAGCGCGTCCGTGCAGTCCTCGCCGAGCGCGAGCGAGGCGCGCAGCTCGGTCGAGGAGAGGGCGGGGAACGTCCCCGGCACGCGGCGGAAGAACGCGGGCGGCGCGGCCTTCGAGCCGCGGCGCGCGCCGTACCACCACGTCGCGAGCTCGCGCAGGCGCGCGGGCTCCTTCCATTTCGGGAAGGACGCGGCCGCGTCCTGTCCGCAGACGAAGTGCAGCTCCGCGCGCGGGTATTCCTCGCGCAGGCGCTTGAGGGTCTCGACGGTGTAGGCGCGCTCGCCCCCGCGAGCCTCGGCGGGGTCGATGAAGGACTTCTCGCGCCAGCGCGCGGGCAGGGGGGCGATCACACCCAGGCGCACGAGCGCGAGGCGCTCCCCGGCCGGCGCCGCGGGCGGGGCGTCCTTGAGCGGCGCGTGAAAGGCGGGCACCACGAGGATGCGGTCCGGCTGGACGCTCTTCGCGGCGGCGGCGAGAAGCGCCGCGTGCCCGCGGTGCGGAGGATCGAAGCTGCCGCCGAAGACCAAGACTCTCATGACGCGCGACATTCTAGCGAAAATGGGGTCAGGCTTTGACTTTTTGACTTATTCCTCGAGCGGCGGCGGAATAAGTCAAAAAGTCAAAGCCTGACCCCCCTCGTTGACGGCGGTCATTGACGGGGGGCGGGCCAAAACGCGATGATGGCGCATGGCTGAAGTGAGACCATTTCGCGGAGTCCGGTTCGTGTCCGCCTCGCTCGACGAGGCGCTGTGCCCTCCTTACGACGTGATCCCCCCCGAGCTGGCGGCGTCCCTGCGCCGCCGGCCGCGCAACTCGGTGTTCCTCGAGCTGCCGCAGGGCGAGGGCGCGCAGCGCTACGCGCGGGCGAAGGCGGTCTGGAAGAAGTGGACGACCGACGGGACGCTCGCGCGCGACGCGCGGCCGGCGTTCTACGTGGTCGAGGAGACCTACCGGCTCGACGGCCGCACGCGGGTGCGCCGCGGCTTCCTGGCCGCGCTGGGCGCGACGCCGCGCGCCGCCAAGGCCATCATCCCGCACGAGCGCACGCTCTCCAAGCCCAAGGCCGACCGCCTCAAGATGCTCAACGCCCTGCGCGTGAACGTGAGCCCGATCTTCGGGGTGTTCGCCGATCCGTCGGGCGCGGCGCGGCGGGCTCTGGCCGCCGCGGTCAAGGACAAGCCGGTCGCGCGCGGCAAGTCGCACGCCGGGGTGGGCTACCGGCTGTGGCGCGCCGACGAGCCGCAGCTCGTCTCGGCTCT
>DATNGC010000176.1:0-8922 GCA_035606075.1 Elusimicrobiota bacterium
GCTGGTACCTCGCCGTCAACCGCGGCGGTCCGGCCATCGACTCGAGCGGCTTCGACCTTAGCGCCGTCCAGCACGCCGCCCGCCCGGCGCCGGCCGCCTCGGCCGCGCCGCCTTCGGAGGCGCCGCCCTCGAGCCTCGCGATGCTCAAGGGCGACGCGGGGGTGCGCATCGGCGATTCGGGCCCCGCGCCGGCCGCGCCCGCCGCCGCCGCGGCCTCGGGCGACAAGAAGGCGCAGTCGCACGAGGACTTCACGCAGTCCGCGCGCAAGCACGAGTCCGACGTCCGCAATTACTCGATCCGGATGACCCAGAAGTATCCCATCCTGCGGCAGTACGGCAAGGATTGGATGAGCCACCCGGATCTCAAGAAGCTCAACGACGACTACATGCGCAACCACGATCCCATCGCTTTCATCATGGGCCTCACGAAGGCGCCGAGCCTCGGCGTCATGGTCAAGCAGTACGCCGGCAATCCTGCGATCACCTCCTTCATCACCGGCGCCCTGAAGGAGGCTCCCGCCGACCTGACCTCCTCGGCGATGGACGTGCTGGCCAACGACAAGGTGGCCAAGAGCTTGATCTCGAACGTGGCCAGCGGCCTGGGGCTTCCCCCCAGCGTCACCGGCCTGATCAACAGCGGCGGGGACGCCTCGCAGATCGACCAGAAGAAGATCGTCAGCGACATGATGAACAGCCCGGCGGTGCAGAACGCGATGCCGCAGGGCCAGCAGGCTCCCCCCGTGTCGCTCTCGCGCTGAGCGCGGGAGTCCCAGAAGCGGAACGCCCCGCGTCCTTTCGGACTCGGGGCGTTCGTCTCTGGGTCCGAGAGTCTAGTTCGTGATGACCTTCTGGGCCGGAGCGGCGTTGCTGGAGGCCGGGATGGGAACGCACTGGTTGTTCCTCAGGTACGTTCCCTGACCGCACTGCATGCTGATCGTCGTCGGGGCGCTGTTGGCGTTGATGTTGGTGCCGCCGCAGCCCGAGCTGGAGCCGCCGCACGCCACCGAGCCCATCATGCCCGCCATGAACGCGGCCGCCGAAGCGCGCAAAATCCAGGTTTTCATGATATTCCTCCTACTTGCTCTGGGAGCCCTGAGTGAGCACGCACACGCCGTTCACCTGCTGAGTGCCGGGGCCGCAGGAGATTTGAGGAGTGTTGCTGTTCTGGTTGATGTTCGTCCCGCCGCAGGCGCTGCCGCCGCAGCCGATCGAGCACCCGAGCGCCGCCGCCAAGGCCATCGCCGACACGCGCAAAATCTTCATAAACGTCCTCCCTCGTGCTTGCGGCTATGCGTACAGTGTAAGCGGGCGTCATGAGACTGTCAAGGCTTCCGCCGCGCTTTTATCGATTTTTTACCCCTTCCGCCCCCCTCGCGGCGGGCGCTTTCAGCGCCTCCTGGAGCTGGCGGGAGACCCAGCCGGGCAGCCAGAACATGTGGATGATCGACGTGTAATGCCCTCCGGGGACCCACACCTGGCGCGCCGCGGGGAACGCGGCCCGGAGCTGGGCGGCGTTGGCCCGCGGGATCACCGTGTCCCACCCCGCGTTGACCAGCAGCGCGGGCTTCACGGCGTTGAGCTCCGGATGCTCGGACGGGTCCAGGCCGGCCCAGGCCGCCTTCAAGTCCGCCAAGCCGATGCCCATCTTCCGCGCGAAGGGCCCGGTCAGCGAGCTGTTGATCAACAGGGACGGAAACCCCGCTCCGCCAAGCAGCAGCGCGGCGAAGCGCGGGCGCGCGTCGACCGTGTACACGACCGAGGACACGATCGCTCCGAGGCTGATGCCGAACAGCGCGATCCTGTCCGGCGCGACCTCCGGCCGCGCCGACAGCACGCCGAGCGCCCGGCGCGCGTCCAGCACGGATTGGCGGAAGTTCGCCGCGAGCTGGCGCGTCGTCCGCGCCAGGAAGACCTGCCCGCTGGGCTCCGACGGGTTCGGGCGCCGGTGGAACTGCGTGGGCATCTCCAGCCACATCACGACGAAGCCGTCGCGCGCGAAGCGGTTGGCGAAGCGCGTCTCGATCCAGACGTTCGGCGCCGCCATGACGGGAAGGACGAGGACCGCGGGGGCCTTGCGTCCGGCGAGGGACCGCGGGACCAGCAGATGCGCCCAGACCGTGTCGTTGGGCGGCCACGGGCTCTTCACGGCCGAGGGGAAGCGCAGGACGGTCTCCGTCCAGTCCTTCTCCGGGATCGTCTGCACGACCTCGGTCTTGAAGTCTCCCTTGGGCAGGTCGAGCGGTCCGGCGGAGGCCGCGCCGGCCGAGAGCGAAGCGATCGCCGAGAGCGAAGCGATCGCGGCAAGCAGCGCGAGAGCGCGAGCGCGCATCAGAATCCCATCACCAGAGAGAGCGCGCCTTGATAGACGTCATGGTAGCCGAGGGACGTGGCGCTGCGCACGGTCGCCCGGCTCATCACCCAATACGAGTAGTCGAACTTCAGCGCGAAGTGCTCGGAGAGCTGGTAGTTGAGCGCGCCGGTGTACTTGTCGATCTGCGTCTGCACCTGCACGGCGTCGGAACGCGCGGCGGTCAGCGACGGGAACGTGCTCCCGCTGGCGGGATCGGTGTAGTTCAGCAGGAAATCGAGCGCGGGACCGCGCCGGTACAGCTGGTTGAAGACGAGCACGCCCGTCAGGCGGCGCCCGAACGGCGGGTTGCGCATGATCGGGAAAGCCGCCTGAGCGTAGTAGCCGTAGATCTCCTCGCGCAGCCGGATCTGCTGGGCCGGGCTGAAGGGCAGGCCGGTGGCGGGGTTGATCAGCGGGTTCAGGAACTGGTCCTCGCTGTACTCGGCCTCTCCGGAGAAGCTGACGCCCTGGTATTGAAAGGACCAGTTCAGGTCCCACATCTCGTAGCCGAGGTTGCCCTCCAGATCGTACTTGCTCCCCATGCCGGAGAGCCCGAGCAGCACGCCGTCGAGGTCCGCGTCGCGCTCCGGGATCGGGAACGGCAGGCGCATGTCGCCGAGCGCGAAGACCACGCGCCCGCCCACGGCCTTGTCGTTGTTGTTGTCGGCCAGGTTGTTGTTCTGGTGGCCGAAGTCGTCGGTGACGCCGTTGGTGGGCGGCCCGGGGATGCCGAGGTTCTGCGGGTTCGGGAAGGCGCGCGAGCGGTTGGTGCTCTCGCCGAGGCCGTTCACCACGAAGACCGTGATCTCGTCCGGGATCAGCGGGTGCACGCGGACCGGGTACCAGCTGAAGCGGCCGCCGATGTCGGTGTAGCCCGCGCTGACCGGCGGGCGCGGGGAGTTCGGGCGGACGACGAGGTCGATGCTGTCCGGAGACGCGAACAGGAGCGGGCGCGTGACGGTGAGGAACTGGTCGGGACGGTAGAGCTCGTTGTAGCGGCCGAAGGGCACGAGGAACTTTCCGGCCTGCAGGCGGATGCGCCGGACGCGGTCGTATTCGGCGAACATCTGATAGAGCTGGACCTGGCCCTGAAGCGCCGTCGGGACGTTCATCTCGAGATGGAACGGCACCCCCTCGAGCGCCGGGCCCTCCGCCCCGAAGTACATGTCGGCGAGATAGACCTCGTTCTGGATCTGCGTCTCGAAGCCGGGCGTCCGCGGCCCGACGTTGCGCCAGTTGAGCGAGGCGCTGCCGAACAGGCGGATCTCGCTGAGACGCTTGAGCAGGACCTCGATCTTGGCCGGCGGCGCGGCGGCGTACGGCTTGGGCGCCGCGAACGACCCCGCGTCGTCCGCGAGGGCCGGGGCCGCGGCCAGCAGCAGGCAGGCGCCCGCAAGAATTTGACACGCAACGGTCGATGATGTACGATGCATCACACGTTGGCTCAGTATAACGCGTTTTGGCCGCCCGCGCCACGCGTTCAATCAAGGGGGAAGCTTCCATGTCTCACGTGATCGTCGAAGGTTGTCTCGGTGAAGTGTACGCCGCGTGCGTGGACGTCTGCCCGGTGGAATGCATCCACCCCGGCACGTACCAGGACAAGCCGTTCATGATCATCAATCCCGAGGTCTGCATCGACTGCGGGGTCTGCCTGCCCGAGTGCCCGATCGGCGCGATCGTCGGCTCGGTCGACGAGAACCCGACCTGGGCGAAGATCAACGCGGACCTGACGCCGTCCTTCAAGGACAACCCGAAGGTCACGCCGCGCGCCCCCAACGATCCTCCGCACAATCCGGCCAACAAGCTCGTCAAGTAAGCCGGTCGATGCTCGAAAAAGCCGAGCGGCCCTCGCGGCCGCTCGGCTTTTTCGTCGCCGTCTTGACGGCCGCCGTCCCCAGCTCAGCGATGAACCATAACGTCGTCGTCCGCACGCCTCTCGACGCCGCGAGCGCGAAAGCCTCCGGCCTGTCCCCGCTCCCGTTCGCCGAAGGCCTTTTCCGGACGAAGGCCGCGGCCGGGACGCTCGAGTCGGCGGACATCGAGTCCCCCGCTCCGTTCGACAACGTCGTGGGCTCCTTCGCCGCCGACGTCCCCCCGGGCGGCGAGGTCGAGCTCTCGGCCAAGGTCCGCACGTCCGCCGGCTGGTCCGAGTGGTACGTGCTCGGCACGCAGACCTCCGACGGCTTCGCGTCGGCGCCCAAGTCCGACGACGCGGCCGCCGCGCTCGAGGTTGACGAGCTCAAGCTCAAGTCCCCGGCCTCCGCCGCGCGCTTCCGCGTCAGGCTGCGCGCCGGCCGCCGCCCGGTCCGCCTGCGCTCGGTCGCGCTCGCGCTGTCGGACGCCTCGGCTCCCGACGCGCCCCCCGCCCCGTCGACGGGGCCTTGGACGCGGGAGCTCGCCCTCGCGCCGCGCTCGCAGCGCGACGAGCAGGAGAAGTACAAGCACGACGTCTGCTCGCCGACGTCGCTGGCGATGGTCCTGGAGTTCTGGGGCGAGAAGAAGCCGACGGAGACGGTCGCCCTCGCCGTGCGCGACCGCGGCTCCGAGCTGTTCGGCAACTGGCCGGCCAACGCGGCCTACGCGGCGTCGTTCGGGCTCGACGCGCGCGTGGAGCGCCTCGAGTCGATCTCGGATCTCGAGCGGGAGGTCGCCGCAGGACGCCCGGTCGTCGTCAGCGTGACGTTCGGCGACGGCGAGCTGCCCGGGGCCCCGATCAAGCGCACGTCCGGCCATCTCGTCGTCGTCGCCGGCTTCACCGCCGCGGGCGACGTCGTGGTCTTCGACCCCGCCGGCCGCGGCAAGGGGGACGTCCGGCACGTGTACGGGCGCGCGGCCTTCCACAAGGCTTGGCGCGTCAACAAGCGCGGACTCGCCTACGTCATCGGGCCCGACCTGCCCCGGACGCTCGCGGTCGGGGTCCCCGTCGCGGACTTATGGAGGAAGCCGGTGCGCCGCGCGAAGGTCGCGCTGGACGACGACGAGCATCTCTCCCAGCTCCTGTACGGCGAGACGGTCACCGTGCTCCAGGCGAAGGGGGACTGGGTCCGCGTGCGCGCCGAGGAGCAGGACAGCTTCCTGCCCGCCTCCGCCTGGCAGGGCTTTCCCGGCTGGATGCGCGCCGAGGACCTGACGGCCGCCGCGCCGCCGCCGGCGAACGCCGTGGTGCGCCTGCGCCAGGCGCTGGTCCACCGCGGTCCCGACATCCTGACGCTGTCCGTCGGCACGCGCCTGGACCGCTTGTCGGAGTCGTCGGGCACCGCCAGGGTCCGCCTCTTGGACGGCACGATCGGCGAGATCGGGGCGAGCGAGCTGTACGTCCCGCCGGCCGAGCCGACCCCCGCCTCGCGCGCGGAGATCATCCGCACCGCGGAGCTATTTCTGGGGACGAGCTACTACTGGGGCGGCCGCTCCGGCGTGCAGGCCGACCCGAAGATCGGCGTGGACTGCTCCGGCCTCGTGAGCCTGGCGTACCGCCTGCACGGCCGCGACGTCCCGCGCGACGCGCACGAGCAGAAGCTCAAGGCGCGCCCGATCCGCAGCAAGGAACTGCAGGCCGGCGACCTCGTCTTCCTCACCGACGGCGAGACGTCCGACCGCGTGACGCACGTGATGATCTTCACGGGCGGGGACGGCCTGATCGAGAGCCGCAAGTCGTCGGGCCGCGTGCTGCGCACGACCTTCCTCGAGCGCTTCGGCCGCGCCGCCGCGAACATCGAGTCGGGCGACCCCGTCAACGACCTGTCCTTCGCGAAGCCCCGCCGCCGCCGGATCTTCTTCGGCTCCTACTTCTGACGCCTCAGCGCAGCTCGGTGCGCGGAAGGATCAGGTAGACCGTCATCACGACGACGACGTAGCCCGCGGCGCGCGCCGCCCAGCTGTTGCGCCGCGCCCAGGCGGGGCCCGCGCGCGCCGACAGGTCCACCGCGCCCCCGGCCGCGGACACGAACCAGGCCCCGAGAACGTGGCACCACCACATGACCTGCCAGCCGTAGACCACCATCAGCGCCCACATCACCACCGGCGCCAGAGTCATGAAAACGTCGGGGACGGCGATCGGCTTCTCCCGGTTTCCGATCCACAGCGAGATGACCGTGAAGATCGCGATCGGCGCGACGAACACCCACTGCATGACCTCGATGCGCAGCCACGACTTGGGGGCGAAGTTGATCAGGAAAAAGTCGGTCGCGGCCCCGGCGCCGAGCGCGACCAGATGCGCGGCGACGAACGCCCTCGAGATCCGCTCGCTGCGCGTCGCGCGATAAAGGGCGAACGAGACGAACGCGACCCAGAGCAGCGCCCGCAGGTACATCCAGAGGAAGTATTTGAGCGTGGGCGACACGCCCATAGGATAAACGCGGCGCCGGCCCGCCGTCAAGAGGCGGTCAGGACCGCTTGAGGCACCAGCTGCGGATGATCCCGCGCTCCAGCCGGTGCTCCCAGCGCACGAGCCCCCGCAGCTCCTCGTCGATGCTCTTCCTGTATGGGCCGGAGACGACGAGCTCGCCGCCCCTCAGGCCGAAGTTCCACTGATGGAGGCCGCGATACGCGGCGTTGACCGCCAGGTTCTCCTCGTGCTCGAGGGCGACGACCCCTCCGACCCGGCAGACCTCGACCATGTTCTTCACGCACGCGACCGGGTCCACGGAATGGTCGATGCATCTCTGCGCGATCACGAGGTCGAACGCGCCCCGCCCGAACAGCCTCGCCAGCTCCTCGCCCGCGCCGCGCCGCGTCCGGACCGGCGGATCGAGGCGGTGCCGCTTGAGCAGCGCCGCGTACTCGTCGGCCAGCGGATCGACCGCCGTGATGCTCAGCCGCTTCGAGTCGTGCCGCTTGCCCAGCGCGGTGACCGGGCCCGCGCCGACGTCGAGGACCGCGACGAAGTCGGACGCGATCTTGTCGACGAGCTCCCGGTGCCAGCCGGCGACGGGCGCTCGCGCGTCGAGGCGGTACCGGTAGTCGTGGTAGCGGAAGTCGTCCGGCGACGCCGAGCCCTTCTCGCGCAGCCAGCGGTCCCAAAACCGGACCTCGGTCTCGAGCCCCGCTTCGCGGTTCGCGCTGAGCCTGAAGACGGGCGCGAGGATCCGTTTGGCGATCCTCTTGAGCTGTCGCATTCGGTCCATCTCGACCGGATGTTAGCGGATGCCCGCCGGCGAAGTCAGCAGACGGCGCGTGACGTTTATTTGCCTTTCGGTGACGCGCTATTTCCGGCCGGCGCGCAGGTCGGCGGCGCGCGCGCGGTAAAGCTCGATCGCGTCGCGGATCGTCTTGTGCGCGTCGGCCCGGTCCAGGAACTTCTCCACGACGACGACCTTGTTCTCGAGCTTCTTGTAGTCCTCGAAGAAGCGCTGGACCTCGAGCATCCGGTGCGGCGGCAGCTCGGAGATCGACTCGTAGTGCGAGTACTCGGGGTCGTCCACGTGGACGGCGATGATCTTGTCGTCGGCCTCGCCCTGGTCGAGCATCTTCATGACGCCGATGGGCTTGGCGCGCATGATGGCCAGCGGCACGATCGTCTCCTGGCACAGCACGAGGATGTCGAGCGGGTCGTGGTCGTCGCAGTAGGTCTGCGGGATGAAGCCGTAGTTCGCCGGGTACTGCACCGAGCTGAACAGGATGCGGTCCACGCGGATGAAGCCGTTGACCTTGTCGAGCTCGTATTTCGTCTTCGAGCCCTTCGGGACCTCGATGACCGCCGGGACGAGCGCCGGGGCGCCGTCGCCGACCTGCACGTCGTGCCAAGGATGCATGGCGCGACGATAGCATATAGTAGAATCCGCGCATGACCTACCCGTTCGCCGTCCTCCTTTGCGCCGCGCTGAGCGCCCCGGCGTCCGCCGCTCCGCTCCATCCGCCGCGCGCCTCCACGGAGCCGATCTCCATCGTCTGGCCCCCGGAGGGGATGCAGCTCTCGGCGGAGAACGAGTTCATCTTCGGGAGCGTCTCCGACCCGAAGGCCCTTTTCGAGATCAACGGGGAGACCGTGACGGTCCACAAGGACGGCGGCTTCATCGCGTGGCTGCCGATCTCGCCGGGGACTTTCACGTTCCGCGCGGAGCTCGCGCTCTCCTCCGCGGCGGTCGCCGAGCGGCATATCCTGGTGCCGCTCCCGCCGGTCCCGGTCGCCGAGGGGCGCCTGGCGATCGACGGCTCCTCGCTCATGCCGAAGAGCGACCTCGAGCTCCGCGCCGGCGACTGGTGGATCGCGCGCATGAAGGCCTCGCGCGGCAAGGAGGCCCGCCTGCGGGTCGGGACCGGCCCTTGGCGCGCCATGCGCGAGATCAACCCGCGGCTGGGGCTCTACGAGGCGGTCTTCCAGGTCGCGCCGGGCGAGGAGTTCGGCCCCGCCCCCGTCGAGTACGAGATCGGCTCGGGCTGGTCGTCGGTCCGCGCGAAGGGAACGGCGCGGGTGGCCGCCACCGTCCGGCCGCCCTCCGTGGCCGCGGCCAAGCAGAACGCGGCCGGCTTCCTCAACGTGAAGACCTCGCCCAACGGCGGCTTCCTTCTGTTCCCGCTCCCCGGCGCGCGGATGCTCGTCGACGGCCGCGAGGGCGACTCCGTGCGCGTGCGGC
>DATNGC010000177.1:0-2443 GCA_035606075.1 Elusimicrobiota bacterium
GCGCCATGAGCGCGCCGACCCCCGTCCAGAGCGTGCGGTCGAGGGCGGCCACGTCCTGCGTCGCCACGAAGCGCGCCATGCGCGGCCGCGCCACGCGCGACCACGCGAGCGAGAGGACGGCCGAAGCGCGCAGCAGGAAGCCGCCGGCGAAGACCACGCCCACCGCCTGGACGCCGGCGAGCGCGGTGAGCAGCATGACGTAGGCGCGGTCCTGCATGGCGGTCGCGAAGCCGCCCGCCGTCGCCCAGCGCACCTCCGGCAGCACGCGCCTGTAGGCGCCGAGACCGTGGGCCCGGCCCGGCGCGGCTCCTCGCCGCCGCACGAGGACGAGGCCCGCGGCGCCTGCGGCGGCGGCGCCGCCCGAGATCGCGGCGAGGATGGCGAAGAGCGTGCGGCCGGGCCAGGCCGGCAGCAGGAGAAGGAGGAGCCCGAGGCTCGACGCCGCGACGCCGAGATGGATGGCGTCCATCAGCGTCGCGGCCCGGACGCGGCCGGCCCCGAACGCGGCCTGGCGCGGATATTCGCGCAGGAGCGCGGTCGCGACCGCCGCCGCCGCCGCCGCCCGGGTCGGCGCGTCGCCCGGGATCCATTCGGCCCGGAACAGGAGGACGGTGAGCGCCACGGCGGCCAGGACGGCGGCCGAATAGGCGGCGTTGACGAGCGCGAGCCCGTGAACGAGCAGGCGCCGCTCGGCCGCCTCGGCCGCCGGCACGTGGACGGTGAGCGGCATGAGCACGAGCGCGGACTGCAGTCCGACCGCGACCGTCGCGATCTCGCCCCAAATGCTGTAGAGGCCGAGATCGCCGGGCCTGAGCAGACGGATGGCGAGGAATCCGAGGAGGAAGTTGAACGCGCTGAGCCCGAGCTGGCCCGCCACGGCCAGGAGGTAGGGGCCCTGACCGCGCGCGAGCCCGCGCAGCCATGTCATCGTCGCGCCGTCCCGTCGGCCACGGGTTCCCCTCGAGGCGCCTCGCTCGCGCCGCCCGCGGCGCGGGGGCCCCCCGCGGCGCGCGGCGCGGCGCAGGCGGCCCGGAACGCCGCGGCGTGCGCCGCGGCGATCCGGGCCGGGTCGAGGGGGTCGAGCGGCGGCGGCGCGGGCCGGCGCGCCTGCGCCCAGGCGAGCGCCCGATCCAGGGTCTCGGCGTCGAGCTCGCCGGAGAACAGGCGGACCCAGTCGGGCCCGACGAGCGCCTCGAGCTCGGCCATCGCGCCGCGCTCGGGGAGCAGGATCGGGCGGGCGAAGGAGAGCGCCCAGATGGCGCTGCCGGAATTGAGGATGTCGAGATAGGGCAGCGCGACGAGGTCGGCGGCGTTCATGTAGAGCTCCGCCGCCGCGTCCGGGAATTCCTCCAGGCGCAGCAGGATGCGCGGGTCGCCCTCGGCCGCGGCTTCGATGTCCCGGCGCATCTCGGGCGAGGTCGGCTCGCCGGCCAGCACGAGCCGCGCGCCCGGATCCTCGAGGCGCCGAAAGGTCCGCACCGTCCCGACCGGGTCCTTGTAGGGCCGCATCTTGCCGACGAGGAGGACGACCCGCGCCGTTTCGGGAAGCCCGAGCGCCGTGCGCGCCGCGCGCCGCGTCACGCGGTTGCGATACCAGGAGCGGTAGTGGGGATGGGGGATGACGCGCTGCGCGGCGCCGGCGAGGCCGGGCCAGGCCGCGAGCGCGAGCCGCCGGCCGGTCTCGGTGAGCGAGACGGCGAGGTCGACGCGCGCGGCGAAGAACCCGAGCATGCGGCGCTCGAGGCCGGGGTGACGGCCCTCGTGCGAGCGCAGGTTGTGCACCGTCCAGACGATGCGCCGCCCGCCGAGGCGGCAGCGAAGGACCATGACGAGGAAGGCGAGCGCGCGCGCCCTGGCCTCGAGCCGGCCGCCGGCGACGCCGCGCTCGGGGAACTGGACGTGCCAGAGGTCGTAGCGGCCAAAGAGGCAGCGCAGCAGGCTGTGGTCGGCGACCCGGATGCCGGCCGCGGCGAGCTCGGCGCGCAGGATCCGGAAATAGGGATTGTCGCCGGGAGCCCAGGCGAGGACGCGGAGATCGTCGCCGGCGCTCCCGTTCACGGCCGAGCCGCGTAGTAGGCGCGCGCGCCGGGATAGCTGCCCTCGTCGCAGATGCCGTATTTCCGGTGCGCCGCCGGGTCGACAACGGTCAGCACGGCCCCCACCATCCGCGCGCCGTCGAGGAGCCGCAGCCCTCGGCGCGCCGCCTGCCGGCTCGTCCGGCCCCAGCGCACGACGTAGACGCACGCGTCGGTCTCTTCGGCCAGAAGGCGCGCGTCGGAGACGGCGAGCACCGGCGGGGCGTCGACGAGGATGACGTCGTAGCGTCCGGCCTCGCGCAGCGCGCGGACGAGATCCCGCACGCCGGCGAGGACGGCCTGCTCGCGGCCGCGCGCCGGCCGCCCGGCGGGGAGAAGCTCGACCCCGGAGCGCTCGTCGCGCCGCA
>DATNGC010000178.1:0-2202 GCA_035606075.1 Elusimicrobiota bacterium
TCCCAAGATATGATCGCCTCAAACGCCGACTTCCGCGGCGAGGAGATGCGCGACTCGGTGCGCGACACGCCGTCCCGCGTGGCCGCCCCGGCGCAGGATCCCGCGGTCCTCGACAAGATCGCCTCCGGCAACCTGGAATTCAAGTTCCGCCGCTACCAGAACGCCGTCGCCGCCTACAACGAGGCTCTGTCGATCAACTCCGAGCGCCTGACGCTGTCGGCGGCTCAGATCGGGGACGTGTACGAGAAAATCGGCACCTCTTACAACAAGATCGGCCAGGCCGACCAGGCGGTCCGCTCCCTGCAGAAGTCGCTCCAGCAGAACCCGATGAACGCCGGCGCGCACTATCAGATCGCCCTGGCCTACGCCATGGACGGCAAGACCGCCGCCGCCCTGCACGCTCTGAAGGAGTGCTTCGACTCCACCGGCGATCCCGCCGAGCTGCGCCGCCTGGTCCTGCTGTCCAAGACCGACGTGGAGCTCGAGGCCGTGCGCGACCTGCCGGGCTTCACCCAGCTCTCGGCCGACGTGGCCGAGCGCGTCGCCCTGCGCTAAGAACCGGAGGCGTCCCATGCTGACGGCGTTGCTGCTGGCCGCGGCGACCGCGGCCTCGGGCCAGACCGGACTCGAGGACGCCCTGGACGCCGCCCTTCTCTCCGCCCGCGCCGCGGCGTCCCGCCCGGACGTCGTCGTCGATCCCAAGGCCCGCGGCTCCTGGTTCCGCAAGGTCTCGTCGCCGGACTCGTCCTCGTTCGACGGGATCACCGGCTGGGGGACCTTGCCCCGGCCCGCGTTCGATTTAGACCGACAGCACGCTCCGGCGCCCGGCGAGGGGGCTTATACCGCCGGCCCGCTCGATAATCCCGGCGTGTATCTCGGCGCCCACGCCGCCGTCACCGAGATCGACGCCGGCCTCAAGTGGGACCATCGCTACGGCCCCGACGGCCGCGACACGGGGGAGTACGCGTGGCGAGTGTTCTGGCGCGTCGCCTCGCCCGCCGGCAAAGTCTGGGCCAATCCCAAGCCCGGCTCGGCCCAGGACGTCTACCTGGAGCCCGGGCAGCGCTTCGCGATGACCTTGCGCGTGCGCCCCGACGGCACCGCGCGCCTCGACGTGCGCGGCGCGGCCGGCGGGCCGGGGACGCACGCGGTGTTTCCGGCCGGCGGTTTCTGGGACGGCGCCCGGCCGCTTCCGCGCCGCTTCAAGCGCGTGCACGCCATCGATCAGTTCGCGACCCAGGCGGACGGCCGCCGGGCCGGGCTCGAGGGGCGAGCGGCCGCGCCCACGCGCGCGGCGCTGGACGGCGGGCGCTGGGACGGCACGGCGCTGCTCGGACAAAAGCGGCGGCCTCTGAGCGGCGCGCTGGCCGTCGAGTGGCGCGGCCCGGACGAGGAATCGGGCTACGGCCGCGTCTTCCCGGCCGCCGTCGTCGACGGAAAGGGGGGCGAAGACATAACTGTCACACCTCCGCAACCTTGACCTTTCCTAAGTTGCTATAATGACTCCGTGCCATATTCACGACGTGACGCCCCCAACTGCGAATGGTGCCCGTATAAGAAGAACTGCTTCTACGAGCTCCTCGGCAACAAGGATGCCAAGAAGGCCTTTCGCGAGATGCGCCTGGCCAACGCCTTCAAGCGCGGCGAGGTGATCTTCCACGAGGGCTCCATGCCGCAGGGCGTGTACGTCGTCTGCACGGGCAAGGTCAAGATCTACAAGTCCAGCCGCACCGGCCAGCAGCTGACCACGCGCATCGAGTCCCCGGGAGATCTCCTGGGCCAGGTGACCTTGCTCGCCGACGACGGCCCGTACACGGGCACTGGAGAAGCGCTCGAGCCCAGCGTCGTGTCCATGATCGACGCGAAGAGCTTCAGCGACTTCCTCACGCGCTTCCCGGTCGGCGCCATGGCGCTGATGCGCGAGCTCTCGCGCGACGTGCGCCGCGGCGAGAACAAGGCGCGCGACATCGCCTTCAAGCCCGCGCGCGGCCGCCTGGCGGACACGCTGCTGCGCATGATGGCCGCCAAGAAGCCCTACCCCATCGTGGCCGGCATCAAGCGCCGCGACTTGGCCGAGATGGCGGGACTCACCATCGAGACCACCGTGCGCCTCCTCAAGGACTTCGAGGAGCGCGAGGTCCTGCGCAAGAAGGACAAGGACCTCCTTATCGTCAGCGAGGAGCGCCTGCGCGCCCTCGCCGG
>DATNGC010000179.1:0-8414 GCA_035606075.1 Elusimicrobiota bacterium
TCAGATCGGGTGTTTCCATGACCCTAGGATAGCAGACGTCGCCGGAACGACAAGGCCCAGTCACAACATTGGTACACGCGGTTCCGTCATGAAAGCGTGACCCGCGCGCTCTCCACCGCCGCCGGGACGGCCGGTATAATCGCCGCATCCGACGGAGGGAAGACATGGACATGCCGACCGCTTTGCTCAAGGATCCGACCGCGACGGAGCTGTTGATCCAGGACCACGAGCTCATCAAGAGCCTGTTCCGCCAGGCCGAGGACGCGGGCAGCGACGAGCGCCGCAAGAAGATCGGAGACCGCTGTCTCCGCGAGATCGAGGTCCACTCGCTGCTGGAGAAGAAGATCTTCTATCCCTCCGTGCGCCGCGACCTCGGGGAGGAGCGCCTCGTGGCGCAGGCCCTCGTCGAGCACGAGGCGGCCGAGCGGCTCGTCAACGAGCTCAAGGGGCTGGCGGCGGGAGAGCGCTACAACGCGCGCCTGCGCGCGCTGCGCGAGATCGTCGAGCCGCATATCGAGGAGGAGGCGGCGGGCATGCTGCCGCGCGTCGAGAACTCCGACATGGACGTCGAGGCGCTGGGCCAGCAGATGCTGGAGCTCAAGCGCCGCATCGATCCCCGCATGTTCAAGGAGAAGCGGCTCCGCGGGGCCGCGATGATCGCGGGCGGCGTCGCGCTCGCGGGGGGGATCGCCTGGCTGATCGCGCGCGCCCTCGCCCGCCGCGGCGGCGGCCCGGCCCTTCGATCGAAAAATCCTATACTGCGCGGATGGAAGCGCGCGACTTCGAGCTCCAGCCGACGCTGACCGGCCCGCGGCTCGAGCTCCGGCCCCTTCGCTCCGAGGACCTCGAGCCGCTGTACGCGGCCGCGTCCGATCCGCTGATCTGGGCGGTCCATCCGGAGCCGGACCGCCATGAGCGGCCGGTCTTCGAGCGCTTCTTCGCCGAGGGGCTGAAGTCGGGCGGCGCGTTCGCGGCGATCGAGCGCGCGACGGGGAACATCGTCGGGACGTCCCGCTACTACGGCCTCGATGCGGGAAAGTCCGAGGTCGCCATCGGTTATACGTTCCTATCGCGAAACCTTTGGGGCGGTTCGTTCAATCGGGAATTGAAGTCCCTCATGCTCGATCACGCCTTTCGCTTCGTGAAGTCGGTGATCTTCCACGTCGGCGAGAACAACGTCCGTTCCCGCAAAGCCATGGAGAAGATCGGCGGCGTGCTGTCGGGGAACCGCGAGAAGCCCGGCCCGGACGGGACGCCTCGCCGCGACGTGATCTACCGCATCGAGCGCCGCTAGGCCTTCGGGACGGGGTCCTTCACGTGCTCCCGCACGTACTCGCTCATGCTCTTGGCGAGCGTGACGAAGTCCGAGGGGATCATCAGCACGGTCGTGCTGTTGTTCTCCGCGCCGACCTCGGAGATCATCTGGAAGCGCCGCAGCTCCAGCGCGGCGGGGTTGCCCGCCATCTGGTTGGCGGCGACGGCGAGCTTCTGCGACGCCTCGAGCTCGGCCTCCGCCTTGATGATGCGCGCGCGCTTCTCGCGGATGGCCTCGGCCTGCATGGCCATGACCTGCTGCATCGACTCGGGCAGCTCGACGTCCTTCATCTCGAAGCGCTCGACCTCCAGGCCCCACTGCGCCGTCAGGCCCGAGATGTTGTCCTGCAGCAGCTTGTTGATCTTGTCGCGGTGCTGGAGGACCTCATCGAGGTCGTGCTGGCCGATGATGTTGCGCAAGCCCGTGAGGGCGAGCTGATAGACCGCGGCTTGCGCGTCGACGACCGCGATGACGGACTTGTCGGCCTCGATGGTGCGGTACCAGAGCACGGCGTTGACCTTGATCGTGACGCTGTCGCGCGTGATCGTCTCCTGCCGCTCGGCGGAGACGGTGCGGGTGCGGATGTCGATCGTCATCGACCGGTCGATGCCGAGCGGGATGATCCAGTACAGGCCGGGTCCGCGCAGGCCGATGTAGCGGCCCAGGCGGAAAACGACGCCGCGCTGGTACTCCTGCGCGATGCGGGTGCCGGAGATCAGCAGGAGAACGATGACGACGATGATGATGGGCATGGTTTTGGATGCGGGCTCCTATTCGCGGATGATACCAACTATCCCCGGGGATAGTTGCGTCAAGAAAATAGCCCCGGGCCTCGATGCGCCGAGGCCCGGGGCCGTCCTTCCGTCTCGCTGAGGATTACTTCGCCGCGTCGGCTCTGTAGCGGCTCGCGGCCGCGTCCCAGTCCACGACGACGGAGTCTCCGTCGCTGATGCGGCCTTCGAGCTCGGCGTCCTTCAGAGCCCGGTTGATCTCGCGATCGACGATCTGTTTGATGGGGCGCGCGCCGTACTGCGCCTGCGACAGCGCCTTCTGGAGCGCGGCCTCGCGGGCCGCGTCCGTGAGCGTCACCTTGAGCGCCTTGTCCTTGAGCTGCGCCTCGAGCGCCTTGAGCCGCAGGTCCAGGATCAGGGACAGCTTGCCGCGCTCGGCGATCTCGTTGAACACGATCACGCGGTCCTCGCCCACGCGGTTGACGAACTCGGGCCGGTACTTGGCCTTGAAGGCGTCCAGGTAGCGCTTCGAGCGCTCCGACGACGGCTTGCCCGACGCGCCTTTGGCCCGCTTGAGCTGCTTCGCGAGATAGCCGATGCCGTCCTGCTTGTACTCGAAGCCGTCGCCGCCGTCGCGCCAGCCGTCGGCGGTCTTCTTCTCGTCGGTCTCGCCCGACACGGAGCCGCCGATGTTGGACGTCATGATGATGATGGTGTTGGAGAAGTCGACCGTGCGGCCCTGGCCGTCCGTGAGACGACCATCTTCCAAAACCTGGAGGAGGACGTCGAACACGTCCGGGTGCGCCTTTTCGATCTCGTCGAGCAGGATGACCTGGTACGGGTTGCGCCGGATCGACTCCGTGAGCTGGCCGCCCTCGTCGTGGCCGACGTAGCCCGGAGGGGCCGAGATCAAGCGGCTCACCGAGTGCTTTTCCTGGTACTCGGACATGTCCAGGCGCAGCATGTTCTTCTCGGAGCCGAACTTGATCTTGGCGAGCGCGCGCGCGAGCTCGGTCTTCCCCACGCCCGTCGGCCCGAGGAACACGAACGACGCGATCGGCTGCTTCGGGTCGCGGTAGCCGGTCTCCCCGGCCTGCACGGCCTCGGCGACGGCCTCCACGGCCTCGTCTTGCCCGATCACTTGCCCCTTCATCTCCGCCGGGAGATTCTTCAGCGCGGTCTTCTTGTCCTCGTTGAGCTTGCCGGCGGGGATGCCGGTCCTCATCGAGATCTCTTTCGCTATATCCTCCGCCGTGACTTCCCGCGTCGGATGGTCGTCGCCGGCCTTCTTGGCCTCCGACGCCTTCAGCTCGACTTCCGCGGAGGCGTCGTCCATCAGGTCGAGCGCCGAGTCCGGAAGGTGCCGGTCCGTCACGTAGCGCGCGGCCAAGGCGACCGCCGCCTTGACGGTCCCCGCCGGGATGGTCACGTCGTGCTTCTTCTCGTAGATCGGCTTGACGCCCTCGACGATCGCCTCGGCCTCCTCCTTCGTCGGGGGCAGCAGCTTGACCGGGTTGAACCGCCGCATCAGCGCGCCGTCCTTCTCGATCTTGCGGAACTCGTCCATCGTCGTCGCGCCGATCAAGGACAGCGAGCCGTCGGACAGCGACTCCTTGAGGATCTGCGCCGCGTCCTGCGTGCCGGAGGCCGAGCCCGCCCCGACGATCATGTGGATCTCGTCGATGAACAGGATCACGCGCCCGTTGGAGCTCTTGGCCGCGTCGATGATCGCCTGCATGCGCTCCTCGAACATGCCGCGGTTCTGCGTGCCCGCGACGACCTTGTTCAGGTCGATCTTGACGATGTTCTTGCCGGACAGCTCGGGGATCTCGCCGTTGACGATCATCTGCGCCAGGCCGTTGATGATCGCGGTCTTGCCCACGCCCTTCTCGCCGATGACGAGCGGGTTGTTCTTCTCGACGCGCAGCAGGGTCTTCACCATCTGCCGCAGCTCGGCCTTGCGCCCGATCATGGGCCGCATCTTGCCGTCGGCGGCCTTCTGCGTGATGTCCGTGCCGTAGTCGAACAGCGCCTTGTACGTGTACGTGTCGAGCGGCTTGAAGATCTTCTTTTTCTCAGCCGGAGCCGCGGCGTCGTTGGGGCGCTGCGCGGTCCGAGGATCGAGCGCGGAGCCGTCGCGCGGCGCGACGCCGCCGGGACCCTCGCCCTGGAGCATGAGGTGCAGCATCTGGAGGCCGCGCGCGATCTGGCGGCCCTCCTCCTGGTTGTCGTGGCGCTTGGCCGGCTTGAGGTCGCCGACGAGCTCTTCCAGCTCCGCCTCCGTCTCGGCGCTGAACGACGGATCCTTCAGCCCGGCGCCGAAGTGCATGTCGTTGAGCGCGTTGAGCGTCGCCGCGGCCCGGGCCCGCTCGCTCTCGTACTCGGGCTGGGTCTGGACCTTGTCGCCCAGGACCCCGATCTTCTCGCGCAGGACGTCGCGCAGCAGCTCGAAGGCGGCGTTCTGGTAGAGGATGGCGACCTCGCTCGCGGCCTTCGCGTCGCGGTTCTTGAGGATCTCGTACGCGTCGCCGAGCGCGGTCACGCCTTGGGCGTGGTCGCTCAGGCCGGAGCCGTTGACCAGACGCACGCCCTGCTTGGCCAGCTTGCCGGCGCGATTGATCTCGCCGTCATCGAAATCGCCGGAGAAGCGCTCCTCGAGGTCGCTGTAGACGTAGCGGCTGCCCGAAAGGGCCATGAAGCGGCCGTCTCCGACGAGAAGCTTGATGAGCTTTTTGGCGACCGGCCCTTTCTGGCCGACCATCGCCGCCTCGACGACGAGATTGTCCTCCGTGTGCAGCTGTCCCGGCGTCGAGCTCTCGCGCAGGAAATGGTCGAACATGTTCGCGACGGCGCGGACGTCGCCGTCGGAGGGCGAGAAAGAGCCGGGGCGCTCGGGACCGTCGCTGGCGGCGGCGAAGGACCCGTCGAAGGCGCGCTCGGACAGCGCGCGGGCGCCCTCGGCGCCGAGATCGGACGAGGCCAACGACGCGGACTGGAGGCTCATCGCTTTCAGCGCCGGAGCGGCGCCGGGCGCGGACGCGGCGGGACCGATCGCGGAAACCGCGGGGGCGGCGGCGGCCGGCAAGGCGGCCGCCGCGGGGAGCGCGGACGCGAGCGGCGCGGCGGACAGCGAGGGTGCGGACAGCGACGGAGCGGCGACCAGCGGCGCGGCGCTCAGGGCGGACGGCGCCGACAGCGGCGGAGCGGCCAGCGGCGCCGCGATCGCGCCCGAGATGCCCGCGACAGGGGACACGACGGGAACGGCGCGCGCGACCGTCTGCGCCATGGACGCGGCCGGAAGAGAAGCCGCGGCGACGAGCACGAGGAACGAACGCCGGAATCGGATCATGTTGTCCTTTACGCCTGGTTTATGTCGTTACCGCCGCGTCGACCACGGATTGAGAGCGCGCAGGATCGCCATGATGCGCGCGCCGAAGCCCCAGGACTCGGCCTTGGCCGGAGCCGGAGCCGCCACGAACGTCACGGGCGCGGACGGCGCGGCCGCCGCGGGCGCCGGCGTCGAGGCCGGCACGCCCGTGACTTCCTTCACCACCGCGTGAGGATAGATGTCGTCGTAGGTCTTGGCCGGCGTGAGGATGATGCCGTCGCGGACCTCCTGCGGGATCGACTCGATGTCCTTGAGGTTGGCGTAGGGGAAGATGACTTCCTTGTAGCCCATGCGGTGCGCGGCCATCACCTTCTGCTTGAGGCCGCCGATGGGCAGGATGTCGCCGCGCATCGTGATCTCGCCGGTCATCGCCAGCCCCGGCGCCACGGAGCGGCCGGTCAGCGCGGAGATGATCGCGGTCACCATGAGGCCGCCGGCCGACGGGCCGTCGACCTTGCCGGCCGGGGTGAGGTCCAGGTCCAGATCGATCTTCGTGAAGTCGATGTGGTCCAGGCCGTACTGCTGGGCGTGGGTCTTCACGTACTTGTAGGCGTTCTTGGCCGAGTCCTCGATGTCGTCGCCGAACTGCTTGCGCAGCTTGAGCTGGCCCGAGCCGGGCTCGTAGGAGACCTCGACGTTGAGCGTGCTGCCGCCGTAGGTGTTGACCGCCAGGCCCGTGGCCACGCCGACGCCGTTCTGCGCCGTCTGGCGGGCGCTGAAGCGCGGCACGCCGAGGTACTTGGCGACGTCCTTCTCGTCGATGACGCCGGGGGTCTTCTCGCCCTTGGTCTCGGTCCAGGCGGAGACCTTGCGCATGATCGCCTCGATCTTCTCGCGGAGGCTGCGCACGCCGGCCTCCATCGTGTAGCCCTCGATGACGCGGCGGATCGCGGCCGGCGTCAGCTTCGCGTCGGCGTCGGTCAGGCCGGCGATGCCGAGCTTCTGCGGGATGATATGCTGTTCGGCGATGGCCATCTTCTCGAGCGTGGTGTAGCCGTCGAACTCGATGATCTCCATGCGGTCGCGCAGCGGCTCCGGGATGTTGGAGAGCTCGTTGGAGGTGACGACGAACAGGACCTCGGAGAGGTCATAAGGGACGTCCAGGTAGCGGTCGCGGTACGTGTTGTTCTGCGCCGGGTCCAGGATCTCGAGCAGGGCGGCCGTCGGGTCGCCCTGGTTGCCGTTGCGGCCGAGCTTGTCGGCCTCGTCGAGCAGCATGACCGGGTTGATCGTGCCGGCGTTCTTCATCTGGCGCATGATCTCGCCGGGCATGGAGCCGACGTAGGTGCGGCCGTGGCCGCGCAGGACCGACTCGTCGTGCACGCCGCCGAGCGAGAGGCGCACGAACTTGCGGCCGAGAGCCTGGGCGATCGCGGCGGCGATCGACGTCTTGCCCACGCCGGGAGGCCCCGTGAAGGCGATGATCGCGCCCTTCTTGGAGCCGGTCTTCTTGCGCAGGGCGAGGAACTCGAGCACGCGCTCCTTCACCACGTCCAGGCCGGAGTGGTCGGCGTCGAGCGTGGCGCGGGCCTGGGCGATGTCGAGCTTGTCCTCCGTGCGCTGGCCCCACGGCATGTCCAGCATCCACTCGAGGTACGTGCGGTTCTTCTGCGCCTCGGAGTCCTTGGGGTTCATCTGGGAGTACTTCTCGTACTCCTTGGTCATCGTCGCCTGGATGGCCTCGGGCATGCCGATGGCGGCCATCTTGGCCTTGAGCGTCTCGACCGACTCGAGCGGGTTCTTGGCCTGGTCGCCGTTCGCCGCGGCCTGCGCCTTGGCGGTCTTCGCCTTGAAGTGCGCCGTCATCTCCAGGATCGCGGCCTGCAGGCGCGCCTCGGTGGAGGGCGCGGCGAGCAGGGAGAGCTGGACCGGGAGGGAGAAGGGCATGTTCTGGGAGATCAGGCCGGTCAGGCGCTCGACGCTGCTCTCGTCCATGATGCGCGACACGACGTTCGCGGGGATCTCCGGGTCCAGCGCCGCGAACTGCTCGACGACGTGCTGAGCCAGCGAGCCGAGGTCGCTCAGGCGCGACGGATCGCTGGGCTGGGATTGGGGATAGGAGACCTTGGCCAGCGCGACGCCCTCGGCGGTCTTGTCGTAGCCGTCGATCTTGACCGGGCGGAGCACCGTCATCTCGACGGCCGGCTTGGCGCCCGTGCGGTCGATCGTGATCTTCACCAGCGTGGCGAGCGAGTTGTGGCCTTGGGCCGTGTCCTTGCCCACGGTCGCGGCGACCGCGTAGCCGCCGCCGCGGATGGCGGCGTTGATGATGGAGACGAAGTCCTGGCTGTTGACGTTGAGGCGGATCGCGCCGGTGCCGGGGAAGAAGACCTTGGTCAAGGCGACGACGGGAGCCTGGGACGGAGAGGGCAGGGGCGCGCGCCCGCCGCCGTTGCCGTCGTCGCCGTCGCTGCCGCCGCGGCCGCCGTCGTAGCGCACGATCGCGTTGCGGCCCGCGCTGCCGCTGCGGGCGTCGCCGCCGATCAGGTTCAGCGACTCGACGGCGGTGACCGCGGGGGCCTCGGCGCGCTCGGCGGGGGTCGCGGCGGAGACGTGCGCGGGAGCGGCGGCCGTCAGCGCGGCGGGGACGGCGGCCTGGGCCGCTTCGATCGCGGCGGACGGAGCGGCGGCCGCGGCGAGCGCCGGAGCGGCGGCCAGCGGGGCGGCGGCGGCCATCGGCGCCGCGAGCGGGGCGGCGGAGAGCGCAGTCGGCGCGAGCGGTGCGGCGCGGAGGGAGGAGAGCGAGGAGCCCGAGAGGACCGAGGGCGCCGCGAGCGCGGCGGAACCGAGGGCCGCGGGCGGAGCCGTCACGGGGACCACCCGTTCGACGGCCTGAGCCCAGGCCGCCGGTCCCGGAAGCGCGGCGGCGAAAGCGGCGAGCGTCAGGCGGGCGCACAGCTGGATCCACGTGGAGGAGCGGCGGTTGGCTCGGTTCATGCGAAAAGTATAGGGCCGCTGAAGGGACCGCGGCGGGGTCTTA
>DATNGC010000180.1:0-10013 GCA_035606075.1 Elusimicrobiota bacterium
GGTCCGATCTCCCGGGACCGATTGACAACCGACCAGGCCGGGGCCATACTGTCGAAAGCATGTACCGTCGAAGCCAACTGATCGCGGTTATTCTCGTCTCGCTGGCGTCCGGCGCTTTCGCGGCTAAGAAAGGGAGCAAGGCCTCATCCTCGTCGTCGGAAGGCCCCGACCTCGATGCCGCGGCCCGGCGAGAGATTCAATGCCCGAAAGGCTTCGTCCCTGAGAAAACTTCCGGCCCGCACCTCGTCGTGACGGACAAGGCGCAGAGGAAGGCCAAGGGTAAGAAAAAGGCGAAGTTCGCCGACGACGACGCGAAGAGCGGCGGGAAAACTCGCACCTTAGCGCGTCGCTGCGTGCCGGCCGAGTCCCTCGCGAAGCCCGCCGCCGGCGACGATAACAAGGACCGGCGCACCGCCGCCGAAGCTCTGCGCGACTAGGCCGCGTCGGAGAGAAGTTCTCCCTTGCGGCACTTTGCTTCTGGAGTTACCCTGCGTTCGTGCGTCTTGGAGCCCTCAGAGAAACCTTTAACCCGGAAAATTTATCCGGGAAACAACTGGCGCTGCAGACTATTGGGTTCTTCATTTTCGGATATTCGTGCCGTTACTTAGGGGCGCCCGTCTTTTTTCTTGATCCATTCGGCAATTCCGTCCTCAATGAACTCGCGCCTGCAACTTTCGGCTTACTTCTATTATTGGGGACCGCCCGGATTGCGAAGAAGGTTTCGATTTCAAAATTTTCTCAGCGAATTTATTTTTTCCTTGGCGCATCCGTCATCGGGGATCGATAGCTGGGAGCGGGCGCGCTCGATCTCGGCGGAGATCGATAAAGAGGGACGCGCACTGCCGATGATTCCGTATTTCTCCCCGAGCACCACGAACTTCGGTCAAGTGATGTGGCAACGTGAGTTCGAAACCAGGGATCGGCTCAAACAAACTTTGCTCGCCAGTGAACTCAATTCCTATCGGCGAAGGCACGGGCGATATCCTGCCGAGCTCGCCCAAGTTCAAGCAAGCGATGCCGGGATGCAAGATGAATTCACGAATACCGCCTTCACCTATGAGACTGCCGGGGGCAAGGACTTCCTCTTGTGTAGCCCCGGGGCGAACGGGAATCGGATAGACGCCCGCAAGAGCGTTCTATGCCTCGGGAGCCAGCCTCCAGCCTGGGTGAAGGCCGACTAGGCGGGGTCGGCCAGCAGTTCGCCGATGGCGCGCTCGACGTCGGCGGTCTGCGGCTGGATGAAGTACTCCAGGTTCGGAGACAGCGCGATGCCGGGCGTCGCCTTGCCGGCGAGCAGGCGCGGGCGCACCTTGAGGTCGTAGAACATCTCGTCGACCGTGCGGCGGATCAGGTGCTCGCCGAAATTGGTGATCTCGGTCTCCTCGTTGACGAAGAGCACGCGGCCGGTCTTCTTGATCGAGGCCGAGATCGCCTCCCAGTCGTAGGGGATCAAGGTGCGCATGTCGATCACCTCGACTTCGCCCTTCCCGTCGGCCTTGAGGCGGCGCGCGACGTCGAGGCAGATCGGGGCCATGCGCCCGTGCGTCACGACCGTCGCGGCGGAGCCGGGATGAGAGATCTTCGCCTTGCCGATCTCGACCGAGTACTCGCCGAGCTTCGGCCACTTCGGCTTCCACTTCGTGCGGTCGCCGAGCGGCGCGTCGATCATGTCGTGCAGCGTCTTCTCGTCGGGCTCGCCCGGGAGCAGCTCCTCGCCCCTCGTGCGCAGAAGCGCCTTGGGCTTGAGGTAGAGGACGGGATCGTCGCTCTTGATCGCCGAGATCATCAGCCCATAGGCGTCGGCCGGCGTGGACGGGCAGACGACCTTCATGCCGTGCAGCTTCGTCGCGACCGAGTCGAAGGAGTGCGAGTGGTACATCGAGCCGTGGATGCCCGAGCCGGTCGGCGTCATCACGACCATCGGCGTCTTGTACTTGCCGCCCGAGGCCCAGTGGCCGTTGGCGGCGAGCTTGAGCATGTCGATCGCGTTGAAGATATAGTCGACGAACTGGACCTCGGCGACGGGACGGCCGCCGGCCCAGGCCAGGCCCAGCGCCGCGCCGATGATGCCGCGCTCGTCGAGCGGCGAGTTCCAGGAGCGCTCGAGCCCCTGCGTCGCCGTGAACACGCCGCCCAGCGGCGGTCCCACGTCCTCGCCGAAGATCTCGGTCACGCCGAGCTTCTGCTCGCCGTGGTGGAGGGCCATGCGGATGGCCTGCGCCATGTTGGCCATGTCAGCTGCCTCCCTTGGTCGGATAGGAAGGAGGCAAGCCGTCGGCGAACACGTCCTGCCAGACCGTCTCCACGGCCGGGAAGGGCTCCTGCTTGACCTGCTGGTGCGCGGCGTCGAGCGCCGCCGCCTCGGCGGCCCAGACCTTTTTCAGGGCGTCGGCCTTGGCCAGCCCGCGGGAGACCAGGTTCTTCTCGAGCAGCTCGATGCAGTCGGCCTCGGGGATGCGGTTGGCGCCCGACGAGGACGAGTGGCCGTACAGGCGCGAGCAGCGCGCCTCGAGCAGGTAGGGCTTGCGGTTCTTGCGGATGAAGGCGAACGCCTCGTCGAGCGCGTTCCAGGAGGAGACGACGTCGTTGCCGTCGATCGTCTTGCCCGGCATGTCGGGGAAGACCTTGGCCCAGTCCGCGATGTGCCGCTCGCCGTGCTGCGTCTCCTCTTTGGTGGAGATGCCCCAGCCGTTGTTGACCACGACGATCAGGATCGGGAGCGGGAGGACAGGCCGGTTGGCCCAGACCAGGCAGGAGTGGAAGTCGCCCTCGGCGCTGCCCGCGTCGCCGCCGTTGACGATGGTGATCGCGTCCGTCTTCGCGCGCGCCTGCGCGATGCCCGTGCCGATCGACGTCGAGTACTGCGTCTCGATCGTGGGCGAGATCGGCACGATGTTCCACTCCGGGATCGCGTAGTGATTGACGAAGTTGCGGCCCTTGGAGTACGGGTCGGTCGCGACCGAGCGCATCTGGCGCAGAGCGTCGATCGGCTTGCCGCCGAGCGCCTGCACGATGGCCGAGGAGCGGTAGTGCAGGTGCAGGAAATCGTGGTTCACGCCGTGGCCTTTCTTGACGTGGAGGCCCAGGGGCACGTTGAAGGCCTCCTCGCCGGGGCCGCCGATCCAGAAGAAGCCGTCGCCGCCCTTGCTCATCTTGATGAGCCGCTCTTCCAAGAGCCGCGAGCGCACCATGAGCTCGTGGATCTCGAGCAGGCGCGCGGCGCCGAGCTTCTTGTAGGGGTCGGACGAGGCCGCGGGGGCGGCCTTCGCGGAAGACTTGACCGGCGTCTTGGCGGGCATGGAGGGAGTCTAGGAAATCGGGAATCCCCCCTCAATACCCGATATGTCGCGAAATTACTTCGCCGCGGCCAGCTTCTCGGCGCGCGCGGCGCTCTTCTTGCCGTACTTCTCGGTCGGATACTTCGACGCGGCCTCTTTGTAGGTCGCGATCGCCCTGGCGTTGTCCTTGAGGTCGTCCTCGTAGACGTACGCCGCGTCGTAGAGCGCCTCGGCCGCCTCCTTCGCGGCCGCGTAGTCGTCGGCCACCTGATGGCGCAGAGCCGCCTCGCGCGCGTAGTCCTTGAGGTCGCGGCGCGCGATCGTCGCGGCGAGCAGAAGCGCGTCCACGCCGTCCTGGCCGCCTTGCATCGTCGAGAGGCGCTGCAGCGTCTTGATCGCGTCGTCGGGCTTGCTCAGCCGGTCGCGCTGCAGGCGCGCGATGGCCTTCAGCGCCTTGAGCGAGCCCGTCGTCTTCGGGTAGAGCTTCACGATCTGCTCGTCCATCTGCACGGCGAGGTCGTACTGCTTGAGCTTGTCCTCGAAGAGCCGCGCGGAGCTCTCCAGCGCGGGCAGAACGTCGGAGGACTGCGGGTAGTCCGCGATCACCTGCTGGTAGGCGTCGATGGCGCGCTTCGGGTCGCGAAGCGGGTCCGCATAGAGGTCGCCGATGGACAGCTGGGCGTCGGCGCGCAGGCCGCTCTCCGGATACATCGCCAGGAGCTTGCGCCAGGCGAGGACCGCGGCCGCGGGCTTGTCGTTGGCCGCGTGCAGGCGCGCGAGCGCGGCCTGCAGCTTGTCGGCGTCCTTGTGATCCGGAAAGCGCACGAAGAAGTCCCGGATCGCGTCGGCGGCCGGCTCGTAGAACGCGTCGGGCGTCTTGGCGGCGACCTTCTGCCAGATCGCCGAGAGCCGGTCGGACTTGTCGGCGGCGTCGTTGCCGTTGACGAAGTCGTTGAGGACCGGGCGCAGATGGCGCGAGGCCTTGCTGCCGACGAGCTCGAGGTACGTCGACTTGGCGCGAAGCTCCGCCGAGGAGCCCGCGTATTCATAAACGTCCTCGAGCAGCGAAACGGCCGCGGGCCGCCAATCGCCGTTCTTGATCTGCAGGCCGGCGAGCAGGAACAGGGCGTCCGGCGCGCGCGCGGACTCGGGATAGCGGCGGACGAACATGCGCAGGTTGTCGATCGCGGCCTCGCGCGCGGCGGAGTCGGCGTCCGCGGCGGCGGCCTGCACGAACGCCCACTCGGCCTCGATGCCGGCGGATTTCGCCGATTCCTTCTTCGGCTCCGGCGGCAGCGGCTTGGTCTCCTCGAGCTTCGGCGACGTCACCGTGACCCTCGGCTCCTCGGCCGCCTTCGCGGGCTCGGCCTTCGCGGGAAGCTCGGCGGGCTTCGCGGAGGCGTCCTCCACTTCGGTCGGAGGCGGCGAGGCCAGCGCGGGCGTCGCGGCGGGAGCCGGAGCGGCGGCCGCCGCCACGGCGGGCGCGGCGTCGGTGGTCTGCGCGGCGAGCGGCAGCGCCAGCGCCGAGAGCGAAGCGATCGCGGCGAGAAGGGAGAGGATGTTCATTTTTCCTCCGAGGCGTTGGAGACCGCCGTGAGCACGTCGTACTTCGTGACGATGTCGTAGGTCTTGCCGGTCCGCACGAGCACGGCCGGGCGCTCGGGCGTGATGGCGCGCAGGACGGCCTCGATGCGCGTCTCGGGCTCGACGACCGACAGCGGCTGGCCCATCGCCTCGCGCACGATCATCTTCTTGATCTCGCGGCCCTTGAGCATGAGGCCCAGCACCTCGTCCTCGTGCAAAGTGCCCGCAGGCTCGCCCTTCTCGAACACGGGCATCTGCGAGATGTCGTGCTTGCGCATGACTCCCATGGCCGCGAACAGCGAGTCCGTCGGCTTGGCCGTCGCCAAGGATTTTACCTTCGAGCGCTTGGCGGCCAGCACGTCGGCCACGCGCAGCTTGACCTCGCTCTCGTTGTACTGGTTCTCGCGCATCCACTCGTCGTTGTAGATCTTGGACAGGTAGCGCATGCCGGTGTCGGGGAGGAGGATCACCATGAAGTCCTTCTCGGTGAGCCTCTTGGCGAACTCGAGGCCGGCCCACACGGCCGCGCCGGACGAGCCGCCGGTCATCTGGCCCTCGAGCTTGGCGAGCCGGCGCGTCGCGATGAAGCAGTCGCGGTCGGAGACCTGCATCACGTCGTCGACGCACTTGAGGTCCATGGTTCCCGGGAAGATGTCCTCGCCGATGCCCTCGACCACGTACGGCTTCGCCTCGCCGATGCGGTTGTACTTGATCTTCTCGAAGTACAGCGAGCCGACGGGGTCCGCTCCCAGCACCTTGATCTTGGGGTTCTGCTCCTTCAAGTACTTGGCCACGCCGGAGATCGTGCCGCCCGTGCCCATGCCGGCCACGAAGTGGGTGATCTTGCCCTCGCTGTCGCGCCAGATCTCGGGGCCGGTGGTGCGGTAGTGCGCCTTGGGGTTCTCCGGGTTCTCGTACTGGTTGGGGTGGAACGCGCCGGGGACTTCTTTCGTGAGCTTATCGGCGACGGAATAGTAGGAGCGCGGGTCCTCGGGCTCGACGTTCGTCGGGCAGACGATGACCTCGGCGCCGAGAGCCTTGAGAAGATTGATCTTTTCCCGGGACTGCTTGTCGGTGATGGTGAAGATCAGCTTGTAGCCGCGCAGCGCGGCGACGAGGGCCAGGCCGATGCCGGTGTTTCCGGAGGTGCCCTCGACGATGGTGCCGCCGGGCTTGAGCAGACCCTTGCGCTCGGCCTCGTCGATCATCGCGACGCCGATGCGGTCTTTCACCGACCCGCCGGGGTTCATGTACTCGGCCTTCACGTAGATGCGGGGCTTGAGGCCCTTGGCCATCCGGTTCAAGCGGATCATCGGCGTGTTGCCGATGGCTTCGAGGATGTTCTCGTAACGCATGGTCGTCTCCTAAAGTTCGCGGCGCCCGGACAGGGCGTGGGACAGCGTGCGCTCGTCGATGTAGTCGAGGTCGCCGCCGAGCGGGACCCCGTGCGCGATGCGCGTGACCTTGACGGGAAAGGGCTTGAGCTGCTGGCCGAGGTAGATGGCGGTCGCCTCGCCCTCGGTGTCGGGGTCGGTGGCGATCACGACCTCCTTGACCGCGCCGTTGGAGGCGCGCACGCGCTCGACGAGCTCGCGGACCTTGATGCGGTCCGGGCCGACGCCGTCGAGCGGGGATAAAGAACCGTGCAGCACGTGATACAGTCCCGAGAAGGCTCGCGTGCGCTCGATCGCCGCGACGTCCTGAGGCTCCTCGACGACGCAGATCTCGGTCTGGTCGCGCGCGGGGTCCGAGCAGATGCGGCACGTCTCGGCGTCGGTCATGTCGCCGCACTTCGAGCAGAAGCGCAGGGCGGCCTTGGCCTCGCGCAGGGCCTCGACGAGGTTCTCGACCTCGGAGCGCGGCGAGCGCAGAAGATGGATGGTCAATCGCTCGGCCTGCTTGGGGCCGATGCCGGGAAGGCGCTTGAGCGCCGCGACCAACCTGTCGACGCTCTTCAAGAGACGACCTCTCGAGCGTCAACTTCTCTCATAAACGTCCTCACTGAGGCTTCTTCACGATGCGCGCCTTGCCGCCGAACACGCCCTCGGCTTTCTTGAGGCCGCCGCCGCCGCCCGCGCCCTCGGTCACGTCCTTCCAGCGCGTGCCCGCGGGCGCGCCGCCGGGCGTCTCGGGGATGGCGGGGTCGATGATGTCGGTCACGGGGGCCTGCGCGGGTCCGCCGAGCGCGAGCTCGACGCTCAGCGGCCGCCCGGCGAGCGCGGCGAGCGCCTCCTCGAGGAACTGCTGCGCGCGCTGGGCCATCTCCAGGTCGAAGGGCTTGGCGAAGCGGATGGTCCAGCCGCCGTCGGGCCGCGCGGAGTGAGAGCACTTGGCGAGCACGGCGCCGAGCGAGATCTTCTGCTTGGAGACGGCCTCGACGAACGCCGACCATGAGGCGCTTCCGGCCGCCGCGGGGTTCGCCGTCGGCGCCGGCGCGGCCTGCGAGGCTCGCGCGGGAGGCGCCGCCGCGGGGCGCGGCAGGAGTCCGGCGCCGCCTCCGCCGGCGACGAGGCGCTTCTCGAGCGCCTCCAGGCGCGCGACCCAGGCGTTCAGGTCGTGCGCGGCCTCGAGCGCGGAGAACAGGCCGAGCTCGAGGGCGAGCCGCGGCGAGTCGCCGAAGCGCATCTCCTCGAGGGCGCGGTTCAAGCGCTTGAGCAGGAAGCCGAGGCCGTCGGCGGTGGAGTCCTTGAGGGCCTTGCTCCAGACGGGATCGGCGCCGGCGCCCGCGCCGAGCTTCTCCAAATACACGCCCTCCAACGCCGCGCGCAAGTCCTTCAGGAACTGCGCGGGCTCGACGCCCTCCTCGTAGACCTTCTTCAGCCAGCCGGCGAGCGCTTTCGCGTCGCGGGCGAGGAGCGCGCTCGCGGCGCCGAGCAGCATTTCCTGCGGGACGAAGCCGAACATCTCGCGCACGGAGTCGAGCGTGACCTTGCCCTCGCCGGCGGAGCGGCACTGGTCGAGCAGGCTGATGGCGTCGCGCAGCGAGCCCTCGGCGGCGCGGGCGAGCAGCTGCAGCGCTTCCGGCTCGACGGAGATCTTTTCCTTCTTGGCGACGCCGGCCAGATACTCGGCCAGCGGCTCGGGCTGGACGGGGCGGAACTTGAAGCGCTGGCAGCGCGAGGCGATCGTCGCGGGGACCTTATGGACCTCGGTCGTCGCCAGAATGAAAACGACGTTCGGCGGCGGCTCCTCGATGGTCTTGAGCAGGGCGTTGAACGCCGAGGTCGACAGCATGTGGACCTCGTCGATGATGAAGACCTTGTAGCGGTCGCGCGCGGGGGCCAGGCCGACGGTCTCGATGATGATCTGGCGGACGTTCTCGACGCCGGTGTTGGACGCGGCGTCCATCTCCATGACGTCCAGGCACGAGGAGAGCGCGATCTCCTGGCAGGGCGTGCACTCGTCGCACGGCTCGGCGGTCGGGCCCTTCTCGCAGTTGAGGCCCTTGGCGAGGATGCGGGCGGTGGTGGTCTTGCCGCAGCCGCGCGGGCCGGTGAGCAGATAGGCGTGGTGGATGCGCTTGGTCGAAAGCGCGTTCTTGAGGGTCTGGGAGACCGCGTCCTGGCCGACGAGCTCGCCGAAGCCCTGAGGGCGGTACTTGCGGGCGAGGACTTGGTGGCCGGCCTTCTCTTTGCTCATGACGCGCTCGCTCCGCCTTCCAGGCTGATGGGTCCGGGGCCGAAGGCCACGACGTGCAGGAGTCCGCCGAGGATGGCCAGGTTCTTCAAGAGCTGGATGCGCTGGTCGGGGCCGGTGTGGAAGACCCAGGTCGCCGCGACGATGAACACGGAAAGGCCGACCGCGCCCCAGCGCGTCTTATAGCCGAGGATCAGAGCGGTCGAGCCGAGGGTCTCGACGGCGATCGCGCAGACGCAGAAGAACGTCGTCGCGGGCATGCCGTGGGCTTCCATGTACTGGAGGGTCCCGTCGAAGTTGGTGATCTTGCCGAACGCCGAGGCGAGGAAGATGATCGCGAGGAAAAGACGGCCCACCAAGGCGAGGATGTCGTCGGTGTTCACTCCGCCATCATACCAAACGGTCGAGAGAGGGCGTCAACGAACGAGCGTCTCGCGACGAACTCTTCGCGCGAAGAGTTCTACATGCCTGGCACCGCCCCGGCGCTTCATTGCGCCTCCGGGCTGAGCTCCTCCTCCGGCGACGAAGCGGCCTCGTCGGCCTGCGCGACGAGGGCGCCCCGCACCTCGAACGACGTCGAGTCGACCGTTTTCCCGCGTCGGTCGACGAGCGCGAGCGTGTAGCGGCCCGGCACGGGCATCCAATCGAGCGGCTCGCCCGCCCCGCCGAGATCGCGCCCGTTCAGCTCGAAGCGCAGGCCCGCGCCGGCGTCGGCCTCGAACGGCACGCTCTGCTGGCCGGCGGGGATGTCGGGATCGAGCGCGATGATCGTGCCGGAGACCGGGCTCTCCAGACGCGGCCGCGGCGCCTCGACCGCGACGGCGCGTAAGGCGGGTTCGACGCCGGCCGGGGCCTTCGGCGCGCGGCTCGGGACGTCGGCGTGCAGCTCGTTCATGATCTCGAGCCACGCCGGCGCCGCGCCGCTCATGCCGCTCACGTTCCACATCGAGTCGCCCGAGAAGTTCCCCACCCAAACGCCGACGGTGTAGCGCTCCGACCAGCCCACGCACCAGTTGTCGCGCATGTCCTTGCTGGTGCCGGTCTTGACCGCGCTCCAGAACGGAGTGCCGAGCGGGCTTTCGAGGCCGAAGGTCGCGGTACGCGCGTCACGGTCGGCGAGGATACTCGTGACGAGAAAGGCCGCTGCGGGCGAGAGCACTCGCCGCGACGGAGCCGCGGAACCATCGGGCACGAGGCGAATCGGGCCCCACAGCCCCCCCGCGGCGATCGCTCGATAGGCGGCGACCATCTCCCACAGCGTGACCTCCACGGAGCCGAGCGCGAGCGCCGGCCCGTAAAATTCACCGTCTTCGACGACGCGCGCGAACCCCAGGTCGCGGAGCTCAGCTGCAAAACGATCCACGCCGACGAGCAACACCGTGCGCACCGCGGGGACGTTCAGTGAAGCCCCCAGCGCGTTGCGCACGGAAACGAGGCCGTGAAATCGCTCATCGTAGTTTTCGGGTCGGTAGACTCCGTTCACCGCTGGCACTTCGAGAGGCTCGTCTTCGAGCA
>DATNGC010000181.1:0-3419 GCA_035606075.1 Elusimicrobiota bacterium
AGCCGCTCGATCGCCGCGTCGCGCAGCGGCGCGAGCGAAGCGTCGAGCTCCGCCGCCCGGCGATAGTCGGTCAGCGTCTCCTCGGGCGAGCGGCGCAGGCCCTCCTTGGCGACCGCCTGGCGCAGCACCGAGGTCCCGCTCGCGGGATTGAGCCGCACCGCGGCCTGCGCGTCGGCCAGCGCGCCGTCGTAGTCGCCGCGCCCCGAGCGGGCCTCGGAGCGCAGGTCGAGCAGCGCCGGCGTCGGCGTCTCGAGCGCGAGGGCGCGCGTCGCCGCTTCCTCGGCGCCCGTGAAGTCGAGCGCGGCGTTGGCCGAGCGCGCGAGCTGCTGCAGGGCGCGGACGCTGGACGCGTCGGCCGCGACGGCGCGCTTCGCCTCGGCTTCGGCGCCCGCCACGTCGCCGGCCGCCAGGCGCAGCACCGATTCGCGCAGCGCGTCCTCCGAGCGGGCGGACGGCGCCGCCGGGGAGAGCGACGGCGCGAGCAGGAGGGCGAGGGCCAGCGCGGCTTTATTCCTCATGAAGCGTCCTCGAGGGAGAGCTGGAGCACGTGCACGTCCAGCACGCGGCCGAACTTCTCTCCGACGCGCTTGAACAGCCCGACCTCCACGAAGCCGCGGCGCGCGTGCAGGCGCAGGCTGGACTCGTTGTCCTGCGTGATGCGCGCCATCGCCTGCTTGATCCCCGCGGCGCGGCCGCGGCGCAGGAGCTCGTCGAGAAGCTCGCCCGCGAGCCCGCGCCCGCGCGCGGGCTCCTCGACGTACACCGAGACCTCGGCCGTGCGCGCGTAGGCGCAGCGGTCGGACCAAGGGCTGAAGGAGGCCCACGCGACGACCCGGCCGCCCTCCTCGGCGACGAGCACGGGATGGGAGGAGCCGTGGCGGTCGAACCACTCGCGCTGCTGCGCGAGCGTCTTGGGCTCCGTGTCGAACGTGCCGGTCGTGCGCGCGACCGCGTCGTTGTAGATGGCGGTCACCGCGGCGACGTCCTCCGCGCGGGCGGGGCGAAGCGTGGCCATGGGCGCGATTTTAGCAGTTTCACCCCATCCTCCCCTTGCGCTATCATGGCGGGGTGACGACCCCGATGATGCGCCGCAAGGAATTCGCCGCGCGCGTCTGGTCCAAGCTCGTCGCCTTCGAGCGCGCCCAGAGCCTCCTCCCCGGCGGCGCCCGCGTGCTCGCCGCGGTCTCGGGCGGGCCCGACTCGGTGTGCCTGGCGCACTACCTCGCGCAGATGGCGCGGCGCAAGCGCCTGACGCTCGAGCTGTTCCACGTCCACCACGGCCTGCGCGGGCGCGCCGCCGACCGCGACGCGGCCTCGGTCCTGGCGCTCGGCCGCGCGCTCGGCGTCCCGGCGCGCGTCGCGCGCGCGCGCGTGCGCGCCGTCGCCAAAGAGCGCGGCCTCGGTCTGGAGGAGGCGGGCCGCAAGGAGCGCTATCGGCTGCTGGCGGCGAGGGCCAAGAGCGGGCATTTCGGCCTCGTGGCCGCGGGCCACCATCTCGACGACCAGGCCGAGACGGTCCTGCTCCACCTGCTGCGCGGGACCAGTCTCGAGGGCCTGGGCGGCATCGCGCCCAAGCGCGCGCTCGCCCCCGGCGCGACGCTGATCCGGCCGCTCCTGCCGCTGACGCGCGCCGAGGTGCGGACGTACCTCAACGTGCACGGCCTCGCGTCGCGCGAGGACCGCACGAACAAGGACCCGGCGTTCGCGCGCAACTGGGTCCGCGCCGAGGTCCTGCCCCTCCTCGAGGCGCGCGCTCCGGGCGTCAAGGAGCGGCTCTCCGCGATCGCCGCGAAGGTGCGCGCCGCGACGGGACGCGACTGACGCGATGATCCTCCTGCTCTCGTTCCTCTCGGGAGCGGCGGGTCTCGTCTACGAGGTCCTGTGGGCGCGCCAGCTCGCCCTCGCGTTCGGCAGCACGGCGCTCGCGCAGACGCTCGTCCTCTGCGTTTTTCTCGGCGGCCTGTCGGCGGGCAGCTGGCGCCTGGGCCGGGCGGCGGACCGCGCTTTCTCGGCCGCGAGGCTTTATTCCCGCCTCGAGTGGGGCGTCGCGCTGCTCGCTCTCGCGGCGCCGCTCTTGCTGAGAGCCGGCGGCGGGCGCTGGCTCGGCGTCGCCGCGCTCCTCGCCCAGGCGTTCCTGATGGGCGGCACGATCCCCGCGCTGTGCCGCGCCGCCGGCGGAGACGCGCAGGTCAGCGTCGGCCGCGTGTACGCCTCGAACTCGGCGGGAGCGGTCGCGGGCGCGCTCGGCGCGGCCTTCCTTCTCATCCCCGCGCTCGGCCTCGACTGGTCCTTCGCCGCGGCCGCCGCGCTCAACGTCCTCTCGGGCTTGGGCGCGCGGCGTCTCGCGCCGGCGCCGCCGCCGGCGGCCGTCAAGGAGAAGAAGGCGCAGGGCCCGTCCGCCCTCGAGCCGGTCCTCGTCCAGTGCGCGGTGTTCCTGTCCGGCTTCGTCGCGCTCACGTACGAGATCGCCTGGACGCGCGCCCTGGCGCTCGTGCTCGGCTCCTCGGTCTACTCCTTCGCCGAGATGCTGGCCGCGTTCATCGCGGGCGCGTCGGCCGGCAGCCTGCTCGTCGCGGCCGGTCCGCTGCGCCGCCGCGAGCCCGCGCTCCTGCTCGGCCTGGCGCTCGCCGGCGCCGGTGTCTTCGTCCTCGCGTCCCTGCCTCTCTACGACCGGCTGCCCTTCGCCTTCCTCGCGCTTCGCTCGCATTTCGGCGACGGGACGGCGGCGTTCTACGGCTTCGAGGCGGCGAAGTTCGCCCTGTGCCTGGGACTGATGCTGCCTCCGGCGGTATGCCTCGGCGCGACGCTTCCGCTGGCGGCGCGGCTGGTCGACCGCGGGACCGCCGAGCGCGGCGCGGAGGTCGGCGCGGTGTTCGCGGCGAACACGGCGGGCAACGTGCTGGGCGCCCTCATGGGCTGGCTCCTGCTTCCGTGGCTCGGCGTCGAGGGAATCCTGCGCTCGGGCACGACGGTGTTCCTGCTCGTCGGCGCGGCGCTGCTCTGGTCGGCATGGCCCCCGCCGCCTCGCCGGCGGCGCGCCGCGTTCGCCGCCGGGCTCGCGGCGCTCGCGCTGTACCGCCTGTGGCTGCCGCGCTGGGATCCCAACATGCGCGGGCAGGGGCTTTTCCGGGTGCGCAAGAACCTCGAGCTCTTCAAGTACTCCGACATGAAGACGATCCTGGCGGGAAGCTCGGTGCTGTTCGCGCGCGACGACCGCGAGGCGACGGTCTCCGTCGCGAGGTTCGCGGACGCGGAAGCCGTGGTCTCGCTCAAGGTCAACGGCAAGACCGACGCCTCCGACGGCCCGGACATGACCACGCAGCTCCTCTTGGGGCATCTCCCTCTTCTTCTGAAGCCCGGCGCGCGCCGCGCGCTGCTGGTGGGCTGGGGCAGCGGCGCGACGGCGGGCGCGCTCCTGG
>DATNGC010000182.1:0-13043 GCA_035606075.1 Elusimicrobiota bacterium
GATGACGCGCCGCGCGCGGGCGAGCACGGCCTGGTCGTGGCTCGAGAACAGGAACGTGACGCCGTGCTCGCGGTTGAGGGTCTCCATCAGGTCGAGCAGGGCGGCGCCGGTCTTGGAGTCGAGGTTGGCCGTCGGCTCGTCGGCGAGGACGAGGGCGGGCCGGTGCACGATCGCGCGCGCGACGGCGACGCGCTGCTGCTGGCCGCCCGAGAGCAGGTCGGGGCGGCGGTTGGCGAAGGTCTCGAGGCCGACCCACTTCAGCGCCTCGTGCGCGGCGCGCTCGCGCTCCTCGGCGCCGACGCCCTGCAGCACGAGCGGATACTCCACGTTCTCGCGGGCCGTCAGCACGGGGATCAGGTTGTAGGATTGAAAGACGAAGCCGAGGGTGTGAAGTCTGAAGTCCGCGAGCCCGTCCACGTCCAGCTTGGAGACGACGCTGCCGTCGTAAAGGATCTCCCCTTTCGTGGGACGGTCGAGGGTGCCGATGAGGTTGAGCAAGGTGGACTTGCCGGAGCCGGAAGGGCCGGCCAGGCAGGCGAAGTCGCCGCGGTCGATCTTGAGGTCGACGCCGCGCACGGCCGCGACCTTGGCGCTGCCGGGATAGACCTTCTCCACGCCGCGGACCTCGACGAGCGGATGGGCGCGCTCGTGCTTAGACATGCCGCAAGGCCTCCGCGGGCTTGAGGCGCCCGGCGCGAAGGGCGGGCGGGAGGGTGGCGAGGATGGTCACGACGAAGACCGTCGCGCAGGCGAACACGTGCGCGCCCCAGGCGGGACGCAGGAAGATCACCGACGGGAAGGGCAGGAAGTACTTGAACGCGTCGCCGACCGGCAGGTTCAGGCCATAGCGGCCGAAGTGATCGATCATCAAGGCGCCGACGACGACGCCGAGGATCATGCCGACGAGGCCGAGCAGGGCCGACTCGATGAGCAGCAGGCGCACGAGCCAGCGCGGGCGCGCGCCGATGGCCATGAGCACGCCGAACTCGCGCACGCGCTCGAACAGGCTCATGAGCTGGGTGTTCAGGATGCCCAGCGCCACGATCGCGAAGACGACGGTCAGGACGATGGTGAGCAGGCCGTCCTGGAAGGCCTGGATGCCGATGATCTCCTTGTCGATGCTCTTCCAGGTCATCGCGCGGACGTTGCCGGGGCCGAGCTTGGCGTTGAAGTCGGCGGCCACGGCGTCGGCCTGGTTCAGGTCCTTGAGCTTGGCGGCGAGCTGGTTGGCCTGTCCCGGCCGGCCGAGCAGGTCCTGCATGGACTTGAGCGGGATCCACACCATCTGTCCGTCGAAGGACTCGGACCCGGTCTCGCTGATGCCGACGACGCGGAACATCTCGGCCCCCATGGAGCCGTCCGCGGCCTGGGCCATGAGGACGACCTTCTCGCCGAGCCGGACGTCCAGGCGCGCGGCGATCTTCTTGCCCATGACGATGCCCTTCTCGCCGTCCCGCAGGTAGCGGCCTTCCACGATGTATTTCGACATCTCCGTGATGCGCGGCTCGCGGGCGGGCTCGACGCCGCAGATGAGGGCGCCCAGCGACATCTTGGGGCTCGAGATCAGGCCGGTCAGGTGCAATCGGCGTCCCCAGGCGAGGACGCGCGGATCGGAGTCCATGATCTTGGCGGCGGGCTCGGGATCGGCCAGGTACTTGTCGGGAAACTTCGGCTCGTCGACGTCGGAGCGCTGGATGCGGACGTGGCCTGTGAAGGAGCCGGTCGCTTTCTCGACGAGCTGGTACTGCAGGGACTTCATCATGCTCTGTCCGAACATGATCGCGGCCAAGCCGAAGCCCATCGCCGCCACGTTGATCGAGCTGCGGCGCGCGTTGCGCCAGACGTTGCGCCAGGCCAGGCGCAGCACGTTAGGCGCCTCCCTTCTGCAGGCGCTGGTAGCTGAAGAAGTCGTCCTTGAGCGGGATGTCGAACTCGAGCTCGCGGTAGACGAGCGTCGTCTTCTGTCCGGGCTTGTTGAAGGGCACGCAGACGAGCTTGGACGGCACGCGCCGGCCGCCCATGACCTTGATGTCCGAAAGGGTGATGGTGCGGATCAACTCGCCGCGCTCGGAGTAGTCCTCTTCCAGAAGCGGGACGACGGATTGATCGTCGTAAAGCGCGACGTCCGTGATGATTTTCCCCCAGACGACCGGGGCGTCCGGCTTCGGATCGCACTCGATGTGATAGACGGTGCGTCCGTCCTCGTGCTTCGTCGACAGCAGCTTGTGGGTGTAGTCCTTGACGATCGAGTCGGCCTTGACGATGTCCTCGTAGGTGAAGTCCGAGCCCTGCCAGGCCGAGTGCATCATCGTGGGCGGGATCTTGATCACGCGCTCGACCTTCGGCAGCCACAGCCACATCTCGTTCTTGCGGCGAAGCGTCGTCTCGCCGCGGTCCTTGGCGGGCGCGCGGATCACGATGAAGGCCATCGTGCGGTCCTTGTTCCAGCCCTCGACCTCGAGCGTGCGGCTCCAGTCGGGCGTCTGGATCGTCATCGACAGGCGGCCTCGGCTCGAGTCGCCGCGCAGGGCCTTGTTGGCGCGGTCGACGAGGTCCTTGACGTTGAGATCGGCGGCGGGGTCGGCGGCGGAGGCGACGGAAGCGGCCAGCAGGAGGACGGCGGCGAGGGCGCGTTTCACGCCCGCATTCTACAATACGCGGACGGCGGAGTTATTCACCAGATTCTACCCGCGTAGACTCCGGTGGATGATTCTAAAGAAAGTCGGCGAGACGTCTCCACTCAACAATCTTGCGCGCCCAAGGCATCGAAGCGTGTGCCGGGCTCGAGGACGGGAGCGCGATGAACTCCACTCCCGCCGGCGGCTCACCAAAGTGGCGCCGATAGCTCGTCTTCGATTTCCCCCCGTTAAAGAAGACGGCACGAACGCCGGACGCTTGGATCAGCGCGGGTATGTCGTTGGGCTTCTCGAATCGGATGCTCGAATCGAGACTGCCGAGGCGATGGGCGTGCGCGATGACGTCCCACACCGCGACCCCTCGCTTCTTGAGCCGGGAGACTCGCTTCGCGTAGCTCAGCGTTCTCAAATCCTCTCCCAAGGCCGCGCCCAGCAGCTCCCAGAATTTGTTTTGAGGATGTCCGTAGTACTGCCCGAGAGCGATCGACGCGTCGCCGGGAAGAGAGCCGAGGATGAGGACACGGGGCTTGCGGCCGAGGATCGGCGGGAACGAGCGCTTGCGCGTCACTTCTTGCGCGGCCGCAGGCGCCAGAGGCGGTGCACGCCGGTGAGGCCCTTGAGCGCGCTGTCGAACGCTTCCTCGGGCGGCGCGCGCCGCGCGAGCACCGCGCGCGCGACGGGGTCCTCGCGCAGGACGTCGGTGATGACGACGTCGCCTCCCTCGCTCTCGTTCTGCACGCGCGCGGCGATGTTGGCCGTGGTGCCGAAATAGTCGAGGAGACCGGAGGCGTTGATCGCGATCGCCGCACCCTCGTGGACGCCGATCTTGAGGACTATCGGATCGCGCGGCGACAGCCGCGCGTCGAGCTCGCCGATGCGCTCCTGCATGTCGAGCGCGGCCTCGAGCGCGTCCCCCGGCGAGGCGAACACGGCCATGACCGCGTCGCCGATGGTCTTGACCACGGCGCCGCGGCGTTCGGCGATGATCGCGGTGAGGTAATCGAAATGGTCGCGCACGACCCCGTAGGCGGTCGCGTCTCCGACGCGCTCGTACATCGCCGTCGAGGACTTGAGGTCGGTGAACAGCAGCGCGAGCCGCTTGACCCCGATCTCGAGGCCGGGCGCGAGCACCTCGGAGGAGAACAGCGAGCGGAACTCCTGCAATGAGGTCACGAGCGCCGCGGTGGCGCCCGCGTCGCGCCAGCTCTCGGCCTCGACGCGGACGAGCTCCAGCGCGGGCGCCGTCAGGCGCAGGCGGACGAGGCCGGGGCGGAAGGCCCGCTCCTCGGCGTCGCCCGCGCGGCCAAGGTCGACGTCGAGCGCGGCGGGGCCGTCGGGACGGGGCCGCAGGCGGATCCAGCCCCGGCTCTTGAGCCCGAGGACGCGATAGGAGCGCGCGCCGAGCTCGAGCTCGATCTCGCGCGTCTCGCCGGCCGCGAGCGCCTGCTGGGCGACCGCCTGCGGGCTGTGCGCCGGGCTGCCCGCGCAGAAAATCCCCTTCTTCGCGCCGCGCACGGAGGGATGCACCGTGAAGCGCAGCTCGACGTGCTCGTCGAAGCCGACGCCGAAGTCGATCCCGCAGCCCGGACAGTTGGAGCTCGAGGTCAATTCCGAAAGCTTGCCGTGAGACTCCGGCGCGACCGAGCAGTTGGGGCAAAGGACTTCCCAGCGCATGTCGAGGAGCCCGGCCTTGACCGCGTGCAGGCTCGCGCCGAGCGCGTCGAGCCGCGGGATCCCCCAGCGGTCGGCGAGCTCGAAAGGACGGAACCCCACGACCTCGTCGTCGGGCGCGGAGCGCAGGTGCGCCACGAGGCGCTGCGCGGCGGACTTCTCGGCCCCGGAGGCCGCCAGCGCCCGCGCCCGCGCGGAGAGCAGCCCCTCGTCGGCCGGCGTCGCCGTGCGCGGAAGGGCCGGGATCTCTCCGGCGCGGACGATCGAGGCGTCGACCCGGGCCACCAGGTCCGCCATGTCGCGCGAGGCTTTCTCCGCGAACAGCCGGACCAACGCCCGGGCCAGCGGCAGGCGCGGAGTGAACGTCCCGCTGAGAAGGACCCGGGAGCCCTTCCCGTCCGGCGCGAGCGTCATGCTCCCGTCGAAGCGCGCCAGCGGCCCGTTCTCGAACTCCCGGACGACGCGGTAGCCGCGCTCCGCGACGTAGTCGAACGGACGTTCCCGCCACGCGACCTTCAGCGGCCCCACCCGCGCGGTCACCCGGCGGTCGAGCGTCCCCTGCAGTTTCTCGACCTCGTTGGAGGGCAGGCCCGCGGCGCGGTTCATGCGGTTGGTGTTGGAGAGCAGCGGCCACAGCGCCGACGGCGGCGAGGCGAGGCGCAATTCCCGTTCGACGACGATCCCGTCCATGGACTCTATTGTGCGGGATGGAGCGTCCCCCGTCAAGCCGCGACTTGAACGGGATTTGACGGATTCTTAACTTTTTTTGGAACGCCGGCTCCTATCCTCCTCGCATGGAAGAGACGACGAGCGAGGATCGAAGGTACCGGGTCTTGGACGCGGCGCGAGCGGTGGGCGTGGACCCCGAGGCGCTGACGAGGTGGCTGGCCCTGCAAGGCGCCGACGTGACGCCCGGCGCTGGCGGGCTGGTCGCGCGCGCCGACCTGGAGGCCTCCCTCGCCCGCCGCGGCCTGGCGCTGCCGTCGGACCTGCGCTCCTTCCCCCGCATCCTGATCGTCGACGACCACCCCGACGCGGTGCGCCTGGCGCGCTGGACGCTCGAGGACGCGTTTCCTTACGCCGTCGTGCGCGGCGTCGACAGCGGCGCGGCCGCCTTGGACCAGCTGGCCGACTTCCGGCCCGACTTGGTCGTCACCGACCTGCGCATGCCGGACGGCATCGACGGCTTCGCGCTGTGCGAGCGCGTCGCCGCCGACCGCAGCCTCCGCGCGACGAAGATCGTCGTCCTGAGCGGCGACGCGTCGCCGTCCTCGACGGTCCGGGCCTTCGAGCGCGGCGCGGCCGCGTTCCTGCCCAAGCCGGCGCGGGACGGCTCCCTGGCGGATGCCGCCCGGCGCCTCCTCGGCCTGTCGGCGCCTGTCTCGGATTCCTGACGTCGGCGATATTGGCCCGGCGCTTCCGAATTGCTTTCATAGCCCCGTGAAGCGCTGCGCGTGCGTGCACGGCCATTTCTACCAGCCCCCGCGGGAGAACCCGTGGACGGGGACCGTCGAGCGCCAGAACTCCGCGGGCCGCGACCACGATTGGAACGCGCGCATCGCGCGCGAGTGCTACGTCCCCAACGGCGAGGCGCGCGTCATGGACGGGGACGGCCGCATCACCGATCTCGTCGACAACTACGAGTGGATGTCGTTCAACTTCGGCCCGACCTTGCTGGCGTGGCTGAAGACCGCGCACCCCGACGCGCACGCGCGGCTGATCGAGGCGGACCGCCGCAGCGCCGAGCGCCTGAACGGGCACGGCAACGCGATAGCGCAGTCCTTCCACCACACGATCCTGCCCCTCGCCCATCCGCGCGACCGCGCGACCGAGGTGCGCTGGGGGCTGGCGGACTTCGAGCACCGCTTCGGCCGCAGGGCCGAGGGGATGTGGCTGCCGGAGTGCGCGGTCGACGACGCCACCCTCGCCGTGCTGGCCGCCGAGGGCGTGAAGTTCGTCCTGCTGGAGCCGCAGCAGGCCGAGGTCGTTCCTTCGGCGAAGACGGCCGCGTCGGCGTCGTCCGCTCCGGCCGCCCCGGCCGACGCGACCGTCAAGCTCGCGTCCGCTGCGCCGGTGGTCCCCGGAGTCTCCTACCGCTGGCGCGGGCCGGACGGCGCGGAGATCGCGGTCTTCTTCTACGACGGCGGCCTGTCGCGTTCGATCGCCTTCGAGCACGCCATGCGCGACAGCCGCTCCTTCGCGCAGAAGCTCTCCGCGCTGATCCCCCCGACGGCCGAGGACGGCCTGGCGATCGTCGCCACGGACGGCGAGAGCTACGGCCACCACGAGGCGTTCGCCGAGATGGGCCTCGCGCACCTGCTGCGCTACGCCCTGCCGGAGGCGGGGCTGGAGCCCGTGAACCTGGCCTGGTATCTGTCCCGCAACCGCCCCCGGAGAGAGATCAGGCTCAAGGCCGGGGGCTCCTCCTGGAGCTGCGCGCACGGCCTCGAGCGCTGGCGCTCCAACTGCGGCTGCGGCTCGGAGGGCGGACGCCAGCAGGACTGGCGCGCGCCGCTGAGGGCCGCGCTGGACGCCCTGCGGGAGAAGCTCGCGGCGCTCTATGAGAAGGAAGCGGCGGGCCTGCTGGGCGAACCCTGGGCCGCGCGCGACGCCTACGTCCAAGTGGTCCTCGACCGCTCCGACGCGTCCGTCGACCGCTTCCTCTCCGCGCACGCGCCCGGCGCACGCGACGAGGCGTCGCGGTCGCGGGCCCTGCGCCTGCTCGAGCTCCAGCGGCACGCCCTGATGATGTACACGAGTTGCGGCTGGTTCTTCGATGAGCTGTCGCGCCTCGAGCCGGTGCAGATCCTGCTGTACGCCGCCCGCGCCCTCGAGCTCGCGCGCGGCTTCGGCGCGGACCTCGAGCCGGAGTTCGTCGCCGCGCTGGCGAAGGCGCCGAGCAACTATCCCGAGTTCGGCGACGGCGCAGGCGTCTGGGCCAAGCTGGTGAAGCCCAACGTCCTGACGAGCGAGCACGTGGCGGCCCAGTACGCGGTGTCCCTCCTGTTCGAGGACAAGCCCCCGGCGAAGGTCCAGGGCCGGACGGTCCGCTGCGACCGCTTCACCCGGCGCGCGGAGGGCGGCGTCACGGTGGCCGCCGGCCGCGCCGAGTTCGTCGAGGAGACCACGCGGGAGCGCTGGACGAGCTCGTTCTTCGCCGCGATCCTCCCGGGACAGAAGGTCCAGGCCTACGTCTGCGGCGGCGAGCTCGCCGAGGGCAGCGTCGACCTCCTGATGTCCGACGCCGCGCAGGGCACGCAGACCTGTCCCTTGCCGCCCGGGCGGCATTTCCTCCTGCGCGACCTCCGCCCCGACGAGCGCGAGAAGGTCTTGAACCTCGTGCTCAAGCGCCGGCTCGGGCGCTGGGAGTCGGGCGCGCTGGAGTTCCTGGAGGAGTCTCTCCCCCTGGTCGAGCAGTTCCGCGGCCTCGGCCTGCCGCTTCCGGCCGGCCTCGGCGAGGAGACGCGCTTCGTGTTCGCCCATGCCCTCGCCTCGATCGCCGGGAAATTCGCCGAGGGCGCGCCCGGAGCCCTCGACGAGTTCCGCGGCGCTCTCGCCCGCGGCCGCGCGGCCGGCTTGGACCCCCTGGCGCCCGTGATCGAGGCGCCGTGGGGCCGGGGCGTCGACCGCCTGCTCGACGAGCTCGAGCGGGACTTCTCCGAAGGCTCCGCCCGAGAGCTCCGCGACGCCGCCGCTCTCGCGGCCGAGGCCGGGCTGACGGACTGGCGCGCCGGCGCGCAGACGCGCTTCTTCCGCGTCTGGAAGCAGAGGGGCTCCGCCTCCCCGGCGGCCCGCGAGGCGGCCGCGGCGCTGGGCTTGTCCGTCTAGACGGCCTCGCGCGGGATCGCGCGCAGCTCGGCGAACACGTAGTGGATCACCGTCGGAGCGAGGATGATCCCCGTCACGCCCATCAGGGCCTCGCCGACCAGCAGGCCCAGCAGGATGGCCCACGTCGGCGTCTCCATGCGCGCGCCCACGATGCGGCTGTTCAGGAAGTAGCCGCCCTTGTGCACGACGATCAGGAAGACCAGCGCGGCGACCGCGAGGTTGTCGGAGGTCGTCAGCGCCGCGCCGACGATCAGCGAGTTGCTGATCAGGTTTCCGACGATCGGCACGAGTCCGCAGACGAACGTCGTCAGCGTCAGCATGGTCCGGAACGGGATCCGGAAGCCGATCAGGAAGATCGCCGCGAGCACCGTGTAGATGGCCGAGATCATGATCTGCGCCCCCATGACGAGCTCGAAGCTCGCGCAGAACCGCGACGCGCGCTCGCGGCACTCCTTCACGATCTCGCCGTCGAGGCCGCGTCCTTTCCCGGTCTCGGGGGAAGTGTCGGACACGAAGCGCAGGATCGCGATGGCGAAAGCCAGCAGCAGCTGGAAGAACTCGCGCGTCAGGAGGCCGCTGAACGTCTCGACGGACTTCGCGTTCTGCTTGATCGCGTCGATGACGGCGGCATGGAGCTCCGAGACGTTGCCGACCGGCAGGTCCACGCCGAAACGGTCCCCCAGCGCGGTCAGGCGCGGCGCCAGGCGGTCGAGGAGGGTCGGCAGGCGCTCCACGCCGATGCGGACGAACTCGGCGAAGACCACCGCGAGGAGCAGGCCGACGACGACGAAGAGCGCCACGGAGGACCAGCGCGCCACGTGCTTGGAGGCGCCGGCGGCGATGAGGCCCTGCTCGGACTGGTCGAGGACCATCGAGGCGAAAAGCCCGCCGATCAGCGCCGGCGCGAGCCCAAAGCGGGCCGCGACGAAAAGCGCCAGGACGACCAGCAGATAGGAGGCTTTGCGCGGCCCTGAAAGATGCGATGCCATCGTCGCAAGAATAGCAATTCCTCGCGCTTGTGATCGCCGGGGCGAATCCGTTACACTGGGGACATGAAAGACTACCTCCCGCGCCAGGCCTCCGGCCGGCCCCTCGACCTGGTCAACACCGCTTTCCTGATCGGCACGCCCCTCGTGGCGGTGCTGGGGACCGTCTGGTACGGCCTGCGCTACGGCGTCACGGTCCTCGACGTCGCCAATTTCGCCGTCATGTTCGTCCTGACGAGCATCTGCGTGACCGGCGGCTACCACCGCATGTACTCGCACAAGTCCTACGAGGGCTCGAAGCTGGTCCAGCTCTTCTACCTCGTGTTCGGAGCGGCCGCGGTCGAGAACTCCCTGCTCAACTGGGCCAGCGACCACCGCTACCACCACCGCTACGTGGACCAGGACGAGGACCCCTACAACATCCTCAAGGGCGGCCTTTACGCCCACATGGGCTGGATCTTCTTCAAGGACACGCGCGACCAGGACCGCCGCTTCGAGAATGTCCCCGACCTGCTCAAGGACCCTCTCGTCATGTGGCAGCACCGCTGGTACCTGCCGCTCGTGGTGATCTTCACGTTCGCGCTGCCCACGTACATCGGACTCATCGGGGGCCGCCCCGTGGGAGGCCTGTTGTGGGGCGGCTTCCTGCGCGTGGTCATGGTCCATCACACGACCTTCTTCATCAACTCGCTGGCGCACCTCTACGGCACGCGGCCTTACGACTCGAAGGGCACCGCGCGCGACTCCTGGTGGCTGGCCCCCCTCACCTTCGGCGAGGGCTACCACAACTTCCACCACAAGTTCCAGGCCGACTACCGCAACGGGATCCGCTGGTGGCAGTTCGACTCGACGAAGTGGTTCATCAACTTCCTGGCCTGGACGGGACAGGCGAGGAAGCTCAAGCGCACCCCTGAGGCGCTGATCGTGAAGGCGCGGCTGGCCGTCGAGAAGGAGACGCTGGCCCGGAAAGTGGCCGCGGCGAACCTGTCCACGCGACTGTGGGCGAAGATCTCCTGGCGCCTGGACGCCGGGTCCAAGCGGCTCGAGCTCGCGCACGAGCGCTACCTGCTCGCCAAGGCCGAGTACCGCCACCGCCGCGACGAGTGGACGGCCGAGGCGCGCCGGCAATGGAAGGAGCAGGTCGCCGCCTGCCGGGACGAATATGAGGAAGCCTCGGACCGGTGGCGATCCCTGGTGCGCGCGATGAACCGCGTGGTCCACCCCTCGCGCCTGCGCGCCGCCCAGGCCCAAGCCGCCTAGGCCGCCTGTCCGTGCCGTCTCGGGACCTTCGTCCCATCTGACTTCATTCGGGGGTTCGTAGAATCTCCGCAATGAAGAAACCGATCCTGCTCCTGCTGTCGGGCGTCCTCGCCATCCCCCTTCCCGCCGCCGCGCAGGTCGTCGGCGCCGCCGGGATCTCCGGGCCGGCGGTCCCCGGCGCCCCGGTCGGCCCCGCCCTCAATTTCTCGCTCACCCCGCAGCAGCTCCAGTCGCGCTACGACGCCGTCACCGCCCGCCTCGACTCGGCCCTGGCGGGCATCGCCTCCGTGCCGGAGGGCTCGGTCACCTTCGCCAATACCGTGAAGGCCTACGAGTCCGCCACGGCGGCGTGGCAGCGCGAGATCACGCCGATCGCGTTCCAAAGCGCCGTCTCGCCCGATCCCGCCGTGCGCGCGGCGGTCACGGACCTCGAGAAGAAGATGAACGCCTACGGCGTGGCGCTCTCGCTTCGCGAAGATCTTTTTAAACAGTTCGAGCGGGCCGAGGCCAAGGGCGAGACTCTCGACGCGGCCGACAAGCGCCTGCTCGACTCGACGCTGAAGGGCTTCCGCGGGAACGGCCTGGCGCTGCCCGCCGAGCAGCGCGAGAAGCTCAAGGCCATGCAGACGCGCCTGGGCGAGCTGGCCAGCGAGTTCGCGCGCAACATAGACGAGAAGAAAGACTCGCTGATCGTCGGCCGCGACGGGATCGAAGGCCTGCCCGGGGACTTCGTCGCGACGCTCGAGAAGACGGCCGACGGCCGGTACGTCGTCCCCGTCGACGAGCCCAGCATGGTCGCGTACATGCGATTCGCCGCGAGCGGAGAATCCCGCAAGGCGATGCTCACCAAGTTCAACAACCGCGGAGGCGAGCGGAACCTCGAGGTCCTACACGAGGCCCTGGGACTGCGCCGCGACGTCGCCCAGCTCCTCGGCCACAAGGACTATCCGACGATGGTCATGAAGGACCGGATGGCCAAGACTCCGGAGCGGGTGCTGGAGTTCCTGAACCGCGTCAAGGACGCCGTCGCCGGCCGCGCTCGACAGGACCTCGCCGATCTCCTCGAGATGAAGCGCAAGGACGAGCCGGCGGCGACGCGGATCGACGCCTGGGAGCGCGCCTACTACGCGCGCAAGCTGCGTTCCGAGCGCTACGCGTTCGACACGGAGCAGGTCAAGCAGTACTTCCCCGTGGACCGCGTCGTCGAAGGGACGATGCGCGTCTACCAGAAGACCCTCGGCGTGACCTTCCAGGAGCTTCAGGGCGGCGCGAAGTGGGCGCCCGACGTGCGGCTCTTCGAGATCTCCGACGCCAAGACGGGCAGGCGCATCGGGCACTTCTACCTGGACCTGACGCCGCGCGAGGGAAAGCACGGCCATCCCGCCGCGTTCCAGATCGTCTCGGGCCGCCGCCTCGACGACGGCTCGTACGAGGAGCCCGTCTCCGCGATGGTCGCGGACTTCCCCAAGGCCGCCCCCGGCCAGCCGTCCCTGCTCACGCACGGCGACGTCGAGACCTTCTTCCATGAGTTCGGCCACCTGATGCACCAGACTCTGACCCGGGCGCGCTACGCGTCCTTCTCGGGCTCGAACGTGGCGCTCGACTTCGTCGAGGCGCCGTCGCAGATGCTGGAGAACTTCGTCTGGGAGCGCGGCGTCCTCGACGAGCTCTCCGGCCACTGGAAGGACGGCTCGAAGCTTCCCGAGGACCTGTTCGCCAAGATGCTGAAGGCGCGCTCCTTCCTGGAGGGCACGAACTACGCCGCGCAGGCCGCGTTCGCGCTCGGCGACCTCGTCCTGCACACGGACGTCCCCGCCGACGTGTCGGCCGTCTTCGACAAGATCGTGGCCGACATCACGGGCGTCGCCACGATCCCGGGAACTCACTTCGTCGGCAGCTTCGACCACCTGATGGGCGGCTACGGCGCGGGCTACTATGCGTACCTGTGGTCCCAGGTCTTCGCCCAGGACATCTACACGCTGTTCAAGGCGGACGGCGTGATCTCCCCCGTCATCGGAGCGAAGTACCGCAAAGAGATCCTCGAGGTCGGCTCCGAGCGCCCCGAGATGGACTCCCTGCGAGCTTTCCTCGGCCGCGAGCCCAGCGAGGAGGCGTTCATGCGCGAGGTGCGCGGCGAGGAGCCGCAGGCTCAGGCCCCGAAGGCCCGGCAGCCCGAGAGCGTGGTCATCGACGGAACGCTGTCGCCGGAGACCTTCTTCTCTCTGCAGTCGGCGGTCCGGGCGCACGGCCCGCTCCCCGCGGGAGTGGTTGTGACGGTGATCCCGCACGCGACCGGGAACCCGCAGATCCGCATCGCAGTGGACGGCGTGAACGTTTACTGGGAGTATCTCTATCACTCCGAGAGCGACCTCGCCCGCCTGCGCCGCCGCTGGTGGAACCCGCTGACGTGGTTCGCGGGCTTCGGGTCGCCGTCCAGCGACCTCTCGAAGCGCTTCGAGGCCGTGCTGGCGCTGGCGAGCGAGGGCTCGGCGAAGGTCCGGGGAGAGCGACCCGCGGCCCGCGCGGACCGTTAAAGAAGCCGCGAGCCTCTAGGCCTTCGTGGGCCTTGCGCCTGTCATCTTTCGGGCTTATATTTGTCACTGGGCCCGGATTTGAATTTTTCCCCACGCGCCATCCTGAGGATGTGCCTCGCCGTGGCCGT
>DATNGC010000183.1:0-5105 GCA_035606075.1 Elusimicrobiota bacterium
CTGCGGTCGCGCGGCTACGACGTCGCCTTCGACTTCTCGCCGCAGCACGCCTTCTCGCTGTCGAGCGCGATGTGGACCGCGGCGTCGGGCGCGGCGCGCCGCGTCGGCTTCGACCGCGGCGACGCCGCGCGCTTCCTCGACGACCCCGTGCCGCCGCCCGCGGGCCGCGCGCACGAGACGGCCAACCTCGCGGCGCTCGTCCGCCACGCCGCGCCCGGCGTCGCCCTGCCGCGCGACGCCGAGCTCAGGACCGAGTGGCACTTCGGCCCGGGCGAGCGCGAGGCCGGCGCGAAGACCTGGCGCGGCTGGGGGCTCGACGCGGACTCGGTCGCGCTGTTCCTCGGCGCGCGCGCCGAGAAGCGCCTGCCCGCGGAGTGGTTCCTGGAGCTGAGCAATCACCTGCGCGAGGCCGGCCGCCTCGTCGCGCTGATGGGGGGGCCCGCCGAGCGCGAGGCCCTGCGCGGCCTCGCGGTGCCCGCGGGCGTGCTCGTCGCGCCCGAGCTGCCTCTGCGCGAGTTCGCCGCCGCGATCGTCAACGCGCGCGCCGTGCTGACCGCCGACACCGGGCCGATGCACCTCTGCGTCGCCGCGGGCGTGCCGGCCGTCGAGCTGTTCTCGCACACCGAGACGTGGCGCTTCGGGTACGCGCACCTGCCGGGGCAGGCGGTTCTCGACACCGGCGGCCGCCATCCGTCCGTGCACGAGGCCTGGTCGGCGCTGTCGGAGCTCCTCGCCGGGCCGCGGCTCTAGGCCATGGATTTTTCGGCCACGAACACGTCACGTCGCCGCCATCGATTCTCAAAGCCGCCTCTGTGATAATGCGAGCGAACATGGACCCCAACGAGAAGCGCTCGCGCGAGGAGCTGGCCCGGGCTCTCGAGGAATCGGAGAAGGCCTACCGGGAGCTCGCCGTGCTGAGCTACTCGGTCGCCCACGACCTGCGCGCTCCGCTGAGGAAGATCGGGGGCTTCTCGCAGATCCTGCTCGAGGAGCACTCGAAAGGCCTCGGCGAGGAGGCGAAGCAGTACCTGCGGCGCCTGCAGGACGCCGGCCAGACCATGTCGCGGCTGCTCGAGGCGCTCATGAAGCTCGTGAGCCTGGCGCGCGCCGAGGCCCGCCGGGAGCCCGTCGACTTGAGCGCGATCGCCCAGGCCGCCGCCGAGGCCTTGCGGGAGGCGGAGCCCGGCCGCGAGGTCGAGTTCGCGATCCAGCCCGGCGTGAAGGCGCTCGGCGATCCCGACCTGCTGGCCGAGGTGCTCGAGGACCTGCTCGGCAACGCGTGGAAGTTCACGTCGCGCCATCCTCGCGCGCGCATCGAGTTCGGGACCGCCGAGCGCGAGGGCAAGACCGCCTACTTCGTGCGCGACGACGGCGCCGGGTTCGACCCGCTGCACGCCGCCAAGCTGTTCCTGCCGTTCCAGCGCCTGCACGCGGAGGCGGAATTCCCGGGCGTCGGGGCGGGGCTGGCCGTCGTGCGCGCCGTCGTGAGCCTGCACGGCGGCGAGGTCTCGGCCGAGGGAGAGCTCGAGAAGGGCGCGACGTTCTTCTTCACGCTGGGGCGTCCGTCCGGCGCCGCCTAGCAGGGGCGGGCGAAGCAGTCCCTCGGCGGCGGCTCGTTGACGACGAGCCAGAACATGCCGATGCGCTCGACGACCTGCCGGAAGTTCTCGAAGTCGACCGGCTTCTGGATGTAGGCGTTGACGCCCAGGTTGTAGCTCTCGATGAGGTCGCGCTGCTCCTTCGAGGAGGTCAGCACGACGACGGGGATGGCTTTCGTGCGGGGATCTCCGCGGACCGCGCGCAGCACCTCGATGCCGTCCACCTTCGGCATCTTGAGGTCGAGGAGCACGACGTGCGGCGCGTCCGTGAAGGAGCGGCGCGAGTAGTCGCCGCGGCAGAAGAGGAAGTCGAGAGCCTGCTCGCCGTCCCCGACGACGTGGATGTTGTTGGCCAGCTTGGCCTTGCGGAGCGCGTGGACCGTCAGCTCGACGTCCGATTCACTGTCGTCCGCGATGAGGATCTCGATTCCCTTGCTCATGGCTTCTCCTTGGCCGGCGGCGGCTCGACGGTGAACCGGAAGGTCGCGCCATGGCCCGGCTCCGCCTCGGCCCAGATCCGGCCGCCGTGCTTGCGCAGGATGCGGTCGACCGTGGCGAGGCCCACCCCGGTCCCCTCGAACTCGGACTGCGCGTGAAGCCGCTGGAAGATGCCGAACAGCTTCGGCGCGTAGCGCATGTCGAAACCGACGCCGTTGTCGCGGACGAACACCACGCGCTCCCCGCGCGGAGACGTCTCCGCGCCGACCTCGATGACGGCCGGCGCGCGCGGACGCGTGTACTTCAGCGCGTTGGAGAGCAGGTTGCCGAAGACCTGCCGGATGAGGCTCGCGTCGCACCGCGCCACGAAGACGTCGCCGATGCGCCACTCGACCTCGCGGCCGTCCGCCTCCGGGGACAGCTCCTCGACGACCTCGCCCGCGAGCGCGCGCAGGCAGACGGGCTCGCGGACGACCGCCTGGCGGCCGATCCGGGAGAGCGCGAGCAGGTCGTCGACGAGACGGCCCATGTGCCGGGCGCCCGTCTCGATCTTCGACAGCCGCCGCCGCCCCTCCGCGTCGAGAACGGCCGAGTAGTCCTCGGCCAGCAGGCGCGCGAAGCCGGCGATCTGACGGATCGGGGCCCGGAGGTCGTGGGCCACGGAGGACGAGAAGGAGTCGAGGTCGGCGTTCGCCTCGGTCAGCGCCCGCGTCCGCTCGACGAGCTTCTCGGTGAGCTTGGCGCGCTCGGTGAGGTCCCGCGTGATCTTGGAGAAGCCCAGAAGCTCGCCGCGCTCGCTCCGCATGGCCGTGAGGACGGTGCTGGCCCGGAAGCGCGAGCCGTCCTTGCGGACGCGCCAGCTCTCGTCTCGGACGGCGCCCTCGCGCGCCGCGCGCGCGAGGTCGAGCTCCGGCTTGCCGGCCGCGACGTCCTCGGGGGGATAGAACGCCGAGAAGTTCCGGCCGACGATCTCCTCGGCGCTCCAGCCCTTCAGGCGCTGCGCCCCGGCGTTCCAGCTCGCGACGACGCCTTTCGGGTCGAGGACGTAGATCGCGTAGTCCGCGGCGCTCTCGATGAGCAGTCGGTAGCGCTCCGCCATCGGTATGCTCTCGGCGGCGCGCACGTGGTCCGCCCCAATGTGCTGGGCCATGGGGAGAGCTTCGCAGATCGCGCGCCGGAAATCCGCGTCGGCCGGGCAAGGATTTCTTGACGGGGGCGTGGCGGCGCGCGCCGCCTAGATCCAGGGGCTCAGGCGGGCGAGATGCTCCTTCAGGGCGGACCGCGCCTGCTCGACCGTCGTCGAGCCGACGCCGCTCCACTGCGCGCTGACCGTGCCGCCGTGGCGCGCGCCGCGCGGCCGCCAGACCGTCTGCGTGTAGCCCTCGTAGAAGGCGAACGTGGGCACGCCCAGCGCCGCGGCGAGATGCGTCGTCGAGGTCAGGCTGCCCGCGAGCAGGTTCATCCGCTTGACCATGCCGGCGACGACCGAGAACGGCGCGGCCGGGAGGATCGGCGCGGGCTGCGGGAGGGCCGAGGCGATCGCGCGCACGGTCTCGAGCTCCCCGGGGCCGGCGAGGAAGAACAGCTTCAGGGTCGGGTCCTTCTGCAGGCCGGCGCACAGCGCGATGAGGCGCTCGGAGGGCCAGAACGCCGGAGGCCGCGTGACGTTGCCGGGGTGGACGAGCACGCGGAACGCCCCGGGGTCGGCGGCGATCAGGGGGGCCAGCAGCTTCGCGGCGCGCGCGTCGTCCTCGGGCGGCACGCGCAGCTCGAGGTCGGGGCCGTAGGTCCCGCCGATCGCCTCGGTCAGGCGCTCGTAGCGGTGCGCCATGTGCTCCTTCTCGGCCGGCGCCGGGATCACGCGGTTGAAGACGCGGGGTCCCTTGCCCTTCTCGAAGGCGAGGCTCAGGCGCGGCCGCGCGGCGCGCGCGAGCAGCGTCGACGTCTTGGAGAACGACGAGTTGAGGTCCACGAGCAGGTCGCACGGCTCGCGCAGCAGGCTCAAGGCGAGGGCCAGGTGCGCGCCGACCTGCCCGGGCCGCCCCAGCACGACCGTCTCGTCGACGAACGGGATCAGCGGAAGCACCTGCGCGGCGCGGTAGCCGGTGATGAGGCGGATGCGCGCCTTCGGGAAGCGCTTGCGCAGGGCGCGCAGGAAGGGCGTCGCGACGATCACGTCGCCGATGCGCCCGATGTACAGGCAGGTGATCCGCTCGATCGGAGCGTTCCCGAGATCCACTCTCACGTGGAGATTATATCAGGCCGAGGGAAGGCCAAGGACCGCCGGGAAAGACGGCGGACAGGTCCTTGAGGCCGAGGTGCTTCGCCGCGGCCTCGCCCGCGACGGAGCGGAAGTCGGTGGTCACCTCGAGATCGCGGCTCTCGAACCGGGCGGCCGGATCCAGGCCGGGCCATTTTCCCAAGACGCGACCGCCCTTGACGCGCCCGCCGAGGGCCAGCATCACGCTCGCGTGGCCGTGGTCGGTCCCGCGGTTGCCGTTCTCCTCGACGGTGCGGCCGAACTCGGTCATCGTGAGCAGGACGACGTCGTCGGCCCGCGAGCCGAGGTCGCGGTGGAACGCCGCGATCGCGCCTCCGAGCTCCTCCAGACGCTTGGCCAGCTGGCCGTCGGCCCCGCCCTCGTTGAAGTGGTGGTCCCAGCCGCCGCACTCGACGAAGCCCACGCGCGTGCCGAGGCCCGCCTTCAGGATGCGCGCCAGCTCGAACAGGTCGCGGCCGAGCTTCGCCTTGGGGTACCCGGCTTTCTCCGCCGCGTCCTTGTCGGCCTTGGGCACGGCGTCGAGCTCCTTGCGCGCCTCGCCCAGGTCGCGCGCCGCGTCGGAGAGCAGGGCGTCGACCGCTCCGTCGTACAGCGACTCCAGGGAGTTCTCGAGCGGGGCTCCTTTCAGCTCGTCGGCGCCGGTCAGCGCGGCGGCCGGGAACGGGCCGCGAAGCATCAGCGGCAGCCGCGAGCCGATGGCCACGGCCGCGAGCGGGTCGCGCGCGACCCGGCCCGCCGTCAGCGCGCGCTCGAGCCAGCCGTCCTCCGTGCCCTTCACGCCGGGAGTG
>DATNGC010000184.1:0-21283 GCA_035606075.1 Elusimicrobiota bacterium
CGTGACCGAGCGCATCCACTACTTCAACAACCAGGACGACAAGCTGCCCATCTTCCTCGTCATCGACCGCAGCCCGGGAGGCTCGGTCATGGAGGGCTACCGGATCGTCAAGGCCATGCAGGCCAGCAAGGCGCCGGTGCACGTCATCGTGAAGTCCTACGCGGCGAGCATGGCCGCGGTCATCACGACGCTCGCGCCGCACTCCTACGTCTACCCCAACGCGGTGATCCTGCACCACCAGATACTGAGCTTCGCCTTCGGCAACCTGACCGAGCAGAAGGAGCAGCTTGAGGTGCTCAAGGAGTGGTACAAGCGCCTGTCCGAGCCCGTCGCGAAGAAGGCGGGCATGAGCCTCGACCAGTTCACGAAGGAGATGTACAAGCACAACTCCGACGGCAACTGGGAGGAGTTCGGCGACGAGGCGGTCAGGCTCAAGTGGGCCGACCACGTCGTGCACGAGATCCGCGAGACCGGCATCGTCAAGCAGCCCGGCGAGGCCGAGAAGGACGCCAAGCCCAAGCTCGCCTTCGGCCTCGCCGAGGAGACCGACTCGCACGGCGCGCGCTTCGTGCGCCTGCCGCGCCTGCAGCCCTTCGACGCGTACTGGATCGACAACTCGGACGGCTACTACCGCTGAGACGCTGAGAGGCGGCGCCCGAAGGCGCCGCCTCTCGTCGTGCGTCGCGCCTTCTTACGGCGCCGGCGGCTCGATCGGCCCTCCGCGGGAGGGCGGCTCCTCGCCCGGGATGCGCGGCGTCGGCTCCTCGCCGGGGACCTGCTGCGGCTTTTGGATCGGCCGGAACAGCAGTCCCTGCGTGTAGGCCGACGACTTGCCCGACTGCGCGAACTTGGTCGTCTTGCGGTAGAAGTCGCGCGCCTCCTGCGGGCTGCGGCGGTCGGAGACGATCTCGTCGGCCAGGTTCAATGCGAGATAGTTCAGGTTCTCGCTCTCCGAGATCGAGGAGATCTCGCCCGAGGACTTGTCGTACTTGATGCGGTCGTCGAAGGTCTTGAGGTCTCCGATCTTGGAGTCCGGGACCGCGTACGCCACGGTCTGCTGGAGGATGTCCCGCGAATGCAGGCCCATGAAGCTCTCCGGCGCCTTTCGGTAGACGACCGTCTTGCGCCACTCCCCGTTGTCGTACCAGACCAGGCTGCCGTCGTCGAAGGTGTTCGGCTCGCCGTATTTCGCGATCAGCAGGCGGGCGGTGGCCTGCGGGAGGCTGGGCCAGTCCGAGATCGCGCTCTCCGGCGTCTGGACCGAGGTCGAGGATTTCCGTCCGGACGAGACGGCGGAGAGCTCGGCCGGCGCGCTCGCGGCGAGCAGGACGAGCAATCCCAATCCGGCCGCGAGGGCGCGGACGCTTCGGCCTTTGGCGTTCGTCATTGGAGCCTCCTGAGGAGCGTCTATTCGCGCGGCGAAAAGAGCAGGCCCGTCGTGTAGGGCGAGGACTTGCCGCTCTCCGTCAGCTCGCGCGTGCGGCGGTACAAGGCGCGCGCGCGCGGGAGAGAGCGCTTGCCGGAGACGACCTCGTCGGCGAGATTGAGGGCTAGGAAGTTGAGTCCCTCGACGTCGGACGAGGAGGAGAGCTCCCCGTTCGAGGGGTCGTACTCGATGCGGCCGCCGAGGCTGCGCACTTGGGCGAGCTTCGCCAGCGTCACCGGGTAGTGGACGGACTGCTGGATGCTCTCGCCCGCCGGAGCCGCCCGGCGCACGACGGTCTCGTCCCAGGGCCGGTTGCCCGCCCAGGTCATCGACTCCTGGTCGAAGACGTCCGGCGCGCCGTACTTCTCGATCATGGCGCGCGCGGCGAGGCGCGGACGCTGAGGCCAGTTCCGGATCGCGATCTCCGGCGTCAGGACTGCCGCGTCGTTCTCGTTGCGGGGCGGCGCGTCCGGCGCCGAGGGCTCCAAGGCGCGCACTCCCAGCGCGGCGACGAGAAGGACCGATGCCGCGCCGGCGGCGAGGACGGCGCGACCGGGGAGCCTGGGCATATGATGAGCCTCCTGGACGAAGTTCTCCGATGAGGTTAGGGGGGAGACCGCGGAAGCTCCATGGACGGCGTGTAACTTATATTCGGCCGCGCCGTTTCGCGGCCGCGGCCGCGGCCGCGCGTCCCGCGCGCGCGCCGCTGTCGAGCGCGCCGCCCACCGTGCCGCTCTCGCCGCGGACGTCGCAGGCCTCGCCGGCGAAGAACAGCGTTCCGGCGACGGGCCGCGCCAGCGCCGCGCGCGCGCCGGAGCCGCCGGCGACGGCGTAGCTGTACGCCCCGCGGCTGAACGGGTCCGCGCTCCAGTCGTGGAAGAAACTCCCTTCCAAGCCGGCGGCCAGGCGGCGCTCGTCCTCGCCCAACGCGAGCGCGAGCCCGCGCGCCGCCTCGGCGGCCGCCGCGCGGCCGCCCAGGCCGCACAGCGCGCGCGCCGGCGGCCCGCCCGCCCACGCCGTCACGAGCGGGGTCCGCAGGGGATTGGCGGTCCAATAGACGGCGAAGCGCCCGCCGGGGACCCGCAGGAAGCCGTCTCCGAGCGCGCGCGACACGCGGCGCCACGCCGCGGGCTTGAACAGGAGCCCGACCTTGCAGACGTGGCCCATGCGCAGGCGCGCGAGCGCCGCGCGCTTTCCGGCCGGCAGAGGGGGGGCGAAACGGACGGCCCCCCGGCCGCCTCGCGCCTGCAGCACGCCGAGCGGCAGGGCGACGACGGCCGCGCGCGCGGTCAGCTCGCGCGCCGCCCCGGCCTCCTGATAGGACACGCGCACGCCGCCGCGCAGCCAGCGAACCTCTCGCACGACGGCCGAGAGGAGGACGGGGCCGGCCTCGCGGGAGAGGGCGTCCCATAGGGCGCCGTAGCCCTCGCGCACGCGCGAGGACGCCTCCGCGCCCTGCGTGCCCTCGGCGGCCAGCTCCTTGACCCCGATCAGCCGCGTGTCGGCCGCGTGGAAGCCCTCCACGAACTTGCGCGCCTGGTCGGCCTCCGCGGCGGTCACGCCGCGCATCGCGGCGAGCGCCGCGGCGAACGTCCGGTCGCGCGCCTTCGGGTCCAGGAGGCCGAACACCTTCTCGACGGCCGACCAATCGTCGGCGCGCGGTCCGCGCGGCTCGCGCAGCGGCTCGGCGCGCAGGCCCGCCCGGCGCAGGGCGGCCATCGTCGCGGCGGGGCGGCCGTGCACGAACTCGGCGCCGAGCTCGATCATGCGTCCTTTCGGGCGGATCGTCCAGGCGCGGCCGCCCGCGCGGTCGCGGGCCTCGAGCACGATCGTCTTGAGTCCCGCGCGCCGGAGCTCCCGCGCCGCGGAGAGTCCCGCGGCGCCCGCGCCGATCACGACGGCGTCGAAATCCATGGGCCGAGCATAACCCCCGCCGACGGCGGAGTCAACGACGCCCGCGCGCCGCCGGCGTGTTATTTTTTAGGGCTCGAGGTAGGTCTTCAGGCGGACGCGCCAGCCCGGCAGCCAGCCCTGCTCGACGGCGCGGCGCTCCGCCGGCGCGTCGGCGACGCGCCGCGTCAGCGCGGCGTCCGCGCCCTTCTCGAAAGCCTCGACGGAGGCCTGGCCCGGCGCCGCGTCGTCCATGAGCTCGAGGACCTGCAGCAGGCCCCAGCCCTCGCCGGCGTAGCGCTCGGTGGGGTTGGTCCCTTCGCCCTTGAAGTTCACGTAGTCGACGAGGGCATAGACGCCGTTGGGGGCCGCGGCGACGGCGTTGAAGCGCTTCTCCAGCGCGGCGCGCTCCGCCGGCTCCGCCGCCGCGAGGACCTTGGGCAGGGCGTTCTCCAGCCGGTGGGCCGCGTACAGGGCCTGCACGTCGACCGTGCGCGCGAGCAGGGCGCGCAGCTCGGTCAGGCGCTCGCCGTCGAAATCGGCGTAGAAGGCGGCGCGGTCCTTCCAAGGGCACGCGCCGCGCAGCCAGGAGGGGACGCTCTCCCCGGCGGCCGTCAGCGCGTCGACGACGCCGGGAAAGCTCTCGGTGAACGGCCCGCGCTCGCCCTCCGGGTACCAGATGAAGTGGCCGATGCCGAAGGAGCCGAACTCCTCTCCTTTATTCCAGTGGGTGAGGAACTGGACCTTGCCGCCCGCCTCGTTCCGCCAGATCTTGAGGCCGATCGCGTGCGCCTGCTCGGGGGTCAGATGGATGGACGAGGCCGCGGAGGCCGGGACGGCGGCGAGCGACGCGGCGAGGAGAAGGGAGGCGATCATGAGCCCATTCTAGCACTCGGGGATAGGACTTTTGCCGGGGCCGGTCTGCGGCCAAAGGCCCTGGGTGCGCGGCCGCGCTTCCCTCATAATAGGCGCATGATCCGCCTCGTCGCGCTCGGCGCCCTGCTTGCCGCGATCGTTCCGCTCTCGGCGGTCCCGGCTTCGGCCGGCCTGCCGGAATTCTCCGCGTCCGTCGAGGGACTGAATTTCGCCGCGGCCCAGGCGATCCCGCAGAGTCCGCCGGCCTGGGAGGCTTTCTCCTCCGGCGCGCAGCTCCAGTCGATCCCGCTCGCGCCGCTTCTCGACGGGGTGAGGCTCACGAAGGGCACGTTCCGGGCCGGCGGCCTCGTCGTGCACGTCTTCGGCGGCAAGAGCCAGAACAAGAAGAACTGGTTCGTCGGCTTCATGCCCGAGGGCGGCGAGGCGCAGTTCCGCAACGGGCGCAAGATGATCCATTGGATGATGCTCAACCGCACCGTTCACCTCGTGATCGCGGGCCGCAAGTACTCGGCCTACGTCGAAGGCAAGGTCACCGACAAGATGGCCAGCCGGCTCGTCGTCGTCCCGGAGGACAGGTCCGAGACGAAGTCGAGCTGGTCCGTGCAGGAGCTCGCGGATTTCGCCTATGACGCGGGCGCCCCCGTCGTCCTCGGGGGCAAGGAGTACCGGCTGATGTACACGCGGGACTTCAACGAGGACGACAAAGGCGAGTTCGCGGGCTACACCGGCGACCGGTCCATCACCTTGATGACGCGCGAGGGCGGCAAGCTCGTCGGCTACCATTGGTTCGAGCGCGAGATCCCCGCCGATCGCGTCTTGGTCTCCAACCCGAAGGCGGTCGGCGCCGAAGCCGCCGGCGCGGGCAGCCTCGCGATCGGCCTGCGCCTCGTCGCCGGGACGCTCGAGCTGTATTCGGCCGCGCCCGCGGCCGTCGCCGCGCGCTGACGCCCCGCTGGGTCCGAAGTCCCAAAAATGACTGGGCCCCCTGACGTCCGGAAGAGTCCCGGCGGACCCTCGGGGAAAGACGCCGCGCCTGATACGATAAGGACATGAAGAGACTCCTCGCCGCCCTGGCTCTGATCCTCGCCGTCAACGCGAGCGCTCAGCAGCAGCCGACCAAGACCCTCGTCGAGGGCCAGCACAGCGGCGTGAAGGCGCCGCTGGCGGTCGCGGTGCAGGACAGCCGGAAGTGGACCGAGATCTGGAAGCAGCACGGCGCGTCGGAGCCGGCGCCCGCCGTCGACTTCTCGCTGAACAGCGTCGTGGTCGTGTTCCTCGGGCAGACCGAGACCGCCGGCGTGAAGGTGACGGTCGTGGTCCAGCAGGACCCGATCGATTCCAGCCGCCTCAACGTCTTCTACCGCCGGACCGTCGCAAAGAAGGCCATGTCCGCGCAGGTGCAGTGCCAGCCGTACGCGATGGTCCTCGTGCCGCACGCCGACACGATCGACATCGAGGCCGACGCTCCGGCGAGCATCCCGGAGCGCGCCAACGCCCCCGCCGCCAAGCAGGCCGATTCCGCCAAGCGCGTGAAGGCCCTGCTCGAGGGCTTCTCGGCCTTCGAGTAGGCTCAGCCCTTCTTCGCGTGAAGGCTGAGGGCGTTGCCCTCGGAATCGAGCACGACCGCCATGCGGCACACCGGCGTGTCGAACGGCGGGACCTTCACCACGGCCTTGGCCCGCTTGAGCTTCTTCAGCGCCTCGTCGACGCTGCGGACCTCGAACGCGATGCTCCCGCCCATCTTCGCGCTGGGCTTGATGGGCGTCATCGTCGTGATCGCGAACGCCCCGTTCTTCAGGTGGTACTCCACCCACTGATCGCGGAAATTCTTCGTGAGCTTGAGCCCCAGCGCCTTCTCGTAGAATTTCCGCGCCCGGGCCATGTTCTTGACGGGGTACATCGTGAAGGCGATGTGCTTGATCATGCCCGGATTCTAATAAACTGGGGTCAGGCCTTCACTTATTAAACTTGTTCGGGCGGAACTCCGAATAAGTTGAATAAGTGAAGGCCTGACCCCTACTTCAGGAAGCCGGGCAGGTGCGCGCACTTGGGCGAGCGCGCGAGCGAACGGGCGGCGGAGAGCGCATGGGCGAAGCCCTCGTCGCCGTGCTCGATCTCGATCTCTTTGCGCAGGAAGTCGGCCCACTTGAACTCCGAGAAAGCCGCGTCGGTCTTCTCGTACGCGCCCGCGTGCCGCAGCGCCCAGGCGAGGCTGCGGTAGGGATCGTCGGCCAAGCCGCGGATGTCCTCGGGCAGCAGCGCCGGCGCGTGCGGGCCGAGGCCGAACTGGTCGTGGAGGTGGACCCAGCGCGACTCGCGCATCGCGCTCCAGAATTCCGGCTCCGGCAGATGCGAGAGATCGGCCTTGACCTCCACGTGGAGCTCGTCGATGCCGAGCTCCCAGCACGCCCGCGCGTGGTGGTGATGGTCGACGATGTGCCAGCGCTTCTTGGCCGACAGCACGACGGGCACCGGGCGCTCGTGAATGAACTCGCGGCGCTTGTCGTGGTCCAACTCCTTGAGGTGAGCGACCTTGCGGGCGACCTCGCGCAGGCCGAGCGCGAACTGCGTCGGCTTCAGGAGCAGGAGCGGCTGCTTCATCGCATCAGTATAGCCGTTTTGCTAGATTGTGGCCGATGAGCCGCGAAGCCGCCGAAGGCAAGGTCCACGAGTACCCGGTGCAGATCCTGGAGCACCACCTGGACGGCTTCGGCCACGTGAACAACGCGACGTATCTCGAGCTCTTCGAGGAGGCGCGCTGGGACCTGATCACGCGCGGCGGCTTCGGCCTCGAGCAAGTGCGCGAGCGCATGATCGGCCCGGTCGTCCTGGCCGTCGAGATGCGCTTCAACCGCGAGGCGGTGAACCGCGAGCGCTTGGTCATCCGGACGCGCACTCTCGAGTACCGCGGCAAGGTCGGCAAGCTCGAGCAGGTGCTGACGCGGGCCGACGGCCTGCCGTCGTGCACCGCGAACTTCACCTTCGGCTTGTTCGACTTGAGGACGCGCCGGCTGCTGAGGCCCACGCCGGAGTGGCTCAAGGCCGTCGGCGTCGCCGCCTAGCGCGTCCCGCTCCGTCCGTCAAAATCGAGCGATAATATCCGTACCCGGCGGCGATGGTCCCGGCGGCGGCCCGGGAGTAGAATCACGGTGACCCCGGAGGTTCGACCCATGATCAAGGTCCGCGACGATCGCCCGCACGACGCCGTCATCGTCGAGTTCGAGGGCGACGTCGATCTCGCGCAGGCGCGGCGCTCGTTCGGCGATATCCGGAAACTGGTCGCCAAGCACGGCAAGGGCTTCAAGGTCCTCGTCGACTTCACCTCCGTCGCGACGATGGACGTCGACGTCGAGCGCGAGATCAAGGAGGCCATGCAATTCTTCGACTCGAAAGGCGTCGGGGAGATCATCCGCGTGCTCCCGGATCCCGAGGTGGCCGTCGGGTTCAACTACATCTCGCGCTTCTTCTACTCCAAGGACGTGAAGCTCGTCAACTTCACCGATCGCGAGCAGGCGCACGCGTGCCTGCGCGACGGGGACGGGGAGATAAATCCCTGACATCGGCGCCATGGCCCGGCTCCGGGGCCGCGGCTAAACTGAATTAGGCCCCTCTGCGATGGAGGGGTTATGCTGCCACTCAAAGAAGGCGAGCGCGCTCCCGATTTCTCCCTGCCGAGCACGCCGGACCAGAGGGTGTCGCTCCACGAGCTGCGCGGGCGGCCGGTCGTCCTGGTGTTCTATCCCGCCGACTGGAGCCCCGTTTGCAGCGACGAGATGTCCCTGTACAACGAGCTGCTGCCGGAGTTCGGCGAGCTCGGCGTCCAGCTGATCGGGATCTCCTGCGACGGCATCTGGTGCCATCTGGCGTTCGCGCGGGACCGCAAGCTGCGCATCCCGCTGCTGTCGGACTTCGAGCCCAAGGGCGCCGTCTCCCGCGTGTACGGCGTCTACGACGACCGCGCGGGCGAGTCGCAGAGGGCGCTGTTCGTGATCGACGCCGAGGGCGTCGTCCGCTGGAGCTACGTCTCTCCGGTGGGCATCAATCCCGGCGCCGACGGGGTCATCAAGGCGCTCGAATCGCTCGTGAAACGCGAGCCGGAGGCGGTCCGATGAACCCGATCGCGACGCTCGTTCCGCCCGTGTCCGCGCGCGACCATGCGGAGGGGCCGGAGTCGGCTCCGCTGACCTTGGTCGAGTACGGCGACTACCAATGCCCGTTTTGCAGCGCCGCCTTTCCCGTCGTCAAACGAATCCAGAAGCGGCTCGGCCGGGACCTGCGCTTCGTGTTCCGCAACTTCCCGCTGCGGCACATCCATCCCTTCGCCGAGCTCGCCGCCGAGACCGCCGAGGCGGCCGGGCTCTTGGGGAAGTTCTGGCCGATGCACGACGTCCTTTTCAAGAATCAGGCGTCGTTGACGCCCGAGTCGCTGGTCCTCTGGGCGCGGCGCCTGGGCCTCGAGGACAAGGAGCTGGCCGCGACGTTCGGCCGGCCCGAGATCGCGAGCCGGATCAAGGAAGACCGGATGAGCGGCCTGCGCAGCGGCGTCAACGGCACGCCGACCTTCTACATCAACGGCGCGCGCTACGAGGGCATGCCCGTCGACGACGAGCTCCTCGACGCGCTCGACGCGGCCCTGCGGGCGCACGCCGCCCGCTGAAAATGGGGTCAGGCTTTGACTTTTGACTTATTCTCGAATAGTCAAAAGTCAAAGCCTGACCCCGATCGAAACAGTGAAGGCCTGACCCCAGCGTCACTTCATCTGGCGGTCGATGACGTCGATGCCGACGGGGACGCGCAGCGGGTTGGGATCGTCGCCCTTGTAGTGCCAGACGACGGTCGTCTCCTTGGCGGGGACGATCTTGTCGTCGAAATAGTGTGAAGACCCGAGGAGGTCTTGGGCTTCCTTGGGCTTGCCCGCTTCCTTCGACTCGAGATAGCGCTCGACGACGGGGCTGTCGCGCTTGATGCCGAAGAACATGTAGCCGCCGGTCTGGCCGGCCTTGTTCTTGACCTCGGCGATCTTCGACGCGTCGAGCATCTTCATCAGCACGATCTCGTCCTCGGGGTACGGCGTGAGCAGGAAGCCGGCCTTGTTCGACATCAGGCCGAGGCTGTAGTCGTAGCCGAAGAAGTTGGTGTCCTGGCCGAAGCTGAGGACCTTGTAGCCGAGGCTCTTGGCCAGGGCCATCGTCTCCTTGAACGTGCGCACCGAGGGGCTGACGTCCTTGAGCTCCGGCCGGTACGCCGCGTAGCCCATCACGAACATGCCGCGCTCGGGCCAGGCCTTCGAGATCACGCCGCCGACGATCTTCGCCGGGTCCGCGGGGTCGTAGTACCACAGGCCGTACCAGCCGTCGAGCTTGCCCTTTTCGGCGAGCTTGCGCGCGTAGTCGCGCGCGATGTTGCGCTTGCCGCCGGGCTTGCCCACGACCTCGTCCTCGTAGACCGGGTACCACTTCTCGAAGTCCTCGACCGTGAGCGGCACGAGCTTGGTCTGGATCTTGTCGCTGGCCGCCAGCTGGTTCTCGAACTGCCGGATGCGCTGGGCCTTGCCGAGGGCCGCCTTGTGCTCGTCGAGCGTGCGGGTCGTCATGACCCAGCGCTCGTACTCGGACTTGAGGTGATAGCCGTCCTCTTCCGTGTAGGCCTTCAGCTCCGCGCGCGTGGGAGTCTTGATGATTACCTGATCGTAGCCGAGGCGCTTGAGCTCGGCGTCATACTGGGGCTTGTAGTCGCCGGAGGCGAAGATCGCCTTCTTCATGCCGCGCGGCGTGACGATTGTGCGGCCGACGGTGTCGCCGTCGTTGTTCTTATAGCTTCCCGCGAGATAGGTCTCGAGCTCCGCCGGCGACATGACCGGCGTCTCGCCGCGATGGACGAGGGAGACGAGCGGCTTCTTTTGAGAGTTCTCGTCTGCGGCGACGGCGGGCGCGGGCGTCTCGGGTCGCGACTTTGAGTTCTCGAAGAGGGCGTTCAGGCGCGAGCCCAGCTCCGACACGGCCGCCGGATCCTCGAGATTGAGGCCCGAGCGAAGGTTCCGCAGCTGAGACCCCAGCTCCGGCGTCGCGGCAGCCTTGGCCTGCAGGCGGCTCGCGGCCTTCTGCAGCTGGTCGACGCCCTGATCGCCGATGGCGGCGCGCAGCTCCGGGGCGAAGTGTGCGACGGCGGCGGGCTCGGCCACGAGCGCGCCGACGAGCTTGGCCGACTCCGCGCGCCAGGGGTCCGCCGCCGTGGGCGCCGCGGCCGCGGCGGAGAGCAGCGGCGTCAGGGTCGGCGTCATCTGGCTGCTCAGCGAGCCGGCGAGCGAGACCTGCGCGAGCATCGAGGCGCGGAAAGCGGGGACGTTTTGCGCGAGGCCGAGGGTGGGGGCGAGCGAGACCGGATCGACGAAGGCCGCGCCCGCGGAAACGGCCGACAGAAGCAGCAGCGCGCCGAGACGCCAGAGGGGGGGTCGCATGGGGTGAGTATAGGCTCCGGAGGGGAAAATCGCCAGGGGCCGTTTGGGTCTGCGGCCTTCGGGCCCTAAGACCCCTGGCAGGAGGCCCAGAAGCGATCCATAATAAGCGTCATGAAGCGCCCTCTGTCCGTCCTCGTCGCGACCCTCTTCTTCGCCGCCGCCATCGCTCCGCTCTCGGCGCGCGCGCAGCAGGACGTGGCTGCCGCCGACGCGGCCCACGCGTCCGGCGTGCCGACGGTCACGGTCGCTCCCGTTCCCACGCTCTCGATCAATTCGCTGTCGCCGAGCCTGGCGGCGCCGGCGCTCGGCGCGGCTCCCGCGCTGGCCGCGCCCTCGCTCGGCGCGGCGCCCGCGCTCGCGGCTCCGGCCGCAGCGCCGGCTCTCAGCGCCGCTCCTGCCGCCGCTATCGCTCCGATTGCCGCGACGCCGGCCCTGTCCGCCGCGCATCCCGCGACGATCGCTCCGCTCTCGGCCGCGCCCGCTCTCGCGCCGTCCGTCTCTCCGTCCCAAGCTCCCGACGCGCGCGGCCAGATCGAGCGCGCGGCGGCGCCGCTGTCCAAGCCCGGCGTGGATGCGGGCGAGCACCTGGGCAAGGTCTTCGACGCCGGCTCCGGAGCGCCCGCGCTCGAGTCGGACGGCGTCTCGGCCGCCTCGCACGGCTCTTCCGGCCGCCGCGCCTCGGGCCTGACCAAGGCCGCGGCCCCCGCGGTCCGAGCCGAGTACAAGAGCCCCGAGGGCGCCGAGGCGAAGGAGCTCGCCAAGCTGGCCGTCAGCCTGCAGGAGAACGGCCTTCCTTCTTATAAGACGCTGAAGGTCACGAGCGCGGTGGACGACCGCCGCCCGACCGTGGTCATCCTCTCCCCGGGCTCGCGCCACAAGGTGGCCATCGCGCGCGAGGGCGGCAAGCAGTCGCCCGGCGACGTGCACCTCGCGCTGGACGCGTCCTGGCTGATCCAGGAGACCGGCAAGGACGGCAAAACGAGGCTGTTTCTTAAGAAGGGCGTGACGTTCGACGAGAAGGGCCAGGCGACGATCGTCGAGTACAAGGTCCCGCGCGTCGTCCACTACTTCGCCAACTATTTCACGCTCGGCGCCAACGACCGCGACGACGGCGTCCCTTTCGAGAAGAACCTGGACGTGCCGCAGTCGAACTCGCTGCAGCTCGAGCCGATCGTCAACGACAAGCTGCGCATGAGCCAGCTCGGCGCCGAGAACGGCGTCGAAGTCCCGGCCATGCTCACCTTCGCCATGCCGGCTCACCCGCTGGCGGCCTCCGCCGACGCGTCGGCCGAGGGCCGAGTGAAGGTCGCGGCGATGCCCGAGGGGCATGACAAGGCGGCCGCGATCCGCCGCCAGGTCGACGCGTTCCTCGACCACTACGACGGCGAGGAGATCGTGGTGAAGCCGTCGGGCCCGCAGTTCCACTCGGGCCGCGGCGTGAGGTTCTTTAAGAAGGAGCAGCGCGCCGAGATCGCGGCGCACGCTCTCGAGCTCTCCAACAGCCCCATGATGACGCAGGACGGCGCGGTGATCGTGACGGGCCGCGTGATGTCGGCTCCTCTCTACCGCGACGGCCGCAAGATGGAGACGACTCTGCGCGTCCTCGCGGCGCGCACGCCGTGGGGCGGCGCGGTCACGACCGACATCTTCGCGCGCGTCGGGCCGTGGGGCAAGCCGACGACGGCCGAGGCCGCCGACCCGCGCGACAACGCCACGGTCGAGCCGTGGGAGCAGCTCCTCAAGGATTGGAAGCTGACGCCGGAGCAGGCTAAGGCTCTCGACGCGCGCACGCGGGCGCTGGGCGCGACGATGCTCAAGGCGATCATGAAGCGCGAGGCGGAGGCGGCCGGCAAGCCCCACGTCGACGGCGAGTCCTACCAGGGGCAGACGGATCTGATCGGCCTCGACGTGATGATCGAGAAGCGCGGCAGAGAGCTCGTCCCCGTGATGATCGAGGTCAACGACCATGACTCGGGCGGGCAGTTCAACCTGGACACGGCGATCGCTTCGGACCGCGTCGGCACCCACTCGCGCGAGTGGGTGGCGACGATGCTGCAGCGCGCGCGGCGCGACGCCCTGCGCGGCAAGCGCATCGTCATCGTCGGCGCGGGCTACGAGGGCAAGCGCTTCGTCTTCGAGCGGGCAAAGGAGCTGGGCGTCAAGATCATCCTGATCGACAAGCCGACGACGTGGGCCAAGGACCTCGTCGACGAGCTGATCCCGACCGACAACACGAAGCCGAAGGAGGCGCTGGCGATCGCGCGCAAGAAGCTGCTGGCGTCGGCGCGCAAGAACGGCAAGATCGACGGCATCACCACCTTCTGGGAAGACGACGTGGAGCTGACGGCGGACATCGCGCGGAAGATCCACCTGCCGTATCACACGAAGGACGCGGCCACCACGGCGCGCAGCAAGTTCGAGACTCAGCAGGTGCTGGACCTGAAGGGCGTGCCGGCCGCGCGGCGCGCGGTGGTGGGCAACCTTTCCCACGCCGAGGACCAGGGCGAGCACGCGGCGATGCTGGCCCGCTTCAAGGCGGCGGCGCAGCGCGTGGGCTTCCCGGCGGTGCTCAAGCCGGTCTCCGGGGCGGCCGCGATCGGCACCGAGCGCGTCAACAACATGGACGAGGCGGTCTCCGCCTATGAGCGCATCTCCGCCCTGGTCAACCCGCAGACGGACCCGGTCTTCGCGAACAACAGCGAGCTCCTGCTCATGCAGTATCTGGACGGCAAGGAGTACGACGTCGATCTCGTGATGCGCGGCGGCGAGGTGGTCTTCGAGTCGATCACGGACAACAAGCCCACGCGAGAGCCGTCGTTCCTGGCGACGGGCTCCCGCCTGCCGAGCACGCTGCCCGACAATGAGCAGCGCGACGCGATGGACCAGGCGATCGCCTCGGCGCGCGCGCTCGGCCTCACCGACGGCGTGATCCACATGGAGGGCAAGGTCACCTCCGAGGGCCCGCGACTGATCGAGGCGAACGCGCGCATGGGCGGCTCCTACGTGCGCGACTGGGTGCTCAACGTCTGGGGCGTCGACATGGTGGAAGAGGGCTTCATGGCGGCGGCCCGCATCCCGGGCAAGCCGTTCAAGCCGGCCCAGCCGCTCGTCCATCTCGACGGCGACTTCATCAACGCCGACAAGCCGGGGATCATCAAGACGCTCGAGCTGCCCGAGACCGCGCGCCGGATGCCGGGCTTCATCCGCTTCCGGCAGGTCATGAAGCCCGGCGAGGTGATCTCGCTCGAGCAGAACGGCGGCTACGCCCGCGTGGCGATGCTCGAGGTCGGCGGCGCGACGTCCGAGGAAGCCGCGCGCAACCTCGCGGCGATCAAGGCGAAGATCAAGTTCGTCGTCGAGCCGCTCAAGCCTTAGTTATCCACTGGAGTCTACCCGGGTAGACTCGCCTCCGATGCGGTCACAAATTGTGACAGCATCCCTACCCCCGTCAAACCGCTGCTCATTGAAGGCTATGCCAATTTGGCACAGCCCACATGTAGCCCCGGGAGGGTGGTCACAATTTGTGACCACCCTGCGATCGGTCGATGTGGTGCCGATTTGGCACCACATCGGCCGTTCATAAACTGTGACATTATGCCGATCCGATGCGCTTCTTCTGTGGAGTCTCCATGGGATTTTCCTCGACGATCTCCGCCATCATCTCGAAGAGAGCCGCGATCTGCTTGTCGTGCCCAGCAAGCCGGGCGCTGACGGCGGTTTCAAGTTCGCTCAGGATTCGTGCGATCTTATCATGCGAAGACGAAATGTGGCGCAGGCTGACGAACGCTCGGACGACTTCTACGCTCATAATCGTCGCGCGGTCGGATTTGAGGACATTCGCGGCCATGACCGCGCCATGCTCGGTGTAGGCTATGGGAAATCGCCGCCGATTCCTTCGGGTTGATGATGTCACAATTTGTGACATCATCCGGACCGTCTCTTCCCGCGTCAGATAGAACGCGAAGTCGGCGGGAAACCGTCGCCGATTCCGCCGGAACTGCTGGTTGAGCTGGCTTGTCGAGACTCCGTATAGTCGGGCAAGATCCGAGTCGAGGATGACTCGTTGGCCTCGTACGACGCGGATCAGCGGCAGGGCGACGGGGAGCGGCGGACGTTTCTTCACCCTATCTATACGGAGCAGGGCCCCGATTAATTCCAGCCGTTAAAGGCTGGCGCGATCCCGGTTTTCCCACTACACTGCGGGGCGAAACTTCGGCGCAGGAGAATCGAGGATGGCAATCGAGTCGTTCCGTTATTGGATTTCCGATCTGCTCGCCGCCGTCTGGCTCCCGCTCATCTTCATCGCCGGCGGCAGTTGGGCGCTCGTGCGGTTCCACCGCAAGGACGGCAAGAGGCATACGGAAGAGGTCATCGGGATCGCGCTGGGCGTCATCTCGGTTTCGTGTCTCAGGTGACGGTGAACAGCTTCGACGAGTTCCGCAAGGAACAGCAGACGAAGAAGGCCGCGTGGCGCATCCTCGAGCACGACGCCGAGGCGATCTACCGGGACACCTCTCATCCGTCGAGCGATCATGACGTGCCGCCGCACATCGACATGCCGTATTGGGAGACGCTCCAGAAGGAGCCGGATTTTCTCATGCTCGCGCGCGACGATCGGTTCGCGGACGTGTTCCGGGATTTCTGGCGGATGGAGGACGTGAATCAGGCTATCGACCGGGCGAACCGGGGGGACAAGCAGGCCGCCAAGGTGGCCGAGAGCCTTTACCACGACGCGGTGGCGCACGATGCCCGGCGGGAACTGCTCCTCCATTTCCTCAGCGCGGAGCAGATCGCCGAATTGGATCGAACGCGCCAGGATCAGTTGACCTCGCGGTAAGGGTGAGTGGTGGGCATTGTTCCGGCTGCGGGCATTCTTATCCTGACGACCTTGACCGCTTCGCCCGGTTGCGCGGCGATCAGCGTTCCGAAGCGGATGGTTCGGCTGACCGTGTCTTGGATGCCGACGAATATCCCGCACGATCCATACGCCGAGCTTCCGAAAACTTTGACTCGCGCCGGGAGCCGCTATTGTCGAATGGACCTAGCGAAGCATATCGAGCGGCGAACACAGCAACTCGTTATCTTTAATGAGCCGGACATGTGGGACATCGATAGGGTGAAGCTTGTCGCCAAGCATTTCGTCGATCCCGGCCCGACCTACGATTGCCATTTACCGATTTTTGGGGTGGACACGAAAACGGGAGAAGAGGTTCAAAATCTTGAATTTGGACGGGAACTGGAATTTTTTAGGACACACCGTGCCGTTCTGGTCAGTCCGGGCGATCATTCCACCGGACCTCGCTACAAGCTCATCCTTGATGACCGCACATTGACATTGACGGAAAGCCTCGACGGTAAGAGCCCGGCCGCCATAGAACTCTCCTATGGAGATCGACTTCAAAGGATCAATTATCTTGAGTGGAACGATCATCTCGCGTTCGATCCAGCTGTTTTCTCCGCACCGCATGGATTACGGATCGAGCAGGGTAGAATCGATTGGACTGGTTGGGATTTTATTGAGGCTGTCGTCGCTCGTATAGCGCCGCGATTAATGGGTCGACTAGGAACATGGAAAGAAATTCGTTGAAGGTAGGACTTCGCGCCCGTATACCGTAGGCCTTTTCCCTCGACACTTTCAGGCCCTTCGGGCCTCAGGCCGTCGCCCGGGTCAGTAGTAGACTGGGCGCATGAACCGACGAGTCCTCTCCGTCCTCTTCCTCGCCGCCGCTCTTCCCGCGTCCGCGCAGATGCGCGTCTCGCTCGAGGCGCCGGCCGCGCCCGCGGTCCGGCTCGGCGTCGCGCCCGTCCTTCCCGGACTCGGCTCGACCATCGGCGGCATCCCGCTGCTCTCCGCTTCGGCGCTGACGCCCGCGCTCGTCGCTTATCCCGCCGCTCCGTCCGCCTTCGCGGCTTCGCCGCTCGCCGCCGCGCCCGCGCTCGTCCCGCGCGCGGCCGCCTCGGCGAACGTCCCGAGCTCCGCCGCCCCGGAGATCAAGTCCCTCGCCGCGAAGCTCGCCGAGCTCCCCGCGAACGCCGCCGCCACGATCGCTCCGCTCTCGGCGCTGACCGCCGCCTTCGACGGCCGCCTCGCCGCCCCGAGCTTGCCCGTCGATTCCGTCGAGCCCAAGCTCACCCCCGAGCAGTTCGCGCTCGAAGGCCGCCGCCGCTTCGAGGAAGCCAAGCGCGCCGAGTCCTCGCGCCGCTCCGGCGTCGCGCCCGAGGAAGTCGCGACCGACGGCGAGCTGCGCGGCCGCCTCGACAACCTGCCCGGGACCAATCCCGAGCGCGAGAAGTACATCGTCGACCTGTTCAAGCTCGCCGGCGCCAAGCCGGAGGAGATCGTTCTCCAGGACATCGGCCGCGGCAAGCACAACATCATGGTCGTGAAGAAAGGAAAGACCGACCGCGTGATCGTTGTCGGCGGACATCATGATAAAGTCGCCGAGGGCATGGGCGCCATCGACAACGGCACCGGCTCCACCATGGTCGCCAACCTTTATCAGGCGCTGCATGACCAAGAGACCGACGCCACCATCGTCTTCATCGCCTTCGGCCGCGAGGAGGAGGGACTTCTCGGCTCCGCCGCTTATCTCCGCTCGCTGAGCGACGAGCAGAAGTCCAAGATCGACGCCATGGTGAACCTCGACACCCTGGGCGTGAACGGAACCTTCTCGTGGCAGAACAACTCGACGCGCGCGCTTCTCGATCGCGTGCGGGAAGTCGCCAACGCGAAGCATCGCGATCTCACCGAAGCGCACCTGGACGGCGGCGACGCCGACTCCTCGAGCTTCCGCCAGGCCGGCATCCCCGCCATCACCATCTACGGCGCGAGCGAGGACGTGATCTTCGACATCATCCACACCGACCGCGACACCATGGCCGCGTTCGATCTCGCGCATTACAAGAATTCGTACCTGCTCGTCCTCGACCTCATCAAATCTCTCGACGAGAAAAAGCTCGGCCCGGTCGCGTCGGGCCGCGTATGAGGACCGCCGGGCCCATGAAAAGTCGGGACCATTGCCCGGATGTTTTCGGGACCAAGGACCCGAAGGGTGTCGTGAAGGATCGTGATACGATGGCGTCGGCGCCGGACCAGAAAGACAGACGCACGGAGCGATTGTGAAGAAGATCTCGCCGAAGAAAGTCCTGTCCATCTTTTGCTGCTCCGTACTGATGAGCGGCGCGGTTGCGCCGGCCTTCGCTCAGGTCGCGACCGTCCGTCTTCCGGGCGCCGCGGCCGGGATTCCCGGCGCCGCGGCCGGCGCCAACCTCGCGAACCCCGCCTCCCTCGGCGGGATTCCTTCTATTATGGTTCCCAGCGTCATCGGCGCCGCTCCCGCCGCCGCGCTGACGCCCTCGCTCTCGGCTCCGAGCGCTCTGGTCCCTGCCGCCGCCGCCGTGCCTGCCGCCGCCGCCGCCATCGCTCCGGCGCTCGCTCCCGCGCCGCAGGCCGCCGCCGCCGACGCTCCGAAGGGTCCCGCCGACGAGTCGAAGAAGGACGCCGCCGTCCCGCCCGCGGGCTCTCTCGGCGCCGCGAAGGATCTCTCCGGCAGCGTGACGCCCCAGGAAGGCGAGACCGCCGGCAGCGAGAAGGCCGCCGCCGCCGCCAACGCCGCTTTCGACGGCTCCAACGCCCAGGGCGAGGCCGACGAGGCCGTGCTCACCGGCAATAACGGCGCGCCGCTCAACCGCCTGTACCCGAAGGTCGTCTTCATCCAGGACGTGTTCTCCGGCCCCGCGCCCGACGCCGTCGCGAGCTCGATCAATCGAATGATCGACGCCGGCGTGCACGTCGTGTTCATGACCTGGCGCCCGCAGAAGGGCCCGAACTCCGCCGAGGAGATTCTTCTCTCCCGCGTGAAGCAGTCCCGCGCCAATCCCGTCGTCGTCGTCGCCTACAACGGCGGCAAGATCGCCCTGCACGGCCGCGCGGCCAACCCCAAGGCCATCCTGGAGAACGTCGGCCAGTTCTCCGAGGAGAACATCGCCAAGATCACCGAGATCGCCGGCAAGATCGGACAGGCGACCGTCGTCGCGAGCCCGGCGGACAAGGAAGCCTTCTCCCTCAGCGTGAACATCGAGGGAACGACGCGCGAGGCCGCCATCAAGGCCCTCAACGCCAAGATGAAGCTCGCCGGTCTCCCTTATAAGGGCGAGGCCAACGCGGACGACGCCAAGGGCATCATCATCCACTCCATGCCCCTGCGCTTCTCCCTGCCGCGCGTCATGGACGCCCTGGACGCGCAGTTCCCCGGCGAGAACCTCGCCGCCCAGCCCGAGAAGTTCCTCGTCGTCGCGGACTCCATGAAGTCCCTGCGCTTCTCGACCTCGTTCCCCAAGCTCGCCGAGGTCCAGGTGGCCGGCGACGGCTCCGGCGTCGGCGCCGTGCTCGGCGCCGTCCTCGGCGACCGGAAGCTCGAGACCGTCTCCATCAAGCTCGGCAAGCTGCGCCAGTACGCCGAGTTCTGGGAGCCGTCGCGCCATTACATGACCGGCGTCGACTCCGAGTCCCACGGCGGCGGGTCGGCCTCGGCCAAGCCCGAGGACCGGCAGACCAGCCAGATGCTCGCCATGTTCGTCGGCACCATCATCAACCGCCTGATGGCCAAGATCTACGAGAACATCCGCAACGGCCAGCACCAGTTCACCGCCACCCCGTGGGCCCTGCAGAAGCAGCTCGAGGCCATGTGGTACAAGCCCATCGAGAACGGCGTGTACGTCAACAAGAAGCTCGCCGTCGCCTTGGCGAACACTCCCGCCGAGGTCAAGCGCGGCTACCTCGAGAAGGCCAGCGCGTTCGTCTCCAACTTCTACGCCCGCGAGCTCGCCAACTACCCGGCGGCGGCGGCCAACGTCGAGCTGAACCTGGTCAGCCTCAACACCGACCGCAAGAGCTCGATCATGCTCGAGTTCAAGTCCAAGTCCACGGGCAAGATCTACAAGATCTACACCCGCATCCCGCGCGTCATGCGCCTGGTCACCGGCCAGGAAGTGAAGCTGACCGCGCACGGCTACCGCACCGGCAAGGAGACCGCCAACGAGGGCGAGATCTTCCTGGCTCCCATCTACGCGATGGCCCTGCTCAAGGGACACGCCCGCAAGGGCGCCGACGGCAAGTGGCACCAGGGCTCGCCCGAGGGCCCGGTCATCACCAAGCTCGTCATCCAGTTCGAGCGCCACACCAGCGCCGCCATCAAGGTCTTCGACGCCTCCGAGTTCGACATGCTCGAGGAGAACGGCATGATCGAGGGGCCCATCGTCCGCGAGATCACGTCCGCCATCGAGCGCATGGAGGCCGACCCCGAGTACCAGCAGTACTACCGCGAGCACGAGGAAGAGGCCACGAAGGAAGACCTCAAGAAGCCGGCGAAGCCGGCCGTGAAGAAGACGACGGCGGCGAAGAACCCGGTCAAGCGCGGCCTGAGCGCGAAGGATAAGACCCGGATCAAGGCCAAGCCCGCCGTCCGCGTCGCGCGCAAGCCTTCTCGGGGGGGCAAGTGAAGTCCGCCGGACGGGCCCTTCGGACCGTCCTCGCGGCGGTCGTCTTCGCCGGCCCCGCGGCCGCGCAGGTCCGGATCGCTCCCGTCGGCGAGGGAGCCGTCGCTCCCGTCGTCGGAGCCGTCGCTCCCGGCGCGGCCGGCGTGTCGGCCGTGCCGTCCGCGTTGACGATCGCGCCCGCGGCGTCCCTGCCGTCGGGGATCGCGTCGGCGCCGTCCGCGCTGTCCGCCCCGGCCGTCTCGCCTGCGGCCGCCGTTCCCGCGCTCCCCGCCGCGTCCGCCCCCGTCGCCGTCGCGCGGTACCGCGCCCTCCAGAAGGAATACTTCGCGGTCGAGAAGACGATCAGCCCCTTCTACGATTACCGGCCCGGCGCGATGAGCGACGCCGAGTACCAGGGCCGCCTGAACCGCATGACGGCGATCTCGGGACAGATGAAGGCCCTCGAGGCCGTCAATCCGACGATCGAGCACGACGCGAAGGGCGCGATCGCCCGCGCCTGGGCCCGCCTCACGGGCTCCGCGCCCGCCGTGCAGGCCATGGACGCCGCGGCCGACGGCCGCGCGTTCGACGGCGCCAAGAGCGGCAAGACGGCCGCCGCGGCTCCGGCAGCCGACGACGAGGTCGAGGTTCCGGAACAGCTCCCGACCGATACCGCCGAGGCCGCGCCGCAGATGCTCGAGCTGTTCGCCAATCGCGAGTCGAAGGCCGGGATCAAGAAGGGCGCTCTCACGGTGAACGTCGGCCTCATCAAGGGCAAGGGCTCCGAGTGGTACTGGAACAAGTTCCAGAAGGGCGGCACCATCGCGATCAAGTCCGGCAACTCCACCATGTTCGTCACGAAGGTCGAGCAGGCCAAGACGCTCAAGATCGCGTCCATGCAGCGCAAGGACTTCGAGGGCCTGTTCACCGCCCAGCGCATGGCCGGCAAGTCGATCACGCAGCTGCGCCGCGCGCTGGTCCAGGACCTGAAGGACCGCCAGTCCCGCAAGCCCGGCGCGCCGACGCCGGTTTCGACGCGGTCCGAGATCCGCCTCGTGCGCTTCCTGTCCTCGATCAAGGCGCGCGAGCTCCCCGAGAACAAGGACGAGTCGGCCTACCCGGTGGCTCCGCGCCCGCAGTTCGAGCTTCCCGCCGCC
>DATNGC010000185.1:0-17839 GCA_035606075.1 Elusimicrobiota bacterium
TGCTCGTCAGCGACCGCGAAGGCCGCATCGTCAAGGCCGTCAACGGCTTCCCGTCCGGCGTCCGCGGGCCCGAGGACCTGGCCAAGTACCTGGATTTGATTTGAGGATCGGAGGAAGAAAAATGAAGATCGGAGTCCCGAAGGAAATCAAGAACCGCGAGCACCGCGTGGGCCTCGTCCCCGGAGGCGTGCGCGCCCTGGTCAAGGACGGCCACAAGGTCCTCATCGAGAAGGGCGCGGGCTCCGGCTCCGGCATCACCGACGAGGAGTACAAGACCGCCGGCGCCGCGATCGTCGACAAGAAGCGCCTCTTCGCGGACTCCGACATGATCATCAAGGTCAAGGAGCCGCTCGAGGAGGAGTACTCGCTCTTCCACGAGGACCAGATCCTCTACACCTACCTCCACCTCGCCCCGGCGCCCGGCCTGACCAAGGCGCTCATGAAGGCCAAGGTGAAGGCGGTCGCCTACGAGACGATCCAGACGCGCGACGGAGCGCTGCCGCTCTTGACCCCGATGAGCGAGGTCGCCGGCAAGATGTCGGTCCAGCTCGGCGCGCAGTTCCTCGAGAAGCACCACGGCGGCCGCGGCGTCCTGCTGGGCGGCGTGCCGGGCGTGGCGCGCGGCGTGGTCACGATCATCGGCGGCGGCGTGGTCGGCATCAACGCGGCCAAGATCGCCATCGGCATGGGCGCGCGCGTGAACATCCTCGACATCTCGGCCCAGCGTCTCGCCTACCTCGACGACGTGTTCGGCAACTCGGTCTCGACGCTGATGAGCCACGACGAGAACATCACGAACTCGGTCGTGAAGTCCGATCTCGTCATCGGCGCGGTCCTGATCCCCGGCGCGAAGGCTCCGCACCTCGTCACGGAGGACATGGTCAAGAAGATGAAGCCCGGCTCCGTCGTCGTGGACGTCGCGGTCGACCAAGGCGGCTGCATCGAGACCGCCGAGGTCACCAGCCACGACAAGCCCGTCATCGTCAAGCACGGCGTCCTGCACTACGCGGTCCCGAACATCCCCGGCGCCGTCAGCCATACCTCGACGTACGCGCTGACGAACGTGACCCTCAAGTACGCGCGCGACATCGCCCGCCACGGCCTCGAGGAGGCGGTGCGCCGCGACGAGGCGGTGCGCAAGGGCGTCAACGTCTACCGCGGCAAGGTCACCTACGCCGCGGTCGCGCAGTCGGTCGGCGAGAAGCCCGTCGAGCTTGCGACGCTGGTCTAGCGTCCTCCTGGCCGGGGCGACGGCGCTGTCCGCCGTCGCTCCAGCGCGGGCCAAGGGCCGCGTCTACGACCCGGAGATCGCGCTGCTCCTCCTGGACATCCAGAAGGAGAGCGTGGAGCTCGTGGGCGAGGAGCTCCTGCGCCAGGCCGAGTGGCTCGACCTCGGCTCCATGCGCGTGCTCCTGCCCGAGCAGATGCCCGCGTTCAAGAGCGAGGTCAAGAAGGGCCTGACGGTGGACTCCGACGTCGTCGAGGACTACCGCCGCGCGATCACGGACATGAGCCCCGGCGACGCCCCGGACGTCGACAAGCTCACGGCCGAGATCCGGCGCTACCACGACCTGAAGCCCGGCCCGCCTCTCGAGCGCGTGTCGCCGGCGGCCCGGCCCGGGCGTCCGCCCGAGATCCTGCAGGAGAACGGCGCGGGCGCCGACGTCGAGGCCGTGATCAAGGGCACGCCGCTGATGGACGAGCCCGTCGCGTACGCGGAGCGCCGCTTCGGGACCACCGGCCCTTTCCTGCGGCGCCGGAAATGGAACCTGGACTTCTATCTTGGCTCGTTCGCCGACCTCGCGGCGCACTACCGGAAGCTCGGCTACCGGCGGTTCTACCGCCTCCGGGCGCCGTACGTGAGCTTCGGGCGCAGCGCCTACGTCCTCTCGCCGGAGCCGGGGCTGCGGCCGCGCCTGATCTATTGCGAGTTCTACGGGCAGGACCTTTTCCTCCATACCCGCGCGCAATGGGCCGAGCTGACGCAGCTCGCCAAAGGGGAGGGGCCGACCGTCACGACGCTGACGTGCCCGAAGTGCTCTTGGACGCTCCCCGGCGTGAAGGCGATGCGCTCGCTGCTCGCCACGGTGCCCTACACGGCCGACTTCGTCGTCGTCGGCTACGACTACCTGTTCGCCGACGCCTGGAAGGACGCCCTGCTCGGAGTCTACGACAACGACTATTGGCGGCTCGCCTACTATCGGGTGGACGCCGGCATCGCCGCCGTCCTGCAGCCCCGGCACACGAACTTCGGGGAGATCCTCGCCGCCTCCCTGACTCCGCTCGTGCGGCGCGGGGCGAGCGCCGTCTACTTCGCGGGGCCCGCCGCGGCCGTCGATCCCGCGCTCGACCCGGGAACCCTCGTCGCGCCGACGGCCTTCGTGACGTTCGAGGGCGGCCGCGTCTCGATCCGCAACGTCTTCGCGCGCCGCCATGAGACGGTCCTCTTCTCGGGCCTGCCGTCGCCGCTGCTGGCCACGCGCGAGTGGCTCAAGGACGCCCGCGGGCACGGCGTCGCCGCGTTCGACGGAGAGATGGCGCGCGTCGCCGAGGAGTCGTCGCGCTGGTCGCGCCTGGACGGCGGTCCGGTCGACCTCGGCATCGGCGCGGTCCCGGGCGGGATCTCGAGCCTGCACCCCGAGGAGGACCGCGCCGTCTACACGCTGGAGTACGCCAACCAGGTGGGCCGCGAGTCGGCCAAGGCCCGCTTCCGGGAGGACGTGCTCGCGGCGCTCAAGGCCGCGGCGCGAGATAGAAGTCGGTGACGAGCGGCTCGGCGCTGGCGCTCTGGATCGTGGCCGGCGCGGCGCTGAGCGTGGAGGCGAGGTCGCGCGCGATGGACTTGCGCTCCGAGGCCTCCTTCTCGCGGACGCCCTCCGTCCCCGGGTCCAGGTAGTTCGGCGCGTAGCCGTTCTTGTCCACCGCCACCGCGTAGCCGCGTCCGTCGAGCGGCGGCACGATCACGCGGTACCGTCCCGCGGAGTCGCTGCGCGTCGTGATCGTGCGGTTCGTCGTCTCGTCGGCGAAGGTCAATTGGGCGCCGCGGATGGGCTTGAGCGTCGTGAGGTCGTAGACGGCGCCGCGCAGCCGCCACTCGGTGACCGCCGCCGGCGGCGGGGTCCGCCGCGCCTGCGACGCCGGCCGGGAGGGCGCCTCCTCCTCGACGCGGGTGATCGACACCACGGGAGCCTCGTCCGGCGCCGCCTCCGCGGAGGACTTCTCGTCCGCGCCGGCGGCTCGCGCGGTGGGCGGGGGGGAGGACTTCCCGGTCAGGAAGTTGGGGTTCTCGATCTGGTTGTTCGCCTCGCCGAGGTGCATCAAGCCCGAGCCCAAGTACCAGATGATCATGCCGATCGCCCCGAAGAAGACGACCGGGAAGACGAACTGATAGTACTTCGACTCCTTGAGCGGGTTGGCCGCGCCCGAGCCGCCGCCCTCGTCCTCCGGGAAGGACATGGGGCAGTTCGGGCACGCCAGCATGTCGGGCTGGAGCTTGGTCCCGCAGCCCGGGCACGTGCTCGGCGTCACGCGCGCCTCAGGCTCAAAGCTCGACCCACTGCACGCGCCGGATGCCGTCGAGGCGTCCGAGCTCGGCGCGGACCGCGGACGGCACCGCGTCGTCGACGGTCAGGAGCATGACGGCCTCGCCGTGCGGCGAGACGCGGCCGACGCGCATGTCCGCGATGTTGACGCCGGCCTTGCCGAGCAAAGTGCCCACGCGGCCGATCACGCCGGGCGCGTCGGTGTTGGTCAGCACGAGCATCTTGCCGGCCGGCCGCGCGTCGACGCGCAGCGCGCCGATGCGCAGGACGCGCGGCTCGCCCGGCGCCAGCACGGCGCCGGAGACCGAGACGGGCCCCTTGTCGGTGACGGCGCCGACGGTCAGCATGCGGCGCACGCCCTCGGAGCACCTCGGGTCGGAGGTCTCGGAGACGCGGATGCCCCGCTCGGCCGCGACGGCCGGCGCCGAGATCCAGCTCACCGGCGAGCCCAGCAGCGGCGAGAGCAGGCCCTTCAACGCGCTGACGGCCAGGGGCCGGCGCTCGGCGCCCTTGAACTCGCCCTCGAACTGGCACGTGAAATCGCGCACGCCGCCTTCCAGCGTCTGCGCCAGGAAGCGGCCCAAGGCCTCCGCCAGCGGCAGCCATTCGCCGAGCGCGGACAGGGTCGCCGCGTCGAAGCCCGGCAGGTTCAGCGCGTTGGGAGCGATGCCCTTCTCGTGGAAGTCCACGACGGCCTGGGCGAGCTCGGTGGCGACGCGGCTCTGGGCCTCCTTCGTCGACGCGCCCAGATGGGGCGTCAGGACGAGGTTCGGCGCGCCGTGCAGGGGGTTGTGCGGGGGGAGCGGCTCCTCGGAGAACACGTCGAGGGCGGCGCCGCCGACGCGCCCGTCCCGCAGGGCCTCGGCGAGCGCGTGCTCGTCGATGAGCTCGCCGCGAGCGCAGTTGACGAGGCGCAGTCCCTTCTTGACCGTCTTGAGCGACTCCGCCGAGATCAGGTGCTTGGTCTTCTCGCCGCCGGGGACGTGCAGGGTGACGAAGTCGACGCGCGCGAGCAGGTCGGCGAGCGAGGACGGCTCGATGCCGAGCTCGCGCGCCTGCGCCTCCGTCACGAAGGGGTCGAAGCCGACGATCCTCATGCCGAACGCCTGGGCGCGCTTGGCCACCTCGCGTCCGATGCGGCCCAGGCCCACGACGCCGAGCGTCTTGCCGAACAGCTCCACGCCCATGAACTTCGAGCGCTCCCACTTGCCGGCCTTCGTGGTCGCGTCGGCCTGCGGCACGTGGCGCGCGAGCGCGAGCATCAGGGCCATCGTGTGCTCGGCCGCGGCCAGGGTGTTGGCCGCCGGCGCGTTGATCACGGCGACGCCGCGCCGCGTGGCCGCGGCGAGGTCGATGTTGTCCACGCCGACGCCGGCGCGGCCGATCAGGCGCAGGTCGGGGGCCTTGCCGATCCAGTCCGAGGTGATCTTGGTCTCCGAGCGCACGAGCCACGCGCCGACGCCGACGAGGGCCTTCTCGAGCACGTCGGGCTTCGGCGCGATCTCGTAGCGCAGGTCGATGCCCGAGTGTTCCTGCAGCGGCTTCAGGCCGTTCGGGTCGATCTTGTCGGTGACGAGGACGGTGAGCTTGGACATATCAGGCCTTGACCTTGGCCAGCCGCGCCGCCAGGGCCTCGACGCCCGCGTCGACGTCGGATCTCTTGATATACCCCATGTGCGCGAGGCGGAAGATCTTGCCCTTCAGGTGGAGTTGGCCGCCGGCGATGGAGATGCCCTCCTCGCGCAGGATGTCGGCGAGGAGCTTGCTGCCGTCGACGCCCTCGGGCAGGACGACGCCGGTCAGGATGTTGGCCGGGTTCTTCGCGTAGAAGGGCAATCCCAGCTTGGCCGAGAGGACCTTGCGCGCGTACGCGGCGAGCTCGTCGTGGCGCTTCCAGACGTTCTCCATGCCCTCGGCGCGCAGCAGCTTGAGCGCCGCGGCCTGGCCGACGACGACCGAGATCGCCGGCGTCCAGGGGGTCTCGCGGTCGGCGAGGGACTTCTTCATGATCTTGTAGTCGAAGTTGTAGCGGGGGAGCTTGGCGGACTCGACGGCCTTCCACGCGCGCTCGCTGAGCGCGACGAAGCCGAGGCCGGGGGCGTTCATGAGGCCCTTCTGCGACCCGGTGACGACGGCGTCCAGGCCCCAGGCGTCGGTCTCGAGCGGCTCGCAGGCGAGGCCGGAGACCGAGTCGACCACCACGAGGGCGTCGGGCTGCTCCTCGCGCACGATCTTGGCGAGGGTCTTCAGATCGTTGACGACGCCGGTCGAGGTGTCGGTGTGCTGGAAGAACACGGCCTTGAGCCCCTTGTTGGCCTTCAAGGCCTTGCGCAGCGCGTCGGCGTCGACGGCCCGGCCCCACTCGAAGGGCAGGACGACGGGAATCAAGCCGAAGGCTTTCTGGATGGCGACGAAGCGGTCGCCGAACGCGCCCGTCGTGCACACGAGCGTCGCGTCGCCGGGAGAGAGCAGGTTGATCACCGCCGACTCCATGGCGCCCGTGCCGGAGCACGTCATCATGAGCACCGTCTGCTGGGTGCGGTACACCCACTTCATGTCCTCGATGACGGCCGCGAAGAGCTTGCCGAACTCCTCGGTGCGGTGGTGGATCAGCGGGCGCGACATCGCCTCCAGCACCTGCGGGGGGAGAGGCGTGGGGCCCGGCGTGAGCATGATGTTCTTGTTGGTCATGAGGGTTGTATCCGGCTCGACGGGGACGACGCGGCGCCGGGCGGCAGCCAAACGGGCTTGGCGTCCGGGGGTACGGCGACGGGACCGAGCGCGAGCGAGGCGACCTCGCGGAAGTGCTTGACCGGGATCATCTTCAGGCGCGCGCGGACGTCGGCGGGGATGTCCTCGAGGTCCTTCGCGTTGGCGTCGGGGAACAGGACGGTCTTCAGGCCCTCGCGATCCGCCGCGAGGACTTTTTCCTTCAGACCGCCGATGGGAAGGACGCGCCCGCGCAGGGTGATCTCGCCGGTCATCGCGAGTCCGGAGGCGACCGGACGTCCCGACAGCAGGCTCGCCAGCGCGGTCGCCAAGGCGATGCCCGCCGACGGGCCGTCCTTGGGGACGGCGCCCTCGGGCACGTGCAGGTGGAAGTCGCGCCGGCGGAACGCCTCGGCCGGGATGCCGAGCTCGTCGGCCGCGGACTTCACGTGGCTCAGCGCGATCTGCGCGGACTCGGTCATGACCTCGCCGAGGCGTCCGGTGATCTTGACCTCGCCGCGGCCGGGCACGGCCACGACCTCGATGGCCAAGGTCGAGCCGCCGACCTCGGTCCAGGCCAGGCCGGTCGAGACGCCGACGGAGTTGTGCGAGTTCTTCTCGCGCGGGAACTTCGCGGGGCCGAGCAGCTTCGGGACGTCGGCCTCGCCGATCGTCACGGTCTCCGCTTTCTCGGAGAGGACCTTGCGCGCGGCCTTGCGGCACAGGCCCGCGAGCTCGCGCTCCAGGTGGCGCACGCCGGCCTCTCGCGTGTACTCCTCGATCACGCGGTCGAGCGCGGCGTCGTCGAGGACGAGCTGTCCGGGCTTGAGCCCGTGGCTCTCCAGAGACTTCGTGAGCAGGTGCGAGCGGGCGATCGAGCGCTTCTCCGCCTGCGTGTAGCCGGAGAAGTTGATGACCTCCAGGCGGTCGCGCAAGGTGACCGGGATGCCGCCGAGCTCGTTGGCGGTGCAGACGAACATGACCTGCGAGAGGTCGAACTCCACGTCGAGATAGTGGTCCAGGAACGTCGAGTTCTGCTCCGGGTCGAGGACCTCGAGCAGCGCCGCGGAGGGATCGCCGCGCCAGTCCATGCCCATCTTGTCGATCTCGTCGAGCAGGATGACCGGGTTCTTGGAGCCGGCCTTGCGCAGATTCTGGACGAGGCGGCCCGGGAGGCTGCCGATGTAGGTGCGGCGGTGGCCGCGGATCTCGGCCTCGTCGCGCACGCCGCCCAGCGACATGCGCACGAACTTGCGGCCGAGCGAGCGCGCGATGGACTTGGCCAGCGAGGTCTTGCCGACGCCGGGAGGTCCGGCGAAGCACAGGATGGGGCCCTTGAGGCCCTTCGTGAGCTTGGTGACCGCGAGATACTCCAGCACGCGCTCCTTGGCCTTGGGCAGGCCCGAGTGGTCCTCGTCGAGGATGACCTGGGCCTTCTCGAGGTCGATCACGTCGCGCGTGCGCTTGGACCAGGGCAGGTGGACCATCCAGTCGAGATAGGTGCGCGAGACGGTGGACTCGGGCGAGAACGGCATCATCTTTTCCAAGCGCCCGATTTCCTTGAGCGACGCGGTCTCCGCGGGCTCCGGCATCTTGGCGTCCTTGACGGCCTTCTTCAGATCCTCGATCTCCTGCGCGAAGTCGTCCTTCGTGCGGAGCTCCTTCTGGATCGCCTTCATCTGCTCGTTGAGGTAGTACTCCTTCTGGGTCTTCTCGATCTGCGACTTGACCCGGGTGTGGATCTTCCTCTCGAGCGTCAGAATCTCGATGTCGGCCTTGACCAGGACGACGAGCTTCTCCAGGCGCGCCTTCACGTCGACGAGCTCGAGCAGCGCCTGGCGGTCGGGCGCCTTGCCGACGATGGCGGCGGCGGCCTTGTCGGCGAGCTCGGAAGGGTCCTCGATCTGCGGCAGGGCGGCGATCTCGGCCGGCGCGCGGCGCGAGAGCTTGCCCTGCTCCTCGCTGATCTCCAAGGCGTGGCGCATCAGCGCCTTGACCTCGGCGGAGACCTTGACGGGCGTCTCGGGATACGTGAGCTCCGCATCCCAATGGCCGTCCTCGGCGCCGAACGTCATCTTGGCGACGGCGGCGCGCGCGTGGCCCTGCAGGAACACCTTGAGGGTTCCGTCGGGCATCTTCAGATATTGAACGACCTCGACCAAGACTCCCATCTTGTAGACGTCCTCGGCCTTGGGGTCCTCGATGGAGACGTCCTTCTGCGCGGCGACGACGAGCAGCTTGCCGTGCTTGGCCATGGCGGCCTCGATGGCCTTGACCGACTTCGGGCGGCCGACCGACAGCGGCAGGACCATGTGCGGGAACATGACCACGTCGCGCACGGCGAGGAGCGGCAGGCGCTCGGGGCGCGGGGCGGCGGGCTTCTTCGGGTCGCTCACAGCTTCAGCGCCGCCGCCGGCAGGACCTTGTCGACCAGCCCATAGGCCACGGACTCCTCGGCCGACAGGTAAAAATTCCGCTCGACGTCCTTGTCCACCTTGGCGTAAGGCTGGCCGGAGTGCAGGGCCAGGATCTCGGACAGGCGGCGGCGGTTGGACATCATCTCCCTGCCCTCGATGCGCACGTCGGTCTCCTGGCCGCCGAGGCCGCCGCGGATCAGCGGCTGGTGGATCATGACGCGCGAATGCGGCAGGATGAAGCGCTTGCCCTTGGTGCCGGCCGCGAGCAGCACGGCGCCGAAGGACATGGCCATGCCCATGCACAAGGTCGAGATCGGGGCGCGCACGAACTGCATGGTGTCGTAGACGGCCAGGCCGGCCGTGACCATGCCGCCGGGGGAATTGATGTAGAGGTGGATGTCCTTCTCGTGGTCCTGCGAGTCGAGATAGAGCAACTGGGAGATCAGGAGGTTGGCCGAGTCGGTCGTGACCGCCCCACCGTCGCCTCCGAAGAAGATGATGCGCTCTTGGAGCAGGCGCGAGAAGATGTCCGTGCTCGCGGCGGAGCCGCCGGTCCAGCGCTCGATGATCGTGGGTAGAATCGCAGGCATAGGCTAGAGGATAGCTCTTTAGGATTCGGGCGTAAAGCGACGATCCCGTGACGAAATGACGGGTTTCGGCGCCTTGCGCAGAGGGAGGCGCCGGGCTAAGCTTGGGGGATGAAATCGTATTCGTACCAATCCGCCGGACCTCGCATTTCGCTCTCGATGCTCTTTCCGATCTTCTTGTGGGGAATCGTCGTTTTCACCCTGCCGCGCAAGACGGCGCTGGACGTGCTTCTGTTCGCGGTCGCCGCGGCTCTCTTGGTGCCGATGCTGATCGCGTCAGCCTGGTACTCCTTCGTGGTCGAGAGCGTGACAAGCGCACTGGATGAGTTCATCCTGGAGAGGAGAGCGCTCGGCGTGTCTCTCGGGCCCCCGCGGCGGGCGCGCAAGGCGGACATCGTCGGGACAGGCCTGCAGAGGATCACCTTCTACCGCTTTCAGGGCGGGAGCAAGCCCGGCTTCAGGGCCTCCTATCCGGGGTGGACGATGACTCTCCAATGCCTCAGAGGACCAAGCCAATCGACGGAACTGCCGCTCAGCGATGAAGACGCCGAAGCGCTGATCGCTTTCGTGCGGAGCGAGCTCGCCCCGAAGGCTTGAGAGGTCGACGACTCCGCGTACGCGGAGTTCTACATGCCTGGCACCGTCGACGGCGGCTCAGGAGCGGGGAGGGAGGCGGCGGCGGCAATCGCGGACGTATGCGACTTCGATGACGCCGTCCGGAAGGAGTCGATAAACGATGCGGAAGTTATCGACGACGGTGCTCCGCATGTCGGAGAACGGCTTCGGCATGACCGCGCCCATTTCCGGGAATTGAGTCAGTATTCGCAGGCGACGAGAGACGCGGCTGAACAGCGGTTCGGAAATCGCGAGGACATCTTCCTCGGCGAGGGGAAGGAATCGGAGCTTCAACGTGCCTTGCGTCGCTTACGGCTCGCGATGATCTCCTCGAGGGAGACAGTCTTCCCGGCGGCCTGCTCGCGGCGAGCCCGCTCCATGCGCTGCTGAAAATCGGGATAGGACATCTCGTCCTGAAGCGCGAGCATGCCCTCGTAGACCTCGTAGTTGACGAGCACGGCGCTCGCGCGCCCGCGCTGGGTGACGATCACGGCCTGCTCAGTCTCGCGCACCTGCTCAACGTACTTCTTGGCCTTCGTCTGGAGGTCGCTGATGGGTATGATCTTATCCATATGCTTGAGTATAGGTCTAATCCTATAATTCTTCAAGGCCCAAAACGCCGCAGATAGACCGCCGTGGCTATTGGATTCCAAAATGCCGAGTTCGAGAGAACACTATGTTAGGCGTTCCGCTATGCCCCGAATATCTCAAAAATTGTAGAGATCGACATCGACATGCGCATTTAATTCGGCTAGTTTTTTTATGAGTGAAGCATCGAACCAAAGCGGAGGCCGATCGACATTAAACATTCGCATGGTCACCGCCAATTCGAAGTAACACTTTGGAGCAAGTTCTTTGAGTTGCCCCCAGCATGGGGCCAATATCTTGATTAAGGCTTCGACATGATCATCGACTGTTCGATCTTCCGCCAAGCTGGATTTGAGGACCCATCCATTGTTCTTCCAATACGCGAGGGGCGAGCCGGCGCGTTGTGCTGAAATTTCCGGGGCGTAACGCGGCTCGCCGATTTTCCACGTTTTGGTGGGCTGGACACCTAGTGTCTCTGTGATAGAGGCTGGATCAAAATCGAAATCGACAATATTAAATCGAACTCGAGTTTCTGTTTTGACGTTATCGTTGTCGTCCATGGTATTGGTCCTTCACGGATTATGAAAGGATAATGAACGATTCGCCAGTCTGTCGATAGATATCGGACCGGCGAATACACTGCATTCCGGGTCACAGTATCACCGACACCCAAGCATGAGAAAAAAAGGGAAGGCGCCGGCCTAAGCCGGCGCCTTCTCATTTCCGTCGAGCGAGAAGCTTAAGCGTCCTTGTAGGCCGCCTTGTCCTTCAGGAACTGCATCGTCTTGCGCTCGCGGATCATGTGGGAGATCTGGTCCTTGCGCTTGGTGAAGACCTCGCGCAAATCCTTCTTCTTCTCCTCGGTCTCCGCGTCCTTGAGGCCGAGCTCGAGCTCGGCGTTGAGGTCCGCCTCGGAGGCGTCGATCTTCTCCTTCTCGGCGATGGCGGAGAGCACGAACGCGAGGCGCACCTCGTCCTCGGCCTTCGGCTTCATCTTGTCCTTGAGGTCCGCGAGGACCTTCTCGGAGACCTGCGCGGAGCCCGCGAGCTGGCGCTGCATGCGCTCCATCATGCCCTCGAGCTGGCGCTCGACGAGCGACGGGGGCAGGGGGAACTGATTGGACTTGACCAGCGACTCCTCGATCTGGCGCACGGCGTCGGCCTCGGACTCGTTCTTGGTCTCGCGGTCGAGGACTTCCTTGAGCTTGGCCTTCAACTCGTCGAGCGTCTCGAAGCCGAGGTCCTTGGCGAACTCCGCGTCGACGGCCGGCAGGATCTTCTCCTTGATCTCGGTGACGGTGACCGCGAGCTTGGCGTCCTGGCCGCCGAGCTTGACCGTGATGTCCTTGGACTCGCCGCGCTTCATGCCGAGCAGGCCGGCGGTCAGGCCCTCGACGGACTGCTCGGCCGACATGTCGACGAGCTCGCCGGCGCCCTTCGCGTTGGGCAGCGGCTTGCCGTCGCGGGACGCGGCGTAGTCGATGACGGCGAAGTGCTTGGCGCCGACTTTCTCGTCCTTGGCGGCCTCCAGGCGCGCGTGCGACTCGCGCAGGTCCTCGAGACGCTTGTCGAGCGCCTTCGCGTCGGCGGCGACCGGCTTGCGCGCGACGGCGATCTTGGTGTAGTCCTTCGCGGTGGCGGTCGGGGCGATCTCGACGCGGACTTGGATGGTCAGCGGCTCGCCGTCCTTCCACTTCACGTCCTCGACCGAGGGCGTCTCGACGACGCGGAGCTTGAGCTCCTCGAGGGCGGCCGGCACGTGCTTGCGGATCAGCGCGTCGAGCGCCTCCTCCTTGGCGTGGCCGGTGAAGTGCTGCTTGACGACGTCGAGCGGGGCCTTGCCGGCGCGGAAGCCGGGGATGCGCGCGCGGTTCTGCAGGCGGACCAAAGACGTCTGCGTCTGGTTGGTCACTTCCTCCGCGGGGATCTCAACGGAAAGGGTCACAACGCAGCCCTCCTCCTTCAGCTTCTTGAACTTAGCCTTGTCCGACTTCGTCGAGGTGAAAAGACCCATGTGTTCCTCCGCGTTGGTCGTGTGGGCGGGAGGGGACTTGAACCCCTAAGCCTTTCGGCACGCGGTCCTAAGCCGCGCGCGTCTGCCAGTTCCGCCACCCGCCCGAAATCAAAAAGGACCGAGTCCAGGCTCGGTCCTCGATGAATCCTAAAAAAATTTGGACCGGGTGGGACTCGAACCCACAACCTCCGGCTTAAGAGGCCATTGCTCTACCATTGAGCTACCGATCCGTCGTTGAAGTTTATAGCAAATCCCGGCGCGCCTCGCAACGGGGCCCCACTTGACGCGCAATCGCGCGGGGGGTATTCTTCGGATGTTCATGGCCTTTAACAATTTTGACACCGGGATGGCGCCCGCCTCCTATATACTCGTGATGCCATGAAATATTGGATCTTCCAAAGCAACCAGGTGCTCGGGCCGTACGAGCCCGACGATCTCAGCAAGCACACCGCCTTCGGCGCCGAAAGCCTCGTCTGTCCCGAGGGGCGCAAGGGAACCACGATGGGAGATTGGCAGAGGGCGGGCATGGTCCCCGACCTGTCCGTCGCGCTCGTGCGCGCCGCGCAGTCGCACGGCCTCCACGGCTCCATCGCCACCATCGCCGGCCTGCCGCCCGAGCCCACGCTCAAGGATCTCGCCGTCCTCGGAAGCCTCCAGGAGAAGATGGGCATGCTGGAAGACGTCGTGCTCCAGCTCCAGGAAGGGCTGCGCCTCAAGGACGCCGAGCTCGCGTCGCTGCATCAGGAACTCGCCGGCAAGGACCGCCAATCGTCGGTCATGAAGGCCGCGATGGAGCGCGAGGCCGCGGAGCTCAAGCTCGAGACCGAGACGCGCAAGCGCGAAGCCGAGGATTTGCAGGCGCAGACCAACGAGTTCAAGGCGAAGATGGCGGAGCTCGAGGAGCGCGTCGGCGTCGTCAACCGGCTCAGCGAGACGATCGACAAGGCCGTCGAGGCCGAGAAGCACGTCGAGCACGACGTCGAGGCGCAGGGCAGCGTGATCGCCGAGCTGACGAAGGAGATCGAGTCCCTGCGCGCCCAGCTGAGCGAGCGCCTCGCCTCCGCGCCCGCCGCGCTGCCGGCGGCGGCGCCCGCGCCCCTGGAGGTCCCCGTCCCGGTCCCGCCCCCGGCCTCCGATCTCGAGATCCAGATCCCCGGAGAGACGCCCGCTCCCGCCGAGCTGCCGAGCGTCGCGCCGCCTCCGCCTCCGCCGGCGCCGTCCGAGCCGGCGTCGTCCTTCGCGCCGGCCGGCGAGCCCTTGCCGACGTTCGGCGGCGCCATGCCGTCCTTCGGCGCGCCCGCGGCGGACGCTCCCATCGCGATGCCGATGGACCCGGCGCAGGCCTCCGTCCTGCCGTCGCCGGAGTCTCCTCTGCCGTCGATGTCCGAGCCGGCCGCCGCGGCGGCCGAAGCGCCGGCGAAAGCCCCCGGCGGGCGCAAGAAGGCGCTCCTGCTCGGCGGCTTGGTCGGCTTCGTCGTCCTCGGCGCCGGCGTTTATCTCAGCGGCTTCCTGAGCCCTAAGAAAAAGTCCGCGCTGCCGCAGGGCCTGTCGGACGCCCCGCTGCCGACGCCCGCTCCCGCCCTCCCGCCGCCCGCCCCCGTCGCGCCCGCTCCCGCGGTCGATCCCCGCGAGACCGCCATCGAGGCCGCCAAGGAGTGGGAGCTTCCCGACGGCCGCCGTCTGGGGAACGCCCTCGAGACGCTCTCTCCGCCCATCGGCAATCTCTCGCCTTGGATGGCGGAGCCGTTGACCGACGGGCGCCTCTCGGTCAATTATTTCGCGCACGGCGGCGCCTCCGGCGCCCCGACCGTCGCCTACGAGTTCGAGGTCGACCTCGCCGCGAAGACGGTGATCGGCCGCAACCCGGCCGCGAAGGCCGTGCTGGCGGGCAAGGCCGCGCCTCCGCCCGCGCCGCCCAAGCCCAAGCGCGTCACGATCAAGAAGAAAGCCAAGGCCAAGGCGCCCGCGCCGGCTCCCAAGCCGAAGGAGGAGAGCCTGGATTCCCTGCTCGGGTCCGACGCTCCCGCCAAGCCCGAGGCCAAGCTGGCTCCCGCCAAGCCGGCGGCGGTCGACGACGCTCCGTCCGACGACGCGCCCTCCGACGCCGCGCCGGCCGCCGCCGCGCCGGCGGACAAGGCGCCGGTCGAGCCCGGCGCCGCCAAGTCCCAGAGCGTGGACGAGCTCGTCGCTCCGGCGGACGACGCTCCGGCGAAACCGGCCAAGCCGACCGCCGCCAAGCGCGCCGCGAAGGCGTCGGCCAAGGCGGCGCCGAAGGAAGGGAAAGCCGCGGACGAGGCTCTGCTCGACGACATCTTAAAGGAGTGACATGGAAATCACCGCCGGCCTGAAGCAGATGGAGTCGACGCTCTCGATGGTCTGCGACCACACGAACGCGATGAAGGCCAAGCTCGAGGATCTCCTGTTCCGCGCGCAGCGCATCGCCGCCGCCCAGAAGAACAACATGGGCGTGACCGACACCATGTTCGGCTACGACCTCCAGCACTACCGCCGCTCCGTCCGCACCTTCTCGCAGGAAGTCTCCGCCCTCCCGACGGTGTTCGGCTCGCTCGAGCGCTCCGCCGAGTTCGACGAGAAGGCGGCGAAGTTCGCGACCTCGGTCGCGCGCCTGGCCATGCGGCTCTCGGGCGCGATGCGCAGCCTGCACGATACCTCGCTCCTCGCTCATCAGCACATCCGCACCGCCGACCACAAGGTCGAGGCGTTCTACCTCGCCAACGAGATCGAGGAACTCGTCATGCGCGCCCAGGGGCTGCCCACGACCGCCAACAAGATCGTGATCATCACCCAGACGCCGCCCAAGACCTGACGGACATGGATTTCATCCTTCGCCATCTCAACGCGCGGGGGCTCCTCATCGCCGTGCTGTCGGCCCTCGGACTCTACATCGTGGGAAACTACTACGACGCTCCGTACCAGTTCTATCTGGACCGGCATTTCGCGAAGCAGCGCGGCGCCGTCGCCGCCCCCGACATCGCCGCCGATCTCGACGCGCGCGAGTCGAAGAGGCTCCAGAGCCTCTACCGCGACGTCAGCGCGGAGATCGCGGCCGCCGCCGCTCGCGGCCGCCGCGTCGAGAGCCTCCAAGGCGCCGCCGACGCCGCGCTCAAGCTCGACGCCCCGGCCACGCGCGCGCTCGCCATCGACGAACTCAACCGGCTTCGATTGGCCATCCCGCAGGCTCAGGACGCCCTGCGGCCTTCGATCGGGTCCGACGACAAGCTCGATCAGGTGGCGACGCCGCCCTCGAGCGCGCCCAAGCGCCATAAACGCCGCGCGAGGTCCTCGTGAGAGCCCTGGCCTCGGCCGCCCTCCTGCTGCTCGCGCTGCCGGCGCGCGCCGCGGACGTCGAGCAGACCGTGCGCGACTCCTACGGCGCCTATCTCCAGGGCCGCTACGACGACGCGGCCAGCGGCTTCCGCTACCTGCAGACGCTCAACGTGACCGCGCCGGAGCCGGAAGCCAACGAGGCCCTCGTCCAGCGCGACGGCGGGCATCCCGAGACCGCGCTGCCTCTGTGGATCAAGGCCTCCCTGCTCGAGAACGCCAACGGCTTCGTGTGGAACCAGCGCGGCTGGACCTTCCTCGCGCTCGGCCGCGCGCGCGACGCGAAGGAGTCGTTCCAGCGCGCCATCGACCGCTCCTCGACCACCGCCATGCAGGCGGAAGCGAACCTGGGCCTGGGCCTCGACGCGCTGATGGACAGGAAGGCCAAGGCGGGCGTCGACGCCCTGCGCCGCGCGGGCATCTCGGGCCCCTACGCCATCGCCGCCTCCGCGCAGCTCATGGCCGACGCCTCCCTCGCCATCGGCGACAAGGAGCGGGCCTTGAGCTACCTGCGCCAGTCGCTCGACGTCGACCCCTACAATCGCGAGGCCCTGCGCTCTCTGGTGAGCCTGCTCAACGACATCGGCGACAACCGCGGCGCTTGGCTGACCGCGCGGCGCGAGCTGGCGCTCGATCCGACCGACGAGGACGCGCTCAAGGTCCTCAAGCGCAACGCCCCGTACATCCAGGGCGATCCCGACGAGGCCTCCGGCGTGCGCCGCATCGCGCGCCCCGTGCTCAACCCGGACACGACGGAGCCAGCCCTGCCCGTCTCGTCGCGCACCGTGCGCGTCGGCCTGTATGGAGCCCCGGACGGCCGCCCCGCGACGATGACGCGCTGCTATCTGATGATGAACTCCCCGTTCAAGGTCACCGCCGCCGCCTACGGCGTCATGCGCGACAACGGCAACGCGTACGACCAGTGGGAGGTCGAGTGGCGCCCGGACAGCGCCGTCATCGAGGTCCGCGATTCCGCGCGCAACATCCTCTTCACGTCCAAGCAGCCCTTCCTGTTCGTGCCCTCCGCGGCGCGCGGCTCGGTGCTCGTCAAGAGCGCGGCCGTGACCGACGTCGTCGGCGTGGACCTCGGCGACCGCGAGGTGCGCGGCGCCGTCGAGGTCGTCCCGAACCCGTGGGGCTTCAAGCTCGTCAACCAGGTCCCGCTCGAGCAGTACCTGTTCGGCGTCGTGTCCGTGGCCCTCCCCGACCAGAGCCCGCCCGAGGCCTACAAGGCGCAGGCCGTCGTCTCGCGTACCGCGGCCGCCTGGGCCATGGGACACCACGCGCAGACGCAGGAGAACTTCGACCTGCTCGACGACCGCTCGGTCCAGCAGACCATCGGCGTCAGCGGCGAGATGCGCGAGGGAGCCGAGGGCGTGGCCGCCACCGAGGGCCTCGTGCTGTCGGAGCACGGCCTCGTCGCGCTCGCTCCGCAGACCGACGACAGCGGCGGCCGCACCGAGGACGGCAAGGACTCGGGCGAGCCCGGCATGGAGGGCATGGTCTCCGTCGCCGACGCGCAGAAGCCCGCCTCGCCGTGGGCGCTGCCTCTGGACGTGGAGCATTTCACGCACGACGCGCCGCCGGAAGGCCTCTACAGCGAGGCCGCGCCGGGGCCCACCGCCGCGGCCGCCCGCTGGATGCGCATCTTCGAGGCGCGCGACCTGCGCTCCCGCGTCGAGCGCCGCAAGAAGATCGGGCGCCTGCTCAACGTGATCGTCGCCGGCCGCACCGCGACCGGCCGCGTCAAGCAGCTCAAAGTCGTCGGCGCCGACGGCGAGCTGACCTACACGGGCTTCAAGGAGATCCAGGGCCTGCTCTCGCCGGGCAGCCTGCGCTCCGCGCTGTTCACGATGCAGCCGCTCTACGACGGCAAGAGCCTCTCGCGGCTCGTCGTGTGGGGGGCGGGCACCGGCACGGGCCTCGGCTTCTCCCGCGCCGGCGCGCTCGGCCAAGCCGCGCTGGGCAAGCCCTGGCGCGACATCGTGAGGCACTACTTCCCCAAGTACGAGGTCCGCGACC
>DATNGC010000186.1:0-33249 GCA_035606075.1 Elusimicrobiota bacterium
GGATGCAGGGCGAAGACGAGCGCGGCGAAGGCGGCGGCCGCGCGGCGGGTGCGCTCCTCGCGCGCGCCGTTCTTCTCCATGAGGGCGTCGAACAGCTTAAAGGCGAGCGCGGCGTTGAGGGCGTGCAGGAGGACGTTGCCCAGGTGATAGCCGAACGCGCTTCCCCCCCAGACGATGCGGTCGAGCATCCACGAGAGCCAAGTGACCGGGTACCAGATCACCCATTTCGCGCCGAGCATCCAGCGCAGGTTTTCCCACGAGACGGATTGGAGGTGCGGGTTATGGGCGAGGAAGTGCAGGTCGTCGAAGTCGAGGAAGCCCGCGGTCAGCGAGCGCGCGAAGACGGCGGCCGTGATCGCCGCGATCGCCCAGGCCCAAGCCGCCGAGGAGACGCGTCCGCGGCGGGCGTCAGGCATGCTTCTTTTTCGCCGCGGCGTAGCGCCAGAGCACGAAGACGACGCTCAGGCACAGGGCGGTCGAGAGCGCGGACTCTCCCAGCGGGCTGGCGTCGGGCAGCGTCCGCAGAGGGAGGCGGTTCAGGGCGTTGGCGACGGGGAGCATGGCGGCGTGCAGCTTGTCGAGGGCGGCTCCGGGCTCGGGCGAGCCGTAGGTGTTGACGATCACGGTGATGAAGGCCAGGCCGATGCCCATCAGGGCCTCGCCCGCGATGAGGCCGGAGCTGTACAAGGAGCCGGGATCGTCCTCGCGCGTCTCCCCTCCGCGGCTCTTCGCGACGTACCAGGCGAGCAGGCCGCCCAGGAAGATCATGGGCCAGTTGGTCAGCGGCAGGTACAGGCCGATGGCGAAGGCGAGCGCGGAGAGGCCGCACAGCTCGACGACGAGTCCGATGCCGGCGCCGGTGAGCAGCAAGGTCCAGGGGAGCTGGCCGCCGGTCGCGCCGACGACGAGGTCGGCCATCAGGCGCGACTGCGGGGCCTCCAATGGATGCGGGTGCGCGGCAGTGGGCGAGCCGAAGCCGTATGCCTTATAAAGGATCATGAGGATGAAGCCGGTGCGCACGGCGGACACGAGGGTGCCCATGATGTGGGTGAGCTGGATCTTCCACGGGGTGGCGCCGACGAGCACGGCGGTCTTCATGTCTTGGGATAAGTCTCCGGACAAGGAGATCGCGATGCAGACGATGGCTCCGCCCATGATGGCCGCGGTCTTGATCAGGTCGGGGTTGTGGCCGAGGAATTTGAACAGCAAGGTGATGGCGAGCAGGGCGGTGATGGTCATGCCCGACACGGGCTGGTTGGTGGCGCCGATGAGGCCGACCATGCGCGCCGACACGGCCACGAAGAAAAAGCAGAACGCGACGACGACGATGGCCTCCACGAAAGAAAGTCCGAAGGCCGGGGTCAGCCAGACCATCAGGAACATGGCGGCGATGCCCAGGCCGACGACGGGCAGGGGCATGTCGTGCTCGGTGCGGGCGAAGCCGCGGCCGTATTTGGCGGCGGCCTTGGCTAAGAAGTGAAACAGGACGCAGCCGATCAGGGCGCCGGCGGGGCCGCCGAGGACGATCTGGACCAGCGTGATGTGGTCGCCGACGAACGCGCCGACGAGGAAGCCGAGCGCGCCGCCGCCGAACACGATGGCCTTGTGCTCGCGGTCCTTTTCGGCCTCGCCGCCGCCCTTGCGCGCGGCGGAGGCGCGCGCGACGGTCTTGAGGCTGGCGCCAACGGACGAAAAAATATCGGGCAGGGACTTGAGCAGGCTGACCAGGCCGCCGAAGGCGACGCCGCCGGCGCCGATGTAGCGCACGTAGGTGCCGCGCAGGTCGGCGGTCGACATGGCGTCGATGGGCACGGCGCCGGGGGCGACGATGTTGTGGCCGCCCATGGCGTGGATGAGCGGGATGAGGACCCAGTAGCCGAGCAGGCCGCCGGCGAGCATGACGGCGGCGATGCGCAGGCCGACGAGGTAGCCGACGCCGACGAGGAGCGGCGAGACGTCGTAGCCGAAGCCGGCCTGGTTGAGCTCGGGCGAGCTCCAGAACAGGGAGTCCTTGAACAAGTTCAGGCCGGACATGGCGAACTTGTACACGCCCCCGGTGAGGATGCCCCAGAACACGGGCGCGGCGCTGGCTCCTCCTTTGTCTCCGGCGACGAGGACCTGGGCGCAGGCGGTGCCCTCGGGGAACGGGAGGTTCTCATGCTCGGTCACGACGAGGGCGTATCTCAAGGGGATCATCATGAGCATGCCGAGCACGCCGCCGGCGCTGCCGAGCAGGAACACTTCCGTGTTCGAGACCTCGCGTCCCATGAAGAACAGCGCGGGGACGGTGAAGATGATGGCGGCGGCCAAGGACTCGCCGTTGGAGGCGATCGAGTGCACGACCATGTTCTCGAGGATGGTGCCGGAGCGGCCGATCAGGCGGGGCAGGAGCATGCGCAGCACGCCCATCGAGATGATGGCCGACGGGATCGAGGCCGAGACGGTCAGGCCGATCTTGAGGCCCAAGTACGCGTTCGCCGCGTTGAAGACGATGGAGAGCACGAAGCCGAGGATGACGGCTTGGACCGTGAACTCGGGGACCTTGGTGTGGTCGTGGACGTAGGTGGTCAGCGCGGCATCTTTCGTCGTCGATCCGTGGCTCATTTCGCTCTCGTGGGCGCTGTTATGGTGGCTGACAATTTGTGTCTAAAAAATAGACGGCCGCTGACGGGAGACCGAGCCGTGGCCGCTTACAGGGACACGAGCGCGGCGGCGCTGGACTTTTCTTTGAAGGGCAGGACCTCGCACGCGGCGAAGTGATCGGGCTTGGCCTCGAGCAAAGCCTGGTCGTTGACGCGGCAGGAGTCGCGCAGGTAGCGGCAGCGCGGGTGGAAGCGGCAGCCGGGCGGCGGCTTGAGCGGGCTCGGGACGTCGCCGGTGAGCAGGATGCGCTTGCGCCGCTTCTCGACGGAGGGATCGGGCACGGGCACCGCGGAGAGCAGGGCCTCGGTGTACGGGTGCTGGGGATCGTTGAACAGCGTCTCGGAGTCGGCCGTCTCAACCACGCGCCCCAGATACATGACCGCGATCTTCGTGCACAGGTGGCGCACCACGGAGAAGTCGTGCGAGATGAAGAGATACGCGAGGTTGCGCTCCTTCTGCAGGTCCTTGAGAAGGTTGAGGATCTGAGCCTGGATCGAGACGTCGAGCGCCGAGACCGGCTCGTCGGCCACCACGAGCCGCGGGTCGAGCGCGAGCGCGCGCGCGATGCCCACGCGCTGGCGCTGCCCGCCGGAGAACTCGTGCGGATGCCGCGGCAGATACGTTCGAGCGATGCCGCAGTCCTCGAGCAGCTTGGCCAGCTTCTTGGCGCGCTCCGCCGGGTCCTTGTGCATCCCGTGGATCACCCACGGCTCCGTGATGATGTCCTCGACCGTCATGCGCGGGTTGAGGCTGGAGTACGGGTCCTGGAAGATCACCTGCATTTCGCGGCGCAGCTTGCGCAGCGCGGAGCCGGACATCGTCGCCATGTCCACGCCGTCGAAGAAAACTTGGCCTTCCGTCGGCTTCTCGAGCGCGAGCACGAGCTTGCCCAGCGTCGTCTTGCCGCAGCCCGACTCGCCGACCACCGCGAAGCTCTCGTTCGGCATCACCGAGAACGAGACCCCGTCCACGGCCTTGACCGTGGTCTTCTCCCCGAACATCCCCTTGCGCGCTCCGAAGTGCTTCTTGAGCCCGCGAACCTCGAGGATCGGTTTCCCGCTCACGAGACCTTCTCCGCCTTATCCGGAGCATCGAAGCGGTGCGAGCGGCCGGACGCCTCGCCCTCGACGAGCCAGCAGTTGGACATGCGGTCGCCGGGAAGAAGGAACTGCGGCGGGTCCTCGGTGCGGCAGCGGTCCATCACCGAGGGACAGCGCGGCGCGAACGGGCAGCCCACGATGCCTCCCGTCAGGTCCGGCGGCTGGCCGGGAATGGCTTCGAGCCGATCTTTTCTTTCGTAAATGGAGGGCACCGAGGCGAGCAAGCCCTTCGTGTAAGGATGCTTGGGATTCTTGAAGAGCTCGCCGACCGGCGCGTTCTCGACCGGGCGGCCGGCGTACATGACGACGACGTCGTCGGCCATCTCCGCCACGACGCCGATGTTATGAGTGATCAGCACGATGGCCATCTTATACTCGCGCTGAAGGTCCTTCATCAGCTCGAGGATCTGAGCCTGGATGGTCACGTCGAGAGCGGTGGTGGGCTCGTCCGCGATGAGGACGTCGGGTTCGCAAGCCAACGCGATCGCGATCATCGCGCGCTGGCGCATGCCGCCCGAGAACTGGTGCGGGAAGTCGTCCACGCGCTCTTCCGGATGCGGGATGCCCACCTTCTTCAATAGGTCGATCGCCTTCGCCCGCGCCTCGGCCGGAGTTTTCTTTTGGTGAAGGATGATCGATTCCGCGATCTGGTCGCCGATGCGCATGACGGGGTTGAGGCTCGTCATCGGCTCCTGGAAGATCATCGCGATGCGGTTGCCGCGGATCTTGCGCATCTCCCCGGGCGGCATCTTGAGGAGGTCCTTGCCCTGAAAGAGGATCTCCCCCGCCACGATCTTGGCCGGAGGCATCGGGAGAAGTCCCAAGATCGAAAGAGCGTGCACGCTCTTGCCGGAGCCCGACTCGCCGACGACCGCGAGCGTCTTTCCCGCCGCGAGCTCGTAGGTGACCCCGTCGACGGCGCGGACCGTCCTCTCCGGCGTGATGAATTGCGTCCGCAGGCCGCGGATGGAGAGGACGGAGTCCACTTAGATGGAGGTGGTGACCAGGCTCTCGGTGGAGAGCACGCCCGGGGTGGCGCGGATGTCGCGCACGACAACGTTGGAGAGGGTCGTCACGTCCTCGGTCTCGATGTCGAGCACGAGGTCCCAGCGGCCGAACACGGCGGTGACGTGGGAGACGCCCTTGATCTCCTTGATGCGCGACAGGGCCGTCTTCTCCTTGCCCGCCATCAGACGAACCAGCACCAGTCCGGTCACCATTTCTCGCGCTCCTCGCTCGGAAGACCTGACGTCGTCTCCGATTCCGCAGTATATCAAAAATCTTTTGTGACAAAGCCCTCATCGGGCCGGCAAGGATTTGTTTAGGAATCGTTGGCTGGAGGCGGCGGCGGGACGCTGTTATCCTGTGGAGCATGAACCCCGCCATCATGGCCGCCGGACTGGGCGTGTGCGCCGTCCTGCTGTTCGTGCAGCTCCGCCAGGGACTCGTCGAGCGCCAGCGGATCCCGGCCGCCCCGCTCCCATCGCCGCGCCGAGGCGCACGCGCATCCCGGGGCGTCTCGGCGTGCCCGGCGAGGACTCGGACCGCGTCGAGCACAAGCTGCCCGACCCGGCGGCGTACTCCGACCAGAAGCTCCTCGTGGTCGGCGGAGGCGACGCCGCCGTCGGGGCGGCCTTGAGCCTGCTCAGCCGCGGAAACGAGGTGGCGCTCGTCTGCTTCGGGCGGGACTTCGCCGGCCTCAAGTCGAACACCGAGGTCGCGGTGCGGGCCGCCGTCGCGGCGGGACGTCTGAGCGTCCATTTCTCCTCCGACGTCCGGCGTTTCGAGGCGGGCGAGGTCGTCCTCTCCTTCGACGGTCCCGCCGGCCGCGGCGAGCTCCGGCTGCCCGTCGACCGCTCCTTCGTGATCGGCGCGTAGGCGGACTTCGAGCCCCGACTGTCGTATAATGCCCCCGGATGAAGCGCATCGGCCGCGGCGGGGCTTTCTTTTTCGGCGTCGCCGCGTTCTACGCCTGCGTGGTCGGCGCGTGGCTGTGGCGCGACCGCGCGACGCGCGGGATCCAGCTCGCCGCCGACCGCGCCTCCTACCTCCACTACGACATCGTCGAGCTGCGGCTGACGACGAACGACCCGGTCCTCGACGCGCAGCTCCAAAAGTCCCCTCCGCGCGCCGTCGTCCGGCGCGGCGAAGCCGCGGTGACGACGATCGGCGGCCTGCGCGAGCTGACGCTCACGCGGACGGCCGCGGGGCAGTGGACCGCGCGCTGGCCCGTGCCTTGGAACGCCCCCGCCGGCCGGTACGTCCCGGCTCTACTCGGCCGCGAGGACCTCAAGGACCGGCTCAAGATATCCCCGTTCGAGATCGCCCGGCGCAAGCCCAAGCCCTTCCCCGCGGGCGGGCTCGTCGTCGCCACGCTCGAGAGCGTCGCCCCGCTGGCGACGATGCGCGTCAAGGCGCCGGACGGGACCGAAAAGGACTGGCGCGGCCTGCTCGACTGGGCGAAGGAGCTCGGCGCGACGGCGTTCCTCGTGCTCGGCGGGCAGAGCCCGGGCCTGAAGGACGGCCAAATATGGGTGGATACGAACCTTAAAATCATCCCGGAAGCCGCCAAAGAGGCTCATTCTCGCGGTCTCCTGTTCGGGACGTACGCGATGTACTCGCTCACGATGTCCAAGACGGTGAAAATCCCCGGCTACGAGTACGGCCTCGAGATCAAGGACTCCCAGCCGGTCGTCACGCGCGCGATCTCCTTGGAGGACCCCAAGCGCGCCGCCGACGTGGCCAATCTCCTCAAGCCGTTCGCCGACGATCCCAACGTCGACTTCGTCGGCCTCGACTACATCCGCAACGCCTTGGGCGGCTACGAGCTGGTCGACGACTTCGTGTCCGAGATGCCGGGCGTGAAAGTCCCTCCCGAGTGGCCGCATCTTTCGAAGACGGAGAGGATGACGTGGCTGGCGCGCAAGAAGATCATGCGCAAGGACATGGACTTCATCGACCAGTGGCAGTGGTACCGCGCCCATCGCGTGGCGTTGATCGTCAAGGAGATCCGGCGGCGCCTCGGAGGCGAGAAGCCGCTGTGGGCGTTCACGCTGACCTGGGACAAGGGCTGGCACCACGGCCAGGACCCCGTCATGATGAACGACGCCGGCGTCGACTACGACGCTCTGATGTTCTACGAGGCCGACAAGCCCCAGTACGCGGCGATGGTCAAGGCGTGGCACGAGTACGTGCGCGAAGGCGACGTCCAGCTCGTGCCGGGCGACATCTTCGACTGGGGCCTGCATCAAAAAGACCCGGCCGGTCCGGCCGAGTTCGCCCGCCGCATGAAGCTGGCCGTCGCGCAGGTCTACGCCGACGGGCCCGCCAAGGGAGTCTTTTACCACGACCTCGCGCGCCTGCTGTGGGGCCGCCTCGGCGCGTGGGGCACCAAGGGCTGGGCGGACGCGGCCCGATCGATCTCGACCGAAGTGAAAACCCCCGTCGTCTCGGAGAAAAAGCCATGAACGTCGCCGCCCTCGCGCTGTCGTTCGCCCTGTCGATGACCGCCTCCGCCGCGTCGCCGTCCAAGGCCCCGGCCTGCAAGCCGCAGAAGATCGTCAAGAAGACGCATCTGACATTCCCCGACGGCAAGACGATCCTGGCCAACGTGGTCGACACGCCGCAGTCGCGCGAGATCGGCATGATGTGTCTGACCAAGCTCAAGCCCGACTACGGGATGTTGTTTGTCTTCCCCCAGGAGATGGACCTCAATTTTTGGATGAAGAACACCCTCGTGAGCCTCGACATCGTCTGGATCGGCGCCGACAAGCGGATCACCGTCGTTCACGACCGCATGAAGAAGTCGACCGTGAACACGCCCGACTCCGAGGTCGCCGTCGCGGGCGGCCGCGGCCAGTACGTGCTCGAGCTGCCCGCTGGCGCGGCGGCCAAGCGCGGGCTGCTGCCCGGCTCCCAGCTCAAGTTCGACGTCTCGATCCCCGAGAAGTGATCGCTGACTCGGCCCTTTGCCGATAAGCAAGGAACCATTCGGGAGACCGCTCGGGGGCCGAAGGGTGTTCGCTAGCGGACGGGAGCGAGCTGCGCGGGACGGTCGACGGTCACGTCGACGGACGCTTTCGGACCGACCGCGGCGGAGGGCCCGCCTTCGAGGTCGCCGAGCTGGCGCGTCATCGCGTCGCCGTCCTGGTCCACGCGGACCGAGATCATGAGCTTCTTCGGCGTGGCGCCGCCGAGCATCTCGTTCTCGGGGCCGAGCGAATATTTGAACGGCGCCTTCATCGCGTCGTAGCGATGCACCGCGAACGGCGGCCCGCCGTCCGCCGAGCGGGCGATGACGAACACCGTCGCGCCCGCCGGCCAAGGCTCCTTCAGCTTTGCCGAGAGCTTGACCGTTCCGGAGAGCGCGAACTCCGGGGCCCCGAGGTCGGCGGCGCGCTCGATCGCGGCGGCGTCGGGCGACGGCCCCGGAACGGCCGCGCCGCTGCCCATCGAGTTCTCGCCCATGGCGCCGGACACGTCGGGGTGCCCGGGCGGGAGGTTCTCCGGAGCCGAAAGAGGCTGCGCCATGGGCACGTCGGGATGACCCGGCGGAAGACCGTGCCGGGCCGACATCTTGCGGTTCAGGAGCATCGCGCCCAAGCTGACGTTGAGGATCACGAGCGCGACCACGAGGGGCTCGCGGTGGAGCGGACGCGGCGGGCGCGGCGCCCGCGGGCTCATGCGTCGAAGCGGTAGCCGAAGCCGCGCACGGCCACGATCTTGTCGGCGGGCGAGCCGATCTTCTGGCGCAGGTGCGACAGCGTGACGTCGATGACCTTCGTCGTCAGGTCGACGCCCGCGTCGTAGCCCCAGACGTGCTGGAGCAGGAAGTCGCGCGTGAGCACCCGGTTCTTGCGGTAGATCAGGAACCAGAGCAGGTCGAACTCCTTGGCGGACAGCGGCGCTTCCTTGCCCGCGACCCAGACCTTGCGCGACTCGCGGTCGAGCTTGATCGTCGCGGCCTCGAGCGTCTCGGGCTCCTCGCTCTTGCCGGAGCGGCGCAGCAGCGCGCCCACGCGCGCGACGAGCTCCTCGGTGTTGAAGGGCTTCGCGACGTAGTCGTCGGCGCCCGTGCGCAGGCCCGTGACCTTGTCGGAGACGTCCTTCTTCGCGGTCAGGATGATGATCGGCAGCGTCCCGAGCTTCGCGTCGGCGCGCAGCTCGGCGAGCAGGTCCACGCCGTCGCCGTCGGGGAGGTTGCGATCGAGGATCAGCAGCTCGGGCGGCGTCTTTTTAAGACGAGCGCGGGCTTTCGCGAGGGTGTCGACGGTCTGCACGTCGTAGCCTTCGGCGCGCAGGACCTCGAGGATGAGGTCCGCGGTGGGCGCCTGGTCCTCGACGACGAGGATCTGTGCCTTGATCATCGCGCGGAGTCTATCAAATTCAAAGCGGGATGTTCCCCCGGTTCTCGTGCGTGCCGGGGATGCGCTTGTCCTTGAGGAAGCGCAGCGCGCGGACGACCTTGTAGCGCAACTGCGCGGGCTCGATGACCTCGTCCAGCGAGCCCGTGGAGGCGGTCTGGTACGGAGACGCGAACTTGGCCGCGTACTCGGCCGAGAGCCTCGCCTTCAGCGCCAGCTTCTCCTCCTCGGTCTTGCAGGCCGCGATGTCGCGCGAGTACAGGATCTCGACCGCGCCCGCCGGGCCCATGACCGCGATCTCCGCGCACGGCAGGGCGAAGTTGAAGTCGCCTCGCATGTGCTTGGAGCTCATCGCGATGTAGGCTCCGCCATATGCCTTTCGCAGGATCACCGTGATTTTCGGGACAGTCGCCTCGGCATAGGCGTGAAGGATCTTGGCGCCATGACGAATGATCCCGCCGTGCTCCTGCTGGACTCCGGGCCAATAGCCGGGCACGTCGACCAAGGTGAGCATGGGGATATTAAATGCATTGAGCATTCGGATAAAGCGGGCGGCCTTGTCCGAGGCATTGATGTCCAAAGCTCCGGCCAGATGAGCGGGATTGTTGGCGATGATGCCGACGACTTCCCCGCCCATTCGGCAGAAGCCGACGACGATGTTTTTGGCATACGCCGACATGACCTCGTAGAACTTATGCTCGTCGGCGATCTGCCAGATGATGTGATGCATGCGGTACGGCCGGCGCGGGTCCAAGTCGCACATCTTTTCGAGCAGCGGGACCGAGCGGCGCACCGGGTCGGGGTTCGCCACGCGCGGCGCCTTCTCCCAGCGGCTTTGCGGCAGGTAGCCGAGCAGCTCGCGGACCTGGCGGAAGCAGTCGGGCTCGGACTTGGCGACGAAGTGGCAGACGCCGGACTTCGTCGCGTGCGCCTCGGAGCCGCCGAGGCCGTCGAAGGAGACCTCCTCGCCGGTCGCGGCCTTGACCACGTCGGGGCCGGTCACGAACATGTGGCTCGTGCCCTCGACCATGAAGATGAAGTCGGTCAGCGCCGGCGAATAGACGGCTCCGCCCGCGCACGGGCCGAGGATGACCGAGATCTGCGGGATGACGCCCGAGCATTTCACGTTGCGGTAGAAGATATCCGCGTAACCGTCCAGCGCGTCGACGCCTTCCTGGATGCGGGCGCCGCCCGAATCGAGCAGACCGATGACGGGCACTCGATTCTCGTAGGCAAGATCCATGACCTTGCATATTTTTTGAGCGTGCGCGTGGCCCAGCGAGCCGCCGAGCACCGTGAAGTCCTGCGCGTACACGCAGACCTCTCGGCCGTTGACCTGGCCGAAGCCCGTGATCACGCCGTCGCCCGGGATCTCCTTGTCCTTGAGGCCGAACTCGGTCGCGCGCGTCGTGACGAGCAGGTCGAGCTCCTGGAAGCTGCCCTCGTCGAGCAGGTAGTGGATGCGCTCGCGCGCGGAGAACTTGCCGCGCGACTTCTGCGCCTCGACGCGGGCGGCGCCGCCGCCCGCCATCGCCTTCTCGACGGCGGCGCGCAGCTTCCGCACGCTCGCCGCGGCCTGCCGCGGAGCTTTCTGGTTCTTGGTGAGGTCGGTTTCCATAGGGGTCAGTCTCCTGTGTAGGCGACGGCCAGCATCGCCGCGCCGCGGCGATCGTAAGCGAGGCGCACGCGCGGCGCGCCGAGGGCGCGCCAGGCGGCCGCGGGACGTCCGGAATAGAGGATGTCGCCGCGGGTCTCGCGCACGTCGCGCGCGTCGGCGTCGAGACCGAGGCCGAGCAGCTTGAGGCCGGCTTCCTTGCCCGTCCACAAGCGAGCTTGCGCCTCGGGGTCGGACGGCGGCGCGGCGCGGTCCTCGCCGGGGGCGGCGACGAAGGCGATGACCTCCGCGGGACGCGCGACGACGAGCTCAAGGTCCACGCCGACGCGGCGGCCGGGCGCGCCGACGGCCGCGGCGCCGCCCTCGGCGCAGTGCGCGATGGAGAACGACGGCGCGGGAGCCGGCGCTCCGTGCGGCAGGCGCAGGACGGGGCGGCCCTCGGAGTCGTTGACGATCTCGAGGTCGCGCGCCTCGGCGTCCCAGCCGTGCTCGGCGGAGAAATGCGCCGCGAGCGCCCTCTTGGCGGCCAGCCGTCCGGAGAGCCTGTCCCGCCGCCGCCGTTCGGGCAGGGCCGCCAGCTCCGCGAGCTCGAACTCGGAGAAGCGCTCGCGGATCTCGGCCGGCAGGCCCAAGGCCCGGTCGGCCTCCCCTTTGGGGCAGTAGGCGAGGCGGTACGGCGGCCGGCTCGGCGTCGGCGAACCCATCAGCCTCGTATTATATGAAATGGGGTCCCTGAAATGGGGTCAGGCCTTCACTTTTTCAACTTGTTCGACCGGGCTCGACACCGGACGGGAACAAGTTGAAAAAGTGAAGGCCTGACCCCAAATGCTTGACGCCCGCTCGGCGCAAGGACTATCATTCCTTACATATGGCGGGACTCCTGGCGGACGGCTGGTTCTACATCTCCTCGGCGGGCCTGCTCGTGAGCGGGGTCCTCTTCTTCTTCCTCCTCGGTCAGTACCGCGCCGCGACCGACGCGGCCGATCAGCCCGAGCCGGAGGCCGCGGCCGAGCCGCATCCGGTCGTGCGCCCGGTCTACATCCCCGAGGACGAGCCGGCTCCCGCCAAGGTGGCCTCGGTCTCTCCGGAAAAGCCGGCCGAAAGGCCCGCTTCGGCGCCGGCTTCCGAGACCGCTCCCGCCGCCGCGCCGACGCCGGCCGCGAAGCGCCCCGAGAACACCACCGGCAGCATCAATCCCGCGGTCGTTTATCTCCAGAACATCAAGAACGAGCTCGCCGAGATCCACAAGGAGAATCGCGAGCTGGCCAAGCGCGTCGAGGCCATCACGAGCCGCGACGAGGCCCTGATCGAGCGCCTGTCGGAGCTCGCCCAAGCGGTCGCCGAGCTGAAGAACGCGGCTCCCGCGACGGCCGCCTCGCCCGAGGCCGCGCCCGCGACGCCGCCGACGCTCTCGATCGAGCCCACCACGTCGTCGGGCGTCTCCGGGCCCAAGCCCGCGCCGAAGACCGAGCCGACGGCCGAGACCCTCTTCAACCCCGACGAGACCGTGCGGCTCAACTTGAAGCCGGCGGAGGCCGCGCAGGCCCCCGCTCCGGCCGAGGCGAAGCCCGCGGCCGCCGCGCCCGCCGAGGAGCCCGAGTCCGACAAGCCGCGGCGCGGACCGGTCTGGCCCGTCTGAGGCCGCCGCTCGCCGCGGCCGCGGCGCTGGCGCTTTTGGCCTCCACCGCCCGCGCGGACTTCCTGCCCAGCGGCGCTTTCTCCGCGAGCGCCGCCGGCACGACGGGCGCCCAGTTCCTGCAGGCGCCTTTCGGCGCGCGCGCCGCGGCGATGGGGGGCGCGGTCGCGGCGGGAGCCCAGGGCGCCGAGGCCTTGTTCCAGAACCCCGCGGCGCTGGCGCGCTTCCAGCCCGAGTCCCCCGCCGAGGTCGCGCTCGGCTACGACGCCTTGCTCGAGACCGCCTATCAGGGCGCCGCGGCCTACGCCCGGCCGCTGGGGCGCGACGCCGCGCTCGGCGCGGGAGTCGTCTACGCCTCGCAGTCGCCGCAGACGCGGTACTCGAACATCGGCGACGCGTCGGGCAGCTTCACGCCGCTCGACCTGGCCGCCGGCGCGGGCTACGCGCGCCGCCTCGGCCCCGTCTCCGTCGGCGCCGGACTGAAATTGATCCGCTCGTCCCTCGACGACCACAGCGGGACGACCGCCGCGGCCGATCTCGGGATCATGGCCGCCCACGTGACGGACATCGGCGACGGCCCTCTCGACGTGGGCGGCTCCGTGACCAACTTCGGCCCGCCGCTCAAGCTCGGGGCCTCCTCCGACCCCCTGCCCCTGACCGCGCGCGGCGGCGGCCTCTGGCACGTGACACCGACGTTCGACGCGGCGCTCGACGTGGTCCTCCCCGCGGACCAGGACCCCTACGTCGCGATCGGCGCGGAGGCGCGCTTCCCGGCGTCGATGGCCGGCTCGTCGAAGCCCTGGGTCGCGTCCCTGCGCGCGGGCTACAACCAGAACGCGGGGCGCGGCGTGGACGGGTTCACCGGCGTGTCGTTCGGGGGCGGGTTGGACCTCGCGTCGCTGCGGGTCGACTACGCGTGGATCGCGCTCGGCGATCTTGGATCCGCCAACAGAATCACGCTCGCGTTCCGCTTCTAACGGCAACGGCGCGCGGGCGAAGCGAAGAGGACATCCTCGCAGGACGCGCGCGGCCTAGGGGCCGCGCTCGACATCGACCGCCGCGCGCCTTCGGCGCCTTTCCTGACAGCTAGATCGCCTCGACGCACGCCGCGATCCCCAGGCCGCCCCCGACGGAGATGGCCGCGCAGCCCCGGCGCTGCCCTCGCCGGCGAAGCTCCAGCAGCAGCGACAGCACGAGACGAAGACCCGTGGCGCCGAACGGGTGGCCAAGCGCGATCGCGCCGCCGCGGACGTTGATGCGCTCCTCGGGGATGGCGAGCTCCGCGGCGTCGAGGAGGACCTGCGCGGCGAAGGTCTCGTTGATCTCCCAGAGATCGACGTCGGACGCGCGCCAGCGCGCGCGCTCGAGCGCCTGGCGCACGGCGGGAACGGCCGCGTAGGCCATGCGCTCCGGAGGCACGCCGACGAGCGCCGTCGAAGCGAGACGGCCGAGCGCGCGGCCCGGGGCCGCGGCGGGCGACGAGAGGATGAGGGCGGCGCCGCCGTCGACGATGCCGTGCACGTTGGCGTGCGTCATCAAGGTCGAGCCGTCGGAGAACAGAGGGCGCGCCGCGGCGAAGCGCTCGGGCGACGGGTCGTCGAGCACGGCGTCGTCGGCGGAAAGCCCCGCGACCGGGACCAGTTCCTCGGCCAGAAGCGCGCGCGACTGCCGGGCCTTCACGTGAGACCGGCGCGCCCAGGCGTCGAGCGCCTCGCGCGAGAGCTTCTTGTCGAGCGCGAGCGTCTCGGCGGTCTTGGCGATGTGGACGCCGCAGGAGATGTCGGTGAAGGACGGCACGAAGATGTCGCGGCGCAGGCGGCTGGGCGCGTCGGCGCCGACGGCCGCGGCGACGGCGGCCTCGCCGCGCTCGACGGCCTCGGCGCCCGTCTTCAGCGCGAGCAGGCCCGTCCCGCAGGCCAGCGACACGGCCGCGCCCGTCGTCTCCGGCGGGCAGCCCGCGCGATGCGTCACGTAGCGGGCGCCGTAGCAGCCGTGAGGGCCCGCTTGGTACATGTTGCCGAACGCGACGTAGGCCAGGCGGCCGGGACCCAGGCCGGCGCGTCCGAGCGCGCCCTTGAGCGCGGCCGCGCCGAGGTCGAAGGGGTCGAGGTCCTTCAGCGCGCCGCCGGGCGCGCCGCTTCCGGTGACGCCGCGCTCCCACGCGGCGAACGGCGTGCGCGCCCCGGCCAGGATCAATGTCTCGCTCATCGCGTGCTCCTCAGGATGCGCAGCATCTCCGCGTGGACGCGGCCGTTGGTCGCCAGCGTCTCGGAGCCGAGGGCCGCGGGATCGCGCCACGGACGTCCGGAGAAATCCGTCACCTTTCCCCCCGCCTCCTGCACGAGGAGCCAGCCCGCGGCCACGTCCCACGGGTTGAGCTTGTACTCCCAGAAGCCGTCGACGCGGCCGGCGGCGACCCAGGCCATGTCGAGCGCGGCCGAGCCCGACCTCCGCACGTCGTGCGAGCGCGTCATGAACGCCTTGAAGCCCTTGAGGTAGAAATCCCCGCGCTCGGCGCGGTCGTAGGGGAAGCCGGTCACGAGCAAGGCGGCGGCGACGCGGCGCGGAGCCGAGACCGCGAGCCGCCGGCCGTTGAGAGTCGCGCCGCGGCCCTTCTCCGCGAGGAAGAGCTCGTCGCGGGACGGGTCGTAGACGCCGCCGAGGACGGGCTTGCCGCGGCGCAGGACCCCGATCGAGACGCAGGAGGCGGGATAACCGTGCGCGTAGTTCGTCGTCCCGTCGAGCGGATCGACCAGCCACAGGTATTCGGCGCCGGTGAGGCGGACCTCGTCCTCCTCGGCCTTGTAGTCGTCGCCGGGGAACGCGCGCCGGATCGTCCTCAGGACGGCGCGCTGGCTCTCGAGGTCGGCGGCCGTGACGAGGTTGGCCCGCCCCTTCTCCCGGTAGCCGACCTTGCCGAAGCGCCGCTTGAGCACGCGGCCGGACAGGCGCAAGGCCTCGAGCAGCGCGGCGCGCCTCATCACGGCCGCCTCCTGAGGGCGGCCTCGATCGCGGCGACGAGCGAGCCGACCTCGGGGGTCCGGGCGATCGCGGCGGGACGCAGGCCGAGAGCGGTCAGCTCGGCGGCGGTGGTCGGGCCGATCGCGACGACGGCGCAGGCGCGGAACGCGCGGCGCAGTCCCGCGGCGGCGGCCGCGGCGGAGCCCGAGGCGAAGAAGGCGGCGTCGGCGCCGGAGGCGAGAGCGCGCTTGAGCGCGCGCTTCCCGGCCGCGTCCTCGACCGTGCGGTACGCCGACGCCCGCGCGACGACCGCTCCGGCGGCGGCGAGGCGCTCGGGCAGGAGCTCGAGCCCGCGCTCCGCGCGCGGGAGCAGGACGCGCGCGCCGCGCGGCAGCTTGAGCGCCCTCGCGAGGCCCTCGGCGCGGGAGTCCTCCGGCGTCACGGACGGCCTCCAGCCGCGCGCGGCGAGCGCCTCCCCCGTCGCGCGGCCCACGGCGGCGACGACGCGCGGCGGCCTCGGGCGGAGCTTCAGCGTCTTGGCGCGGGCGAAAAAGGAGTCGACGGCCGTGACGCTCGCGAAAGCGGCGGCATCGAAGCCGGCGAGCCCCGCGAGCGCGGCGTCGAGGGCCCGCCACGAGCGCGGCGGCAGGGTCCGGATCAGCGGCGCGAACACGACGCGGGCCACGCGCGCCCTGAGGGCCGCGGCCAGCGGGGCCGACGAGGCGCGCGGCCTCGTGACGACGACGACGCGTCCGGAGAGAGGCTTGTCCACGCGCGCCATTCTACAACAGTTCGAACGTCCAGCCGGCGGCGACGGCCGCGAGCCCGGAGAGATGGATCGTCATGCGCGACAGGGTGGAGTCGAGAAACCCGCCGATCTCGTTGGGGGCGGCCAGATAGACGGCCGTGTAGACGAGGAGTTGAGCTCCGAGCGCGAGGAGGATCCGCCGGATCGGCGACGTCAGCCGCCGTCGCGCGGCGCCGGCGGCGATGACCGCGAGCGCCAGAACCCAGAAGAGCCCCCAGTGGTCGCGCCGGAAGAGCTCGCGGGGCCAGGCGCCCGCCACGACAGGGACGCGGCTCCAGGCGGCGGTCAGCATGCTCGCGCCGACGGTCCGCGGGACATAATCGACGTTGTCGGGCAGGAGATGGCGCGTCCACACCCAGGCGGCGGCCGCGGCGGCGAAAACCGCGATGCTCGGCCCATGCGCCCGGAGGGAGCGCCGGCTCAGGGCGAGGCCGACCGGGATCAGGCCCAGAGCCAGCCCGTGCGGCTTGGTGAACAGTCCGCCGAGAACGAGCACGAGACAGAGCTCGAGTCCGCGGCGGTCGCCGTCCTCCCGCGCGCGCAGCGCGGCCAGGACGGCTCCCGTCCAGTAGAACGCGAACGCGACGTCGACCGAACCCGAGACGGCCTGCGTCGCGTCGTCGCGGAAGAACAGCGGGGCCGTGCCGAGCAGCGCGGCCGCCGCGAGCGCGGCGTCCTCGCCGAGAGGACGGCGCAGCTCCGCGTGGACGAGGGCCAGGTAGGCGAGCCAGTAGGCGAAGAAGATCAGGCGGACCAGCCGCTCGTCGACGCGGCCGAGGAGCGCGTAAAAGCCCGCCTCGAGGTACGGGATCAGCAGCGGGTAATTGGCGTTGGGCGAGACGATGCCCTTGTCCAGGAACGCGGGGGTCCGGAACGTCCCCGCGGAGAACAGCACCTTGGCTTTGAACCCGTAGAGCACGAGAGCGTCCCAGTGATACAAAGGCAGGCTCAGGGCTTGCAGGAGCGCCGTCGCGGCGGCGAAGGCCAGGAGCAGCAGGCAAAGGCCGCGCGTCCAGGACCAAGGCCGGCGCGCGCCGCGCTCGGGCGCGGGGCCCGCGGCGCCGCCAAACCGCGCGTGCGCGACCAGGACGGCCAGGAGCAGACTGCCGCCGGCCGTCGCGCGTCCGAGCGGGAGCCCGAGGAGATTGCCGGCGAAGAGCAGGAATGGCGCGACGACCGTCGCGACGGCGAACGCCGTGACCCAGGCCGGAAACGGGGCGAGCCGGGAGCCGCTCATTCGGGACCTCCGGCCGCCCAGAGGCGGCCCCGGGGGCCGAATCCGACGACCCAGTCTCCGGGATGCTCGCGGCGGAACTCCGGCCGGGCCGACGCGTCGGGAGAGCCCCAGCGCAGCACCCGCGGGTAGAGAAAATAGCTGACGAGCCACGGATACTCGGGCGAGACCCACCAAAGCGTCGCCGTCTCGGGAACCCTCTCCCGCAGCGCCGCGATGTCGGCGTAAAGCCCGCCGTACATCATGAGGCGCTGGGCGTCGACCGTCTTCCCGGCGGCGGCCCGGGCGATCTTGAGCGCCGCGCCGAAGGAGCGGACGAGAAGCGCGGCGTTGACCGCCAAGGCCAAGGCCAGGATCAGCGTCCAGGCGCCGTGGCTCGGCCGCCTAGTCGGCACGGCCCGCCTCGGAGGAGATGAACCGCGCCCGCGCTTCCTCGCGCCGGGAGGCGTCCAGCTGGCCGGCGCGGACGTACATCGAGGCCAGCTGCCGGTGGGCGTCGGCGTCGCGGGCGACGTCGTAGACGAACAGGGCGCCGCCGAGCAGCGCGACGGGCCGGCGCGATCTCAGCCAGCTCCACGCGGGCGGCCCGCTTTCGTAGTAGCCTTGCCATTTCGTCGCGCTGACGGCGAGCCACTCCCGGGGAACGTCGACGGGCAGCAGGGCGGACGAGCCCGAGCACACGCCCGGAGTGCAGAACGCCTCCTGGTAGGCCAGACCGTGCTCGCGCGGACAATCCGTTCCGAAGTAGGACAGGATCAGGCCTCCGGGATGGGTCTTCAAGAAACGCTCGAGATCGGGCACCGTCTGTCCCCAATCGAGGTTCGAGTCGCCGAGGACCCGGTAGCCGCGGGCGGGCCCGCCGGCGAATTCGTTGAAGTAGGGGATCCAATGCGGATAGGCGGCCCCGGCGCTCGCCGCGGCCCAGAGGACCGCGCCGAGGAGCAGCGCTCGCCGGCGCGGGGATCGCGCCCAGAGATCGGCGGCGGCCGCGCCCGTCAGCAGGCAGAACAACGGATAGAGCGGAAGGAGGTAGCGCACGCCGAGTTGGCGCTTCCCGAGCATCGCGGCCGTGAGCACGACGGCGATGAAGGCGGCCGCCACGCGCTGATCGACGGGCCTCCGCTTCCACTGCCGCCCTTCGGCGAGGGCCCACGCGGTTCCGGCCAGCAGCGGGATCGTGGTCTTCACGAGGAGCACGCCCGGGAAGTAAAGAGGGTGCCCTTCGGGATAATTGCGGCCGAAGAACGCGACGGGGGTCGGATCGCGCATCTGCCGGCTGCGGTAAACGACCATCTCGACGAAGCGGTGGACGTCCGCCGGGCCGTAGAGACAGACGACGAAGAGCGTCGAGAGGGCGCAGACGGCGACGATCGCGCCGGCGTCGCTCCGGTCCGGCCGTCTCCGTTCGGAATGCCGGAGCCACGCCAAGGACAACGCCATGGCCGGCAGCAGGGCCAACCCCGTGGCCTTGCTGCCCGCGGCCGCTCCCGCAAAGAGACCGGCCGCCAACAATGCCCCCGCTCCCCTTCTCTTGAGGTACGACGCCCAGAACGCCAGCGCGACGGTCGAGAACACCGCGACGCCGATGTCGGGGTTGGCGAGGCTTCCGTGCGCGATCAGGTTGGGCTCGAGGCAGAGGCAGAGCAAAGCCGCCGCGCCGGCGTTCGCTCCGCCCGCGGCCGACCCCCAGGCCCAAAGGGCCGCTCCCAGGAGCAGGAGCAGCGCCGTCGACGAGAGGCGCGCGGCGCGCACGATCGTCTCCGCCGGGACGCGGTTGTGGAAGAGAAAGATCTGGCCGTATTCGTGGGCGCTGATCCGATTCCGGTCGAGACCGCTCGGCTTTCCCGGCAGGAGGAGGCGCAGCGGAGAAAGAGCGGCCGCGCGAAGAAAGTCGGTCAGCGGCGGGCTTTCGCGGGTGAAAAAGCCCAAGCCGGCCGAGCGGTAGACGGCTCCCGCGGCGATGTCGGGGGGCTCGTCGTAGGTGATCCCCCCGCGCCAGACGAGGGACGCGCCTTCCAACGCCAAGAGACCCATGAGAGCCCAGGGCAGCAGGCGTTTGATCCGGGTCACAGCGGGGATTCTAGCCCATTGATGGGGTCAAATAAGTTGATAAAGTGAAGGCCTGACCCCGTATTTGACATTGGGGTGGGGCCGTGCGATAATAGGCCTTACCCTCCTGATTATGTCCTGGTTCCAAAAGAAGGCGGCTCCCGGCACGGTCAATACGCCCCAATCCACTCCCGCTCCGCGGGCGGTGAAGGGTCTCAAGATCGCCCCTCTGCTCAGCGAGGACGTGATCCTCTTCCCCGTCCCGGCGCAGGACAAAAGCGCCATTTTGGAGAGCCTCACCGCGGCCGTCTGCCGGAAGGCGGGCTTGGCCGACCCGGCGCGCTTCCTGGCCAAGGTCGAGGAGCGCGAGCAGGGCATCTCGACGACTCTCGACACGGGCCTGAGCCTGCCCCACGCGCGGATGGACGGGATCGACGGCATCCTGGCGGGCATGGCGGTCCTCAAGACGCCGATCCCGGACCCGCAGCAGGCCGAGCTCCCGATCCGCGTGGTCTTCCTCTTCTTCTCGCCGAACAAGCAGGAGGCCTTCCCCGTCCACCTCCAGCTCCTGCGCGGGGTGTCCTCGCTGTTCCAGCCGGCCCTGATCGACCAGTTGACGGCCGCGGCGGGCCCCGCGGATGCGCTGGCGCTGGTCCGCAAGCTTGAAGGCTGAGCCCCGGCCGGGCCGGCGCGTCACCGAGGTCGTCGTCCTCACGACGGCGATGCTGTCCTTCATCTCCTTTTGGCGCGCCTCCGCCATCGTGCTGTGCGACCTCGCGTCCACGGCCTACTACATCGGCGGCATCGTCGAGCAGGCCGTCGGCAAGTCGGCCCCGTGGTTCATCCTGGCCGTCATGGCGTTCTCCTACACGATCCGCGCGGTCTACATGGAGTCGTGCTCCATGTTCGTGCGCGGCGGCGTGTACAAGACGGTCAAGGAGTCGCTGGGAGGCACGCTCGCCAAGGTCTCGGCCGCGGCCCTGATGTTCGACTACGTGCTCACCGGCCCGATCAGCGCCGTGGCCGGCGGCCAGTACCTGGCCGGCCTGCTCAACTCCCTGTTCCCCCACTTCCGCATCGGCTGGCATCTCGATCCGAACATCTTCGCGATGATCTTCGCGCTCGCCGCCACGGGCTACTTCTGGCGCGAGAACATCAAGGGCATCCACGAGTCGAGCGACAACGCGCTGCGCATCATGCAGCTGACGACCGTGATGGCGGTCGTCATGATCGGCTGGTGCCTCGTCACGCTGTGGCTGCATCCGGCGCCGCTTCCCCCGTTCACGCTGAACTTCAGCCCCGAGGGACTGGGCTGGGCCAAGGACATCGGCTGGCTCAAGCCCGTCGGGGCCGTCGGCATCACGATGGCCTTCGGCCACTCGCTGCTGGCCATGTCCGGCGAGGAGTCCCTCGCGCAGGTCTATCGCGAGATGGAGGCGCCCAAGATCAAGAACCTGGAGCGCACCGGGCTCGTGATCTTCATCTACAGCATGCTGCTGACCTCTTTGGTCAGCTTCTTCGCGGTCATGATCATCCCCGACTCGGTCCGCATCGCCCGGTACAGCGACAACCTGCTGTCGGGCCTCGCCATGTCGGTGGTCGGGCCGCACTGGGCGCGCCTGCTCCTGCAGTCCTTCGTCGTCGGCGTCGGCGTGATCATCCTGGCCGGCGCCTCGAACACGTCCATCGTCGGCGCCAACGGGGTGCTCAACCGCCTGGCCGAGGACGGCATCCTCACCGACTGGTTCCGGCACCTGCACCCCAAGTACGGGACGACGTACCGGATGATCGACATGTTCGTGGGCATGCAGATCGTCACCATCCTGCTGTGCCGCGGCGACGTGTACGTGCTCGGCGAGGCGTACGCTTTCGGCGTGGTCTGGAGCTTCGTCTTCAACGCGCTGGCCGTCATGGTCCTGCGCTTCAAGCGGCGCGAGGCACGCGAGTTCATGGTCCCCGGCAACGTGCTCGTCGGCGGGGTCGAGTGGCCCATCGGCCTCACGATGATCTTCCTCGTCCTGCTGGCGACGGCCTCGATGAACCTGATCACCAAGCGCGTCGCGACGGTCTCGGGCTCGATCTTCACGGCGGTCCTCTTCGTCGTCTTCCTCGTCTCCGAGCGGATGACCGAGAAGGCCCGCGGCGACGGCGCTCAGTCGCACGAGAAGTTCAACCTGCGCGAGGAGACCGACCTCGTGCACGTGCGCGGCGAGTTCAAGAAGCCCAGCCGCGTCCTCGTCGCCGTGCGCGACCCGGGCAACATGCTGCACGTGATCAAGGCTCTCGACGAGCTCGATTCGGACAAGACCGAGCTCATCATCTTCACGTCGCGCATCCGCACCGGCCTCGGCCTCGTCCTCGACGAGCACGTGGCCATGGACGCCGACGAGCAGAAGCTGTTCACCAAGGTGCTCGAGCTCGCCGAGAAGCACGGCAAGACCGTCACGCCCATGCTCGTCGTCTCCAACGAGCCGTTCTACGCGATCGCCCAGGCCGCGCAGGCCGTCGGCGCCTCGGAGGTGATCTTCGGCGCCTCCGCCAAGCTCTCCACCGACGCCCAGCTCGAGCGCCTGGCGATGACGTGGGGCTCCCTGCAGACCGACAAGCAGCCCGTGCGCTTCCGCATCATCGGCGCCGGCGTCGAGCACGCGGTGGACCTCTAGCCGATGCCCGTCCTGCGCGTCACGAAGCACGGCGAGCGCGTCCTGAAGACGGCGTGCCCCCCGCTGGATTACGCGGCGATCAAGCCGGAACTGGGAGGTTTATTGAAGAACATGTGGGCGACGATGAACGCCGCCCGCGGCGTCGGCCTCGCCGCGCCGCAGATCGGGTTGTCCCTGCGCCTGGCGGTCATCGACGTGAAGCCCGAGGGCAAGTCCCAGCGCCTGGTGCTGATCAACCCGGAGCTCGTCTCGGCCGAGGGCGAGCTCAAGGACGAGGAAGGCTGCCTGTCCATCCCCGGGGTCTACGCGAAGCTCAAGCGCTTCTCCAAGGCGACCGTGCGCGCCCTCGACGAGAACGGCGAGCCCTGGCAGATGACCGGCGAGGGCCTGCTCGCGCGCGCGTTCCAGCACGAGATCGACCATCTCGACGGCAAGCTCTTCGTCGACCGCCTGCCGTTCGAGGAGCGGCTCAAGGTCCTCGACGTGATCAAGGACGTCAAGACGACTTGGAGCTAGCTCCGATCGAACCCTTTGGAGTCATCCACAGACTTGGTCCGGACCAAGTCTGCGGATAAGTCCGATCAGATTCTAGAACGATGCTGAAAACGATCTTCTTCGGAACGCCCGAGACCGCAGTTCCGTTCCTTCGCCTTCTCGCGAAGCGGACGGAGGTGCGCGCCGTCGTCTCCCAGCCCGACCGGCCGGCGGGCCGAGGACTCGAGACCGCGCCGACGCCGATCAAAGCCGCGGCTTTGGAGCTCGGCCTCAAAGTCCTCCAGCCCAACAAGCCGTCGGAGATCGCCGCGGACATCAAGGCCCTCGGCGCGGACCTGGCCGTCGTCGTGGCCTACGGCCGCATCCTCAAGGCCGACGCTCTGTCCGCGGCGCGGCTGGGCTTCATGAACGCGCACTTCTCCCTCCTGCCCAAGTATCGCGGCGCGGCGCCGGTGCAATGGGCGCTGGTCCGCGGCGAGAAAAAGACGGGCGTCTCGCTGTTCTGGCTCGACGAGGGCATGGACACCGGCCCGGTCCAGGCGATGCGCGAGACGGCGGTCGGCCCCGCGGAAGACGCGGGCGAGCTGCTCGCGCGCTTGACGGCCCTCGGCGTCGAGCTTCTCGACGCCGAGTTGGCGGGACTGGAGAAAGGCGAGGTCCGGAAGGCGCCTCAGTCCGGCGAACCCACGCTCGCGCCTCTGATCAAGCGCGAGGACGCCCGGATCGATCTGGCCCTCCCGGCTGAGCAGATCCACGACCTCGTGCGCGGCTTCCGCCTGTGGCCGAAGGCTTACCTCGAAAAACCGGGCGTTTCGCGCCTCCTGGTGCTGAGGACAGCTCTCGCGAACGGCTCCGACCCCGCCGGAATCGGCCGTCCCGGGCTCGTCCTCGCCGTTGATCGCAAGCGCGGAATTCTGGTACAATGTGGGTCCGCCAGCCGCCTGTGGTTCCTGGACGTACAACCAGAGGGAAAAAAGACGCTGCACGCTGCGGATTTCGCCAACGGCCTTCGATTGGCCGCCGGCGGCTTTTTGCCGTTTTCGGATCAGACGATTTGAGCGCGAACACGAAGAACGCGACGTACCTCGAGATGGCCGCCGTCAGCGCGGCTTTCCTCGCGTTCGCCTTCTGGGCCGTGAACTGGGGCGTCGAGGGTCTCGTGCACAGCCGCAAGACGCAGACGGTCCCCGACCTCAAGGGCCGCTCGCTCGCGGCGGCGCTCGACGCGCTCGCTCCGCTGAACATCGGCCTGCGCAAGACCGGCGTCGAGTTCGACGCCTCGGTGCCGATCTCCTCCATCCTGCGCCAGGATCCCCCCGCCGGCACCGTCGTGCGCGAGGGCAAGACGATCCGCGTCGTCGTGAGCCAAGGCGGCCAGACCGTGCAGGCGCCGACCGTGATCGGCCTGCCTCTGCGCAACGCCGAGATGATGCTGCGCCAGAACCAGCTCTCGCTGGGCGAGGTCAGCGAGGCCTACTCGCTGAAGTCCGAGAAGGGCACCGTGCTCTCGCAGGACCCGAAGGGCGAGACCAGCGTCGGCCGCGACACGTTGGTGAACCTCGTGGTCTCCGGCGGGACGCCTCCCGCGGGCGTGTCGCTGATGCCCGACTTCCAGCGCAAGACGCTCGACGCGGTCCAGGCCTGGGCCGCGGGCGCGGGCGTCAAGGTCGACGTGAAGAGCGACCCCAGCTCCTTGTTCCCGAGCGGCACCGTGCTCACGCAGAATCCCGCCCCCGACGCCGCGCTGACGCCCGACGCGGCCGTCGCCGTGACGGTCAGCGGGCATAAGGGCGCGGCGAACACGGCCGCGACGAAGACTTTCAAATACGAGCTTTCTCAGGGCGGGTCGGACAGTCAGGTGCGCATCGTTATTGTCGACAAGTACGGCGAGCGCGAATTGTTCAACGGCCTGCGCTCTCCCGGGGCCAAGATCGAGGTGCCCGTGCAGTCAGCGGGCGGAGCCCGCGTGAAAATCTACTTGAACGGCATCCTGGTCGAGGAGCGGGACCTGTGATGACCGCTCAAAAAACCGCCGTGGTCGTTCCTTCCCTTCTCGCCGGCGATCTTTCTCGTTTGGGCGAGCAGCTCGACCAGGTGAAGGCCGCCGGTTGTACTTGGGTGTCGGTCGACGTGATGGACGGCCACTTCGTCCCCAATCTCAGCTTCGGCCCGGATTTCGTGAAGCTCGCGAAGTCGAAGGGCTTTTTCGTCGACACCCACCTCATGGTCACCAACCCGTTGAACGTGGCCAAATGGTTCTCGGACGCGGGCTCAGACATCGTCACCTGCCACATCGAGGCGGTCGCGGATCCGCGAAAGGCTTTGGAGACGATCCGCGCGCTCGGAGTGAAGGCTGGTCTCGCCGTGAAGCCTAGAACTCCTGTCGATGGCTTGGTCGCCGTTCTCGACGTTTGTGATCTCGCGTTGGTCATGTCCGTGGAACCAGGCTTCGGCGGCCAGAAATTCATGGCCGACATGCTGCCTAAAGTTTCCGCGCTTCGCGCGGCGATCAAAGCGAACGACTACGATAGCTATGTTCAACTCGACGGCGGCGTCGGGCCCTCAAATATCGCATTAGCCGCCGCCGCCGGCGCGGATAGCCTCGTCGCGGGCTCGGCCGTGTTCGGAGCCAAGGACGTCGGGGCCGCGTTCAGAGATCTTGAGGCGAAAGCTCGTTCGTCGTACAAATCTTAGTTACCAGAAGGACCGGAGGACACATGGCCGTTGTTATTAGGTTGCAGCGCACGGGCAAGCCGCACCAGCCCTACTATCGCGTCGTCGCCATCGAGAAGGCGCGCGCGGCGTCGGGCAAGCCCGTGGAGATCCTGGGCAGCTACAACCCGCGCGAGGAAGTCGCGGGCAAGAAGGTCGTCCTCAAGACCGATCGCTACGAGCATTGGATCAAGGTCGGCGCGTTGCCGTCCCCGTCCGTCGCGTCGCTCGTGAAGTCGGCGCTGAAGACCGCGAAGGCCGCGGGCAAGTAAGAGCGATGAAGGAGCTCGCGCTCTTCGTCGTCAAGCGGCTCGTGGACAAGCCGGAGGCCGTCACCATCGACGAGAGCCGGGACGGCGACGTCGCCGTCCTCAATCTGAACGTCGACGAGGCGGACAAGGGCAAGGTCATCGGCAAGCAGGGCAAGGTCATCAAGGCCATCCGCGCCGTCGTCGGCGCGGCCGCCGCGAAGGCCGGCGTGCAGGTCGCCGTCGAGATCGACTAGATGAAGATCGACTTCGTGACGCTTTTCCCGGACATGTTCGCGCCCGTCATGGACGCGAGCATCCTGGGCCGCGCCAAGGAGAAGGGCCTTCTGGATTGGGCCTGCGTGAACCCGCGCGACTTCTCCGAGGACAAGCATCATAAAGTCGACGATCGTCCGTTCGGCGGCGGGCCCGGCATGGTGATGATGGTGGAGCCGCTTGAAAAGGCGGTCAAGAGCGTGAAGAAGCGCGGCTCGAAGACCATCTTCCTTTCGCCGCAGGGCGAGAAGTTCACGGACGGCAAGGCCTCTCAGTTGGCGAAAGAGAAGCACTTGGTCCTCGTCTGCGGCCGATACGAAGGGATCGACGAGAGAGCTCTCGATCTCTTCGACGAGGAGCTGTCCATCGGGGATTATGTCTTGACCGGCGGCGAGCTGCCCGCGATGGTGGTGGCCGACGCCGTGGTCCGAAAGATCCCCGGCGTCCTCAAGAAAGAGGACGCGGCTTCAAGCGAGTCGTTCGTCGAAGGGCTGCTCGATTTCCCGCAGTACACCCGGCCGCGCGTTTGGAAGGGCCGGGAGGTCCCGGAGGTCCTTTTCTCCGGCGACCACAAGAGGATCGCGGAGTGGCGTCACAAAGCCGCTCGCGCCGCGACCAAGCGCAAGCGACCCGATTTGATGTCTCGGGCGTAAGACAAGAAGTCCAGGAGAACGGCGATGATGGCTGCGATGGAAGAGAAGAAGAAGGCGACGGTTGCGAACAACACCACGTTCCGGCCCGGCGACACGGTTCGGATCCACATGAAGGTCAAGGAAGGCGACAGCGAGCGCATCCAGATCTTCGAGGGCGTCGTGATCAGCCGCCGCGGACGCGGGAACGGCGAGACCTTCACGGTCCGCAAGATCTCCTTCGGCGTCGGCGTGGAGCGCACGTTCCACATGACGTCGCCGCACGTCGAGCGCATCGAGCTCATGAAGTCGGGCAAGGTCCGCCGCGCGCGCCTGTACTACCTGCGCGGCCTCACGGGCAAGTCCGCCCGCGTCGACGAGCGCGAGACCGGCGAGGCCGGCGCGGCTCCGGCGGCGAAGCCCGAGGCGAAGGCCGAGGCCAAGCCCAAGGCCGAGAAGGCCAAGCCCGAAGCCCCCAAGAAGGGCGAGGGCGCGCCGGCCGTCGCCAAGTAAGCTCTCTTGGACGGCCGGCGCTTCGACGCTGACGCGAGGCGGCGCGCCGCGGGCGCGCGTCTGATCGGCGTCGACGAAGCCGGCCGGGGCCCCCTCGCGGGGCCCGTGGTGGTCGCGGCGGTGGCCTTGCCGGAGGAGCCTTCGGCTCAGCTGCGCAAGGCCCGCGACTCGAAACTGATGACCCCGGAGGACCGGCAACGGCTCTTCGGGGTCATTCGTTCGCAGGCCCTCGCCGTCGCGGTCGCCTGGGCGCATCCGTCGCTGATCGACCGGGACAACATCCTGGCGGCGACGCTGAGCGCGATGGGGCGCTGCGCTCGGCGCGCGGCGGCTCGAGCGGGCGGCGGGAGCGTCCTGGTGCTGGTCGACGGACCGAGGGAGATCCGGAATTTCGAGCTCCCCCAGCGGACGATCATCGACGGGGATGCGAAGTCTCTTTCCATCGCGGCGGCGAGCATCATCGCGAAAGTCGTCCGCGATCGCTGGATGGAGAGGCTCGACCGGGTCCACCCCGGCTACGGATTCGGCCAGCATAAGGGCTACGGCACCGCGAGCCATCTCGCGGCTCTCGACAGATTGGGCCCGTGCCGGATCCATCGTTTTTCGTATGAGCCCGTGATCAACCGCGCGATGGAGCTAGCGAAGTGACGCGCCTCGAGACCGGCCAGAACGCGGAGGCTCTCGCCGCGGCCTTTCTTCAAGCGAAGGGCATGACGATCATCGAGAAGAATTTTCGGGCGAAAGTCGGCGAGATCGATATCATCGCCAAGGATCAAGATGAAGTGATATTCGTCGAGGTACGAGCCCGCGCCTCCCGCGACTTCGGCGGCGCCGCGGCCTCGGTCGGCGGCGCGAAGCGCCGCAAGCTGATCCGGGCCGCTCGGCTGTGGCTCCAGGCCCGGAATTGGGACGGGGCGTGCCGCTTCGACGTGGTGGCGGTCGACGGCGGGAAGCTCGAGCACCTCCCGGCCGCCTTCGACGCGAGCGCGCGATGAGCGACACCGAGCTGATCCCCGAGGTCCTGCCCGACGACAAGCCGCTCCCTTTCTGGGACCACATCGGCGAGCTGCGCGACCGCATCGTGCGCTCCGCGCTCGCGATCTTCATCGGCACGTCGATCACCTACCTGCTGCGCTTCCATCTTTGGAATCTCGCGACGAGACCTCTCGCGCTCGCCGAGGCCCAGCACCCCGGGCTCGGCTTCCAGCTCTTCGCCTATACGGACTTGGCCGAGCCTTTCATGGCGCTCATGCGCTTGTCGTTCTGGTCGGCCGTGTTCTTGGTCTCGCCCTACATCTTCTACCAGGTCTGGCTGTTCGTGAAGCCGGCCCTGCGCGAGCGCGAGAAGAACATGGCGACGACGTTCATCGCCGTCACGAGCTCGTGCTTCATCCTGGGCGCGCTGTTCGCGTACTTCTTCATGTTCGGCACGCTGGCCAACCTGCTCATGGATGAGGCCGTGAAGGCGAGCATGCGCCCCAATCTGAAGCCGACCGAGTACCTGAGCCTGTTCCTGTACACCGTCGTCGGCAGCGGCGTGGCGTTCGAGACGCCGGTGCTGTTCTACTTCCTCGCGCGCTTCCGGATGGTGACGTCGCGCGCGATGCTCAAGTACTGGCGCGAGGCCACGATCGTGATCCTGTTCGTCTCGGGCTTCCTGACGCCGGGCGACGTGGTGGCCACGATGATCGTCTTCGGCGTGGTCCTGCTGGCGCTGTACTTCATCTCGGCGGGCGTCGTGTGGTTCGTCGAGAGGTCGCTCCCGGATCTCGGGGCCTAGCTGCGCCTCCGCCGCCAGGCGACGAGTCCCCAGAGGATCAGCCCCGTCGCGACCGGCGGCGCCGCGACGGCGAGCGCCGGGGCGAGCGAGTCCAGTTCGATCTCCGGGGCGGCGGGATCCTTCAAGTAGCGGTTGAACGCGTCGATCTTCGACTGCGCCCAGGGGACGACGACGTAGTCGATCGCCGGATACGAGGTCCCGTCCTTGAACACCAGCTCCAATACGGCGGGCGGTCGGGCTCGGCCTCCGACGGGCCTGGCCGTCCGCTTCAAGCGCGCCTCGACGACGTCCGCCTGCGGGTGGACGAGGAGGCGCCGGCGCAGCAGGCCGAAGAAATAATTCTCCCGGATCACGCATTCGCCCGTCGCTCGGCGGCACGATACGCAGGTCCCCGTCGGTCCCAGCGTGAAGACGAAGGCGAGGAGTCCGAAGGCGACGAGCGCGACGACGGCGAGCGCGATCTTCGCCCCGCGATCGAGAGGCGCCACCGGGCTCCTAATCCGAGGGCCCGGCGGCGGGCACGCCCGTCGGTCCGAGGACGCGCCGGAGAGGCGCGCCCACTTGCCGCGCCCAAGCCTTGGCGGCGTCCGGCGGGTAATGCATCTTCATGGGATCGGGCCAGGAGCGATCGTAGGCCGTGCGGCTTTGGACGTACGCGCAGGATCCGCCCACCGTCCGGCGCAGGTCGTCGTTGAGGCGCGCGACTTGGGCCTTCGCCTGGTCGGCGGGCATGTGCCCGGCGGCGTCGGGCGGCCCGATCCACGCGCAGCGCGCGCCTCCGGCGGCGATGGCCCGCGCCAAGGCGAGCGCGGAGTCGAGGCCGAAGATGCCGCCCTTGTTCCAGTCGGCCATGTTCGCGCCGAGCGCGACGATCACGGTGTCGGGATGCGCGGCCAGCAAAGTCCCGATCAGCGGCGTCGGCGCCGCGGCGGTCAGGCTCTCGAGTCTCGCCGGATCCTTCGGGTCGTAGCGATGGAACCAGGTCCCGCACGCGCTGATGTGACCGCTGGCCGCGTTGCCGGGCAGGAACCAGCTGGGCGAGGAGCCGCATGACGCGTAGGTCTCGATCTTCCAAACCGGATACGCGGAGCGAAGCATCGAGTCGATCTCGCGGCCGAATGTCCCGACGGTGTGCGAGTCGCCGATGTAGACGACTCTCGGCGCGCCCGACATCGACCGGAGGGACCTCGCCTTATCAGCGAGCGGCTGGACCTCGTCCGTGTATTGGGCGGAGGCGCGCGGCAGAGTCGCGCAGAGGAAAGCCAGCAGGAGCAGGAGACGGGGTCCGCTCATCTCGCGAGTATAGACCCCCTCCGCGGCGTTTGCCAGGGGGACGACTAGTCTTCGCCCTGATCCTTGGAGAAGGCGTGCTTTCCGTCGAAGTCGGTGAGCTTCTCGACGTGGACCCACGGCGCGACGCCGCCGACGCGCGCCAGCAGCTCGATGATCGTCGACTCCGCCACCGAGTCGCCTTTCTTCGCCCCGCCGAAGCGCAGGCGCAGCCAGTCGATGGGCTCGGCCTCGACGCCGAGGTCGTTGGGATAGACCTTCGCGCCGCGGTTGGAGATCTGCGACAGGTGGATGGGCAGGCCCTGGACCGCGGCCTCGATGGCGGGGCCGATCTTGTCGGGGGTCTCGAGCGTTTCGATGAACACGTCCACGCCGACGATCCGGCGGTCCTGCACGACCACCAATTCCGGCGCGTGCGAGACCTTCGGCATCTTGAGCCGCTTTCGCTCGCGGCGCGGATAGGATTTCGGAGCCTTGCCGAGGTTCTTGATGATCTCCTGCGTGAAGGCCTTCGTGCCGACGCCCGCGACGCCCGCGATATCGGTGGTGAGCGCCTTGCCCTCCTCCAGCGTGACGAGCAGCGCGTTCTCGACGTCGTCGGCCGCCTTCATCTCGCCGATATGGCGAAGCATGAGCACCGCGCTCTGCATCAGCGCGGTCGGGTTCGCCATGTCCTTGCCGGCGATGGACGGCGCGGAGCCGTGCACCGCCTCGAAGATCGCGACGCCGTCGCCGAGGTTGGCGGACGGCGCGAAGCCGAGGCCTCCGATCAGCGCGCTGGCCAGGTCGGAGAGAATGTCGCCGTTCATGTTCGTCATGACGATGACGTCGAACTGCTCCGGCCGCAGAACGAGCTGATGAGCGCAATTGTCGACGATCTGGTGCTCGGCCCGGATCTCGGGATAGTCTTTCGCGACGTCCTCGAAGACCCTCTTGAACAATCCTTCCGTGAGCTTGAGGATATTGGCTTTGGTCGCGCAGTGGACCGATTTTCGACCCTCCGCTCGAGCGTACTCGAAGGCGAGGCGGATGATCTTCTCGGAGCCCTTGCGCGAGACGATCTTGAGCGCCTGCGCCACGCCCGGCGTCTGCATGTGCTCGATGCCCGCGTAGAGATCCTCGACGTTCTCGCGCACGACGACGAAGTCGATGCCGCGGCCCGAGTAGGGAGTGCGGATCCCCGGAAGCTCTCGGACGGGCCTGATATTGCCGTATGTCTCGAAGAACTTGCGCAGGGTCACGTTCGCGCTCTTCTCGCCGAAGCCGACGGGCGTCTCGAGCGGGCCCTTCAGCGCGACCTTCGTGCGGCGGATCGAGGCGATGGTCTCCGCCGGGACTCCGGACGCGATGCCCTTCTTGAACACCGTGCCGCCCGCGTGCTGGACGTCCCACTCGACGGCGACCTCGGCCGCGGCGAGGACGAGCTGAACGGCGGCGATCACCTCGGGGCCGATGCCGTCGCCTGGAATAAGAGTAATCTGGTGAACGGAGGACTTGGAGGTCATAGCGTGAGGGATATTCTACTCGTTTCCGATGCGCGGCCCCTTGGCCGGCGGCACGAACGCGGCCAGCGCCTCCCCGCGCTCGACGGGCATCGGCTGGACTTTGACGCGAGCCGGCTCGACCAAGAAACCCTTTCCGAAGAGCTTGGCCAGCGCCTTGGCGCGCGCGGCCGCGAGCTTGCCGCGCGGGTCTTTCGTATACAGCTCGAATCGATAGGTCCCGTCGGCGCGGGCGTCGCCGGCGCGCAAGGCGTCGGCCATCGCGTCGAGGTAGCGCTCCGCGCCCGTCGCGTACGAGGCGGTTTTATCGGTAAAGATCTCCTCGATCGCGGCCTCCAGGCGCGTCTCCCCCGCGTACTCGCGGCGCGTGAAGGACTTGATCAGCACCGGATCGCTCTCGACGACGAACTCGCGCCCCCCGCGGCGTCCCGTGAAGCGGTAGCGGTAGCGGCGGCCGGCTATCAAGACAAGCCGGCCGTCAAGGCCGGAGCCGTCCCAGTCGATGCTCTCGCGCAGGATGCTGACGCCCTCGGAGCGCGTCGCGATCTCGCCGTCGTCGGAGAGGACCTCGAATGTCCAGGAGTCGTAGAGCGCATGTATATTCTCCGGACTGAGCGCCAAAAATGGAGCATCAGGGAACGGGCGCTCGAGGCGGAAGGATTCGGGCGAGACATGGACGACTTCGGGACCGGCAGGACCCTCGCCGCGGCCCAAAGCCAAGGAACGGAGGACTTCGTCGACGACCGGCTTCGACGGCGAGGGCGGCGGAACGGCGAGGGCGGGCGCGGCGGCGCGGCCGACCACGGTGATGTTTTGCGACATCTCCGACTTCCCCTTCGCATCGGCGGCGTGCGCGAGGAGGGCGGAGGCCAAGAGGAGAGCGAGCGCGCTCGTCACTTGATCTGCTCGGTGGCCAAAGCGATGTTCTTCGCTCCCGTGGATTTAGCGGCGGCGATCAGGCGTTGGACCGTGCGGTAGGGCACCGACTGGTCGACTCGCAACAGAACGACCGACTCCGGCCGTTTGGCGACCTCCGCGGACAGGTCGGGGACGAGGCGATCCCAATTCGACGCCGCCGCGCGCACGGACAGCGCGCCGTCCTTCGCGTAGGTCACCGCGATGGTCAGGTCCTGGTTGGGCTTCTGGTGCGCGGGCGGCAGGTCGACGGGAAGGGTCGGATAGGAGAGAAGCGGAGCGGTGACGAACAGGATCACGAGAAGAACGAGGGAAATGTCGATGACCGGGATGATGTTCACCTCGGTCACGGGCTCGGCCTCGGGCGTCTGCGCGCGCAGTCGCAGCAGGGCGTACTTCGCCATCAGCGGGGCGCTCCCTCGAGCGCGGGCGCGGGAGCGGCGGCCACGGCCTGCGGATCGACGACCTGCACCAGGGCGACCGCCGACGCGCCGCAGTTCTGGATGGTCTCGATGGCGGAGACCACGCGCCCGTTGGGCACGTCAAGCTCCGGCGACAGGAACACCTTCTTGTCGTCCCGGCCCTTGAGCAGGGGCGCGAGCCGGCCCATCAGCTCGCCGTCGCCGGCCAGCGTCTCCCCGTTCAGGACGTAGCCCATCGAGGTTAGGCCGATCGCCAGCACGGGCTCGGGCGGCAGCGGGTTGAGAGGATCTTCGCCGGGCTTGGGTCCCTTGGGCTCCTCCGCCTTCGCGGCCGCGGTCTGCACGCGCAGCATCGATTGCGCGGCCATCGGCGAGAGCACGAGCAGGATGATGAG
>DATNGC010000187.1:0-20265 GCA_035606075.1 Elusimicrobiota bacterium
AAGGCCGCGAACAGCCAGCCCCCGGTCCGCACGAGCTTGTCCGACAGGACGCCGCCCAGGCCGCGGTTCAAGTTCTCGTCTGTCCGCCGCCTAATCGAGCGTCACCGGGCCCCGCGCGGCCGCGAAGTGCAGGCGGATGGCGTCCAGGACGCAGCCGAGTAAGAACACGACGACGGACAGCGAGAAAAGCGCGAAGGCGGCCGCCAGCGCGGCGCCCAGATCGACGCAGGCCCAAAGCAAGACGAACGCGGCGAGCGCCGTCCCGAGCAGGGCCGCGACGACGACGGCGGCCAGCTTCAGCGGGTTGTAGTAGATCATCATCTGCATCATGATCTGCAGCGTGCGCAGGATGTCGCGCACGGGCTTCACCTTGGAGCGGCCCGTGCGCTCGACGAAGCGGACCGGGACGTAGGCGACGAAGCGGCCCGCCGACAGGAACGAGAGCGTCATCGTCGTCGTGAACGAATAGCCGAGGCACAGGAAGGGCATCGAGCGATCGAAGGCGCTCTTGCGCAGCAGGCGCAGGCCGGAATTCGCGTCGGGGATGGGCTCGCCCGCGACGAAGCTCGCCAGCCGGAGATAGACCCGCCGCCGCCAGGCCTGAAGGGGGGTCCCCCAGAACGTGTCGCCCTGGCGCGCGCCGATGATCAGGTCGCTGGCCGGAGCGTGGGCGAACAGCTTCTCGGCCTCCTCGGGCGGATAGCTGCCGTCCGCGTCGATCATCAGGATCCAGTCGTACTTCGCCCGCGAGAAGGCGGTCATCAGCGAGCGGCCGTAGCCGCGGTTGGTCGGATGGCGCAGGGCGACGACGCCGCTGGCGATCGCGTTGTCGTAGGTCTTGTCGGTGGAGCCGTCGTCGACGACGATGATCTCGAAGCGCGCCGCGGAGCGGGACAGCGCCTCGGTCAGCTTCTTGACGACCGGCGCGATGGCGTCCTGCTCGTTGTACGCGGGGATGACGGCGCTGATCTCGAGCCCGGCCATGCGGAAAGTCTACTTAGTTTTGCGGCTTGAAGAGCAGGCGCTTCATGTAGGGAGAGCTTTTCCCGGAGGCCGCCAACGAGACCGTCTCGTCGAAAAACGCCCGCGCCTCCTCGGCCGTCCGCTTCCCGCGGATGATCTCGTCGGCGAGGTTCAGCGCCAGACGGTTCGTGGCCTCCCCCGGCGTGGTCGCGATCAGCTCGTGAGTGACGGGGTCGTAGTCCACGCCGCGGTCGAACCAGCCCAACGCCCGCCAGCGCTTCAACGGCACGTCGTAGGCCACCGCCTGCAGGAGCCCCGTCGCGCGCCCCGGCTCCTCCGAGTCGCGCTCCACGGACAGCCGCGTCCAAGGCGCGCGCTTTCTCCAGGTCAGCTTGCCCGGCGAGGCCTCGTCGGGGATGCCGTATTCCTGCATCATGGCCTCGGCCAGCGAGCGGGAGCGCTCCGGCCAGTCGGCGATCGCGCTCTGCGCGCGGTAGGCGTCCGTCACGATCTCCGAAGGCTCGACGGCGGGACCGCCGCCGCCGAACGGCCACGCCAAAGCCGCCGCCGCCAGCAGCGGAACGCCCGCCGCCGCCAAGACCGCCGCGCCTCGACCGGGGAGCATGCTCATGTGACCTCCTTCCTTGTTAAAGCTTAGAAGGCGGCCTTCAAATCCCGTTCAAATGCCGTTCAAACGGTCTTCATGCCTCGGGAGAGGCCTCCTCGAGCGCGTCGTCCATCTTGTCCAGAGTGTCGAAGAGCTTGGCCGCGTCGACGCCCGCGGCCTGGAGCTGCAGCATGACGAGCGTCGCCAGCCGCGCCGTGCGGCGGAAAGCGCGTTCGTTGACCTCGGAGCACGCCGCCATGATCGCGTCCTCGGCGCCCTGCCGCGTGTTGGGCGCCTTGAGGATCTCGGCCACGTTCGCGCGGAGCGCGGCGCGGTCCTCCTCCTCGGCGTCCATCTCCCAGCCGAACAGCCGGGACTCGAATTCGAGGGCGTCCTCGTTGAGCTTCGCGACGTCGGGGGCGTCCATCGCGCTAGGCCGAGAGCTTGGCGTCCATCGTGATCTCGGCGTTGAGCAGGCGCGAGATCGGGCAGCCGGCCTTCGCGTTGGCGGCCGCCGCGTCGAACTTGGCCTTGTCGCCGCCCGGGATCTTGGCGACGACGTCGAGATGGATCTTGGTGACGGTCCAGCCCTTCTCGAGCTTTTCCAGCGTGAGCGACGCGGTGGTCGAGATGCTCTCCGCCGTCATCCCCGCGCCGCCCAGCTGCCCGGACAGCGCCATCGAGAAGCAGCCGGCGTGGGCCGCCGCGATCAGCTCTTCCGGGTTGGTCCCGGAGCCGGACTCGAAGCGCGAGGTGAACCCGTACTGCTTCTTGTCGAGCGCGCCGCTCTCCGTGGACACCGTCCCCTTTCCGTCCTTGAGCCCGCCGTTCCAGACCGCCGACGCTTTTCTGATCATAAGCCTCCCCTGGGAATGAGAGGCGATTCTACCCTTTGGAGGAGGCGCGCGGCTGTCTCCATTTCGTGACGCGCGCCCCGAGCACGGCGCGCGCCGGGCGGGACGAGGACGTCCTCGGCATGCGGATGCTCATGACCGGCTCCGCGCGCGGCGGCTCTTGCTCCCTTTGGGCGGCACGCGCACGCCCGCGCGCCGCGCCTTCGACAAGCCGATGGCGATGGCCTGCTTCGCGCTCCGCGCGCCGTGCTTGCCGGAGCGGACGTGGTCGATCTCCTCCTTCACGAACGCGCCCGCCTGCGTGCTCGGCGCCTTCCCGGCGCGCTTGGCGCGGCGCGCGCTCTCGAGCGTTTTTCTCTCGGGCATAAATCCTCCTTCGTCCATCCTCAGCGTAAGCCCGGACTCCGCCGGGCGGCCATGGACGGGGCGTGACTTTTGGTAAAGTGGAGGCGTGACCACCGGGACCTGCGCCTCCTGCGGCCGCGAGCTCCTCCCCGGCGACGAGCGCCGCGCGCCTCGCTCGGTCGCCTGGGTCACCGCCATCGCCTTCGCGTTCTTCCACGGCGGCATGTGGGCCGCGGAGACGATGGAGAAGCCGTTCTGCGCGCGCTGCGTCCGGAAAGTCGCGACCCTCGCGATCGCGGCCGCCGCGGTCGTGCTGCTCGCAGCGGCGGCCGGCTCGATCGTCTGGCTCCGCGGCCCGCGGGGTTGAGTTTTTTGGCATAATCGAACCATGGCCGAGAGCGCTCCCTCCAGCGATCCGAAGACGAAGGAAATCCTGATCGTCGACGACGACGAGGCGATGCTGAACCTGCTCGCCATCCTCGTCAAGCGCGACGGGTTCCGCATCGACCTGGCCGGCACCGGCGACGACGCGCTCGAGAAGCTCAAGCGCCCGCACGACGCCATGATCCTCGACTTGATGCTGCCGGGCACGACGAGCGGCTTCGACGTCCTCGCGCGCCTCAAGACCTTCGAGGGCAAGGTGCCGCCGGTCATCGTCGTGACCGCGCACGCGCAGACGCCGCAGGTCCAGGAAGTGATGGCCGATCCCAACGTCGCGCTGTTCCTGTCCAAGCCCATCAACCAGAAGAAGCTGCTCGGCGCCCTGCATCGCGTGCTCAAGACCGTCAATCCGCAGCCGGCCGAATGACCATGGAGCAAGCCAAGCAAACGGAGTGGCACGAGCAATGGACCCTGCTCCGGGACGACGACCTGTCGTTGTTCCAGGATTGGATCGCCCCGACGACGCTCGAGGACCTGCGCGGAAAGAGCGTCCTTGAGGCCGGCTGCGGCGGGGGCCAGCACACGTCCTTCATGGCTCCCTTCGCCCGGACCGTGACCGCGGTGGACCTGAACACCGTCGACATCGCCCGCGAGAGGACGAAGAGCTTCTCGAACGTCCGTTTCGTCGCGGCCGACGTCGCGACGATGGACCTCAAGGAGACCTTCGACGTCGTCCTCAGCGTCGGGGTCGTCCACCACACCGACGATCCCGATGCGACCGTGAAGAATCTCGTCCGGCATCTGAAGCCCGGCGGCCGCCTGCTGCTCTGGGTGTACTCGAAGGAGGGCAATTTCCTCGTCGAATGGGGCGTCGAGCCCGCGCGCAAGATTTTCCTGCGCCGTCTGTCCCGTCCTGTCCTTCTCGGCCTGTCACGCTTGATCACCGCCTGCCTCTACGCGCCGGTCTGCACCGTCTACCTCGCCCCCCTGCCGTTCCTCCCGTATTATGAGTACTTCGCCAACTTCCGCCGCCTCGGCTTCGCGCGCAACGTCTTAAACGTCTTCGACAAGCTTAACGCGCCCCAGGTTCAGCTCCTCTCTCGCGACCGCGTCCTGAAATGGCGGGAATTCGCCGAGTTCGCGGCGTACGACGTCACGCCCTACTGCGGGGTCAGCTGGCGGATCAACGCGGTGCGCGCGGCCTAATTGATAAGATGGCGCTGATGGCGAACGTCGGCAAGAGCGTTCTGCGGCGCGAGGGACCCGAGAAGCTGACGGGCCGGGCGCTTTATCTCGACGACCACGCGATCCCGGGCTGCTGGCACGGAGTGACCGTGCGCTCGACGATCCCCTCCGGACGCGTCAAGGCCGTCCGCTTCGACCCGTCCTTCCCGTGGAAGGAGTGCGCGATCGTCACCGCCCGGGACATCCCGGGCAAGAACGTCGTCACGCTGATCGAGCCCGACCAGCCCTTGCTCGCCGACGGCGTCGTCCGCCACCGCGAGGAGCCGATCCTGCTCATCGCCCATCCGGACCGCGCGACCGCCTACGAGGCCGCCAAGCGCGTCACGGTCGAGTACGAGCCCTTGCCCGCGGCGCTGACGCTCGAGGACTCGCTCGCGCTGAAAAACAAGATCTTCAAGGACGACAACGTCTTCAAGTCCTACCTGATCGAGAAGGGCGACTTGGCGGCCGGCTTCGCGCAGGCCGATTTCGTCGTCGAGGGCGAGTACCGCTCGCCCGCGCAGGAGCAGGCCTACATCGAGAACAACGCGATCGCGGCCTGGGAGGAGGACGGCGTGATGGTCGTCTCCGGCTCCCTGCAGTGCCCCTATTACGTGGTCAAGGCGCTCAAAGCCCTGCTCGGCCGCGACGAGACGAAGGTGCGCGTGATCCAGACCGTCACCGGCGGCGGCTTCGGCGGCAAGGAGGAGTACCCGTCGATGATCGCGGGCCACGCCGCCCTGCTCGCGCTCAAGGCCGGACGCCCGGTCAAGATCGTCTACGACCGCCACGAGGACATGGCCGCGACCACCAAGCGCCATCCCTGCGTGGTGCGCCAGAAGGTCGGCCTCAAGAAGGACGGGACGCTCGTGGCGCAAGACATCGACGTCCTGATGGACGGCGGCGCCTACGCGACCCTCTCCTCCGTCGTGCTCTCGCGCGGGACCCTGCACGCGGCCGGAGCTTATACCTGTCCCAACGTCCGAGTGCGGTCGCGAGCCATGGCGACGAATACGCCGCCCAACGGCGCATTCCGCGGCTTCGGCGCCCCGCAAACTCTTTTCGCGGCGGAGCTGCACTGGGAGAAGATCGCCGACGTGCTCGGGATCGATTCTCTGACGTTGAAGCGCAAAAATTTGTTCCAGCTCGGCTCCGTGACCGCGACCGGGCAAATCCTTCGAGAATCGGTCGGCGCTCAGGAATGCCTCGACGTCGTGCTCAAGCGCTCCAAGTACGCGGCCAAGCGGAAGGAGTACGACCGCTGGAACAAGGATCGCGGGAACCCGACGTGGCGCGGCATCGGCCTGGCGATCGCTCACCACGGCGCCGGCTTCACGGGATCGGGAGAAGTGTATCTGGCCAGCCGGGCCGGAGTGGCCATCACCCGCGACGCGAAAATATTTGTGTTAGCCGCGTCGACGGAGATCGGCCAGGGCACCAACACCATGTTCGCGCAGGTCGCCGCCGACGCGATCGGCGTCCCGTTCGACTGGCTGACCGTCGAGACGCCCGACACGCACAAGGTCCCGGACTCCGGCCCAACCGTCGCCTCCCGCACGTGCATGGTCGTGGGCGGGCTCGTGCGGCGCGCCGCGCTGCAGCTCAAGGCCGCGCTCGAGGCCGAGCACGGCCGCGTGCCGAAGACGCCGTCCGACCTCAAGAAGGCCGCCGCGACGCTCTGCGCCGGCAAGGCCGCGCGGCGCTTCGAGGTCGAGTACGAGAAGCCGCCCGAGGTGAACTGGGACGACAAGACGTACATGGGCGACGCGTACGGCTGCTACTCGTACGCCGCCTTCGCCGCCGACCTCGAGATCGACAAGGCCACCTACGAGGTCCGCGTGCGCAAGGTCACGACCGCGCAGGACGTCGGCAAGGCGCTGAACCCGACGCTCTGCGAGGGACAGATCATCGGCGGCTCCACGCAGGGCCTGGGCTGGGCCCTGCTCGAGGAGCCCGTCTACAAGGACGGCGTGATGATCAACGCCCAGCTCACCAACTACATCATCCCGACCAGCCTCGACACGCCGCCCTTCGACGTGACCATCGTCGAGCGCCCCTACTCGCGCGGGCCGTTCGGCGCGAAGGGCGTCGGCGAGCTGCCCATGGACGTGCCGGCCCCCGCCGTCGCCGCGGCGATCAAGCACGCGACCGGGCGCCTGATGACCGTCTTCCCGTTCACGCCGGAGCGCATCGCCGAGGCCCTCTCATGATCACTTTGACCGTCAACGGCCGCAAGAAGAAGTTCGCCGGGGCGCCGTTCACGCGGCTCATCGACGCGCTGCGCGAGGAGTTCCGCCTCACCGGCACGAAGGAAGGCTGCGGCGAAGGCGAGTGCGGGGCCTGCACGGTCCTGCTCGACGGCGAGCCCGTCAATTCCTGCCTGATCCCCGCCTGCTCGGCCGACGGCCGCAGGATCGAGACGGTGGAGTCGCTCGGCACGCCGGAGAAGCTCTCGCGCCTGCAGGAGAGCTTCCTGGTCTGCGGCGGCGCGCAGTGCGGCATCTGCACGCCGGGGATGCTCATGAGCGCGCACTCTCATCTCAAGGCCGGCGGCAAGACCGACGACGAGTCGGTGCGCACGGCGCTGGCCGGGAACCTGTGCCGCTGCACGGGCTACCAGGACATCGTGAAGTCCGTGATCGGGGCGGCGAAGAAGGGCGCCAAAAGGAAATGAGAGGCGACCCCCGCTCGATGACGGTGCTGTCCCCGCGCTCCGCGGCGGAGGCCGTGCGCTCGCTCGCCGAGAACGCCGGCGCGCTCCCGCTCGCCGGCGGCACCGATCTCATGGTCGTTTGGAATCTGGGACTGCTCAACGGCAAAGTGGTGGTCGATCTCTCCCGCGTCGGCGAGTGGAAAAAAATCTCCGTCGCGAAAAACGCCGTGCGGATCGGGAGTCTCGTCACACATTCCGAAATACAACGACACGCCGTCATTCGAGCCCGCTTTCCTCTTCTCGTCCAAGCCTGCTCCGTCGTCGGCGCCGCTCAAATCCAAAACAGGGGAACGCTCGGCGGGAATATCGCGAACGCCTCCCCCGCCGGCGATACCTTCCCGCCCCTGGCGGTCTACGAAGCCGTCGTCCATTGCGTCGGCCCCGATGGGAAGCGAGTCCTTCCGATAGATATGTTTTTTGCCGGCGTGAAGAAGACCAATCTCAAGCCCGGCGAGCTCATCGAGGCGATCGAGCTGCCCGTCCCGGCGACGGCTCCCAGCCGCGCGGCGTTCCGCAAGGTCGGCACGCGCGCCGCCCAGTCGATCTCGAAGACGATGTTCGCCGGCCTGCTCTGGCTCAAGAAGGACGGCACGGTCGCCGACGCTCGCCTGTCCTTCGGCAGCCTCGCGCCGACGGTCAAGCGCCTGCGCTCCGCCGAGCGCCTCCTGGCGGGCCGCCGCCTCGACGCGGCGACGGCCGCGGCCGCGGCGGCGGTGCTGACCGACGACGTCTCCCCGATCGACGACATCCGCTCGACGCGCGATTACCGCCTGGAAGTGTCGCGAAACCTGCTGGTCCAATTCCTCGAAGGAAGAAAGCGATGAAACCCACGATCACCCTCGAACCGAAGGCGACGAAGCCCGTCCTGGCCGCGCTGACGAAGCGGAACGCCGCCCACGCGGCGCGCTTCCCCGGCGACTTCGCCGGCCGCCAGCCGGTTCACACGGTCTACGGCGGCGCACACCTGTTCAAGTCCGACTCCGCCAAGAAGCTCGGCGAGCTGGCCATCCGCTCGCTCACGCGCTACGCGCCGGACGCGAAGACCTTCGCGCTGGCGCTGGGCATGGACCAGGCGATCGCGCAGCGGGTCTACAACCGCGTCGTCGACAAGCTCAAGCACGAGGCCGTCGAGGACTTCCGCATCGACTTCGAGGACGGCTACGGCAACCGGCCCGACGCCGAGGAGGACGGCCACGCCGTCGCCGCCGCGCACGAGGTCGCCAAGGGTCTCGAGGACGGCACCTTGCCCCCCTTCATCGGCATCCGGATCAAGACGTTCTCCAACGAGCTCTCCGCGCGCTCGATCCGGACCATGGACGTCTTCTTGACCACCTTGATCCGCCAGACCAAGGGCCAGCTGCCGCCGTGGATCTGCGTGACCTTGCCCAAGATCGTGCATCCCGGCCAAGCCGCGGCCCTCGCCAAGCTCCTGGACGCTTTTGAAAGGAAGAAAAAGCTGAAGCCGAACACGATCAAGGTCGAGCTGATGGTGGAGACCCCGCAGTCGATCTTCGCCGCCGACGGCACCGCGCCCCTGCGCGCCATGGTCGAGGAGCTCGGCGCGCGCTGCACCGGCGCGCACTTCGGCACCTACGACTACACGGCCTCCTGCAACGTCACCGCCGCCCAGCAGCGCATGCGCCATCCCGCCTGCGACTTCGCCAAGTCCGTCATGCAGGTGACGCTCGCGGGCACCGGCGTCACGATGTCCGACGGCGCGACGAACGTCATGCCCGTGGGCCCGCACCGCGCCGCGCCGGGCGAGTACCTCTCCGCGGAGCAGGACCGCGAGAACGTCGAGGCCGTGCGCCGGGCCTGGAAGCTGCACTACGACGACGCCACCCACTCGCTGGTCAACGGCTTCTACCAGGGCTGGGAGCTGCATCCCGCGCAGCTGCCCACGCGCTACGCGGCCGTCTACGCGTTCTTCATCTCGGGACTGCCGCAGGCGACGGCCCGGCTCAAGAACTTCATCGACAAGGCCGCGCAGGCGACCCTCGTCGGCGACGTGTTCGACGACGCGGCCACGGGGCAGGGCCTGCTCAATTATTTCCTTCGCGCGCGGAACTGCGGCGCGATCACGGCCGAGGAGGCCGCCGCGACGGGCCTCACGCCCGCCGAGTTCGCCACGCGCTCCTTCCTCAAGATCCTCGAAGGCCGCCGCTGAAGCCTTCGCGCCCGAGGCTCGCGCTCGCCGCGGCTCTCCTGCTCCCGTTCGGCGGCTGCGCCACGCCCGGCGCGCCGCGCGCCTGGTTCCATCAGGACTCGCAGGCCCGCTACTACGCCGACGCGAACGGCCGGACCCTGCGCGTCGAGAAGGACGGCACGGTCCTCGACGTGAGCTGCGCCTCGCTGGAGGCCGCCGAGGACAAGCCGCGCTCGCAGATCCCGACGGACTTCTGCGGCGGCGCCCAGGTCCCCGTCTTGGGCCGCGCCCAGCGCGCCGGCGACGACTGGGACATGTCCCCCTACGGCGTGATCCCCGAGACCGGCCGCTGCAAGCCGCTGTTCGGCGGCGTCACCATGGACGCGCGCGAGAACGAGCGCCGGCGCTCCTGCTGGAACCGCCTTTGGGAGGTGCCGACCGCGATCGTCGTCGTGCCCCTCGCGGTCGGCGTCATCGTCGCCGGCGCCACGGCCCCCATCTGGGTGCCGCTCGTCCTCCTCCACTGAGGCGCTAAGCGCCCCAGCGGCAGCCGCCCGGCAGGCGCGTAGGCCCAATTCCGCGCTGCCGGGGACCTTTCGTCCCAGGCGCGAGACGGGAGCACGAAGTATCATAAGTTCATGCTTCGATTCCCCTCTTCTTTCACGCGCGCCGTTCTCGCCGTCATGCTGCTCGTCCCGGTCCGGGCCTCCGCCCAGGTCGTGAGCGCCGCGGCCTCGGGCGGCGCCTCCGCCGTCTCGGCCGCCGCGGGCGCCGCCCGCGCTCCGATGGCCATCGGAGCCATGCCGCTTCAGTCTCCGGCTCTTTCGATCCAGAGCTTCTCCGCCGCCCCGACCGTCGCCCCCGCTCTCGCGCCGTCGGCCATGACCGCGCTGCCCGCCGCGAGCCGCGCCGCCGCGGCCGTCGAGGCCGCCCCGGCCGCGAGCGCCGCCGTTCCGGCCGCTGTCCAGGCGGCCGTTCCGGCGGCCGCCGCCCCGTCGGCCGCTCCCGCCCTGCCGGGCCGCTCCGCCGCCGCGCTGACCGGCGTTTTCCGCGCCGACGCGAAGACCGCCGCCGCCCCGTCCGCCGCGGCGGCCGAGGCGCGCATGAGCGTCCTCTTCGACGGCGCCGAGACCCGCCGCGCCGCCGACGATTCGGCTCCCGTCGCCGGAATCCTTTCGTCCTTGAGCGCCGCCTCCGTCCTCGATAAGTCCGCCCCCGCCGCTCCGATCGAGAGAGCCGCGGTCCCGTCCGTCGCGTCGCGGGTCCCCCGCCCGGCCGTCTCCTTCGCCAAGAAAGCGCTCCTCGCCGTCGCGCTGATCCTCGCTTTGCCCGGAATCGCGCTGGCCGCCCCCGTCGGCGGTCCGGTGATCACCTCCGTGACGGCCCTGTCCTACCTCGCGGGCATCCAGCCTCTCGCGGCCGCGGCCGGCGCCGTGCTCGGCGCGGTGTTCGGGATGTTCGCCTCGCGCTCCAAGGACGGCTCGCCGGTCTCCGCGGGAGAAGTCTTCTCCTCGATCCTGCGCTACGGCGTCCTCGGCGGCGCGGGCGTGTACGTCCTGCTCGACGTGACGCACATGGCTTTCGCCGGGGTCGCGGCTTCGCCTTTGCAGCCGATCACGACCGCGATCGCGACCGCCGCTCTCGGCCGCACGGCCTTCCAGGACAAGTTCACCGATCCCGCGACGAGCTCGGCCGACCGCATCACGGGCGCCTTCCCCGCCGTCGCGGCCTCGGTCGGCATCAGCGTCGCGACGGTCATGGGACTCCTCGCCATCCCGGCGGCGGCCGTCCTCGCGACCCACGCGATGGCGGTCACCGGCGTCGCGACGGCGCTGTTCGCCGCGCTGTACAAGCCGGGACAGTCGCCCGTCGACGGTCCCGCGCGCATGGCCAAGGGCTTCGTCCTGCAGGCGCTGATGATGGGGCTCGCTCTCGCGATGACCAACCAGATCCTGTTCGCGATCTTCGCCGCGATGGGCGTCGCCGGCTTCGGCCTGGTCCTGTGGGCCGCCGCCCTCGAGCTTTGGGCGCACCGCCCCGGCGCGCCGTCCCAGCCTCTTCCGCCGGCCCCGCCGGTCAAGAAAGACCCGCCGGCGTCTCCGCCCGCCGGCGCCGGCTCGGCCAAGAACCTGATCGAGCAGTAGGTCCGGCGCCTAAGGCGCGGCCTGAAGCCGGCGGACGCGCTCGACGGCGGCCTGCTGGCGCCGCTGCGCCTCGGCCTCGCGGGCCCGCGCTTGACTCGCGGCCGCTTCGCCCGCGCCGAGCGTGCCCTCCGCCGGGCAGGAACCGTCGCGCGCGGTCAGCGCGACCACCATGTTGTTGAGCGCGTCGATCAGGTAGTCGTGATCGCGTCCCTCGGCGTCGCGGATCGTGATCCGATTGAACGCGTGGTGCGCGCTGGCGACGACCGAGGCTTGCCGCGTCACCGGCGGGAAATACTCGGAGACGCGCACCAAGGTCGCGGCGTAGAGCTTGCACGAGCCGCCGAAGGTCGGCTTGATGCCGGGATGAGCCTTGTAGTAGCCCGCGACCGCGTCATTCAGGCAGGCGGCCAAGGCGCGCGGCGTGCCCGCCGCGCGGCAGGGCGCGCCGATCCGGGCGAAGTCGGTGCCGTTGAACAACTCGTTCCAAGTCGCCGCCGCGCCGCCGTAGCCGGCATTGACCAGACTCTCGAACAAACCGACGGTGTTGCGCCCGATGTACCAGTCGACGGGGTTGTCCGGGTTCCAAGCCACCCCGGCGTCCACGCGGTGATAGGCTTCGTAAAGCTGCCGCTCCGCCAAGCAGTTGCGCGCCCCCGCGCCGTTGTGGGACTCGATCAGCTGACGCGCCTCGCGCGCCTGCGCGTCGGTCGTCGCCGGCGTCAGCTCGTTGCCTCTCGCCGCGGCGGCCAGGGTCATTGCGGCGAGGACAGCGAGGGCGCTCCGTCGGCTCACGCCGCCAGTATAAGGCCGGTTCGCGCCGCGCGCAAGAGAGAATTGGGGTCAGGCCTTCACTTATTCAACTTATTTCCTTCCGTCGCGCTCTCACCTAAAAAGTTGAATAAGTGAAGGCCTGACCCCGGCCGTTCAACTGCCCCGGTAGGTGGAGTAGCCCCAGGGGCTCAGCAGAAGGGGCACGTGGTGGTGGCGCGCGTCGCGCACGGTGAAGACGATGGAGACCGACGGGTAGAAGCTCGTCTGCTTCGTCTTCATGAAGTAGGAGGCGACCCCGAAGGTCAGGCGGTAAGCGCCTTTCTTCAGCTTCGCGCCGGGCTTCATCAAGTCCCTGCAGCGGCCGTCGGCGTCGGTGACGCCGCGCCCGACCGAGGCCCAGCCTCCGCCGCTCGACTTCGAGAGGATGAGCGGCACGCCGGCGGCGGGACGTCCCAGGGCGGTGTCGAGCACGTGGGTGGTGATGGGGCTCATGTCAGCAGTTTCTCCAGGCGGATCTTGGTGATCTTGTGCTGCTCGGCGGCGGCGATCTTGAGCTCGGACTGACGATCGTTGGGAAGGCGGGCCTTGAGAAGCGCGAGCATCTCGGCCGCGGTCTTGCCCGTGGCGCAGACGATGAAGATGAAGCCGAAGCGCGCCTCGTATTCGGCGTTGCCCTGGGCGAGCGCGTCGAGCGTGGCCTCGTCGGCCTGCGCGACCTTGGCTTGCTCGCCCTGAGCCCACGCCGTCGTGGACGCGAACTTCGCGCGCAGCGCGTCCTTGCCGCCGATGCGCGGGTGATGAGAGAACGCCTCAAGCCAGTCCTTTTCAGCGGTCTCCGCCCATGCCTCGTCCGCGCCGGCCAGCATCGGCGCCTTTTCCGTGAAGGGCCGCCGGGCGAGCATCTTCTCGACCCAGGACGTCGAGCCGCAGCAGCGCGCGAACTCGTCGCGAGCTTTCTCGGGAGGCAGGGCGTTGAGATCGTTCAAGGTCATCGGATATCGACTATCCCCGGGGATCGTCCGTCAGGCGCGCGCTCCCCACAATCTCAGGCGCGACACTCCGCCGTCGGGATAGATGTTGAGCCGCACGTGCGTGACGGGGCCGTGCGGCACGATCTCCTTCTGGAAGAGGTGGCGCTTGCTCGCGGACAGCTTCTTGGCCGGCAGGACCGTGACCCACGGCGTGAACTCGTCGGCCAGGCGCTCGGGCGCGGCGCCGGGCATGTGCACGCCCTCGATCATGCACTCGTCGGGGTAGTTGCCCTTGAAGTGGTTCGTGTCCACCTCGATCTTGCGCAGGGTCCCGGCGGCGCCCAGGCGCAGGATCATCCAGTCGTTGCCGGGCCCGCGGCGGCGCTTGGTCTCCCAGCCGTCGCCCATGTTCTTGGCGCGGCCGGGCATGATCAGGTTCTGCGGGTGCGAGTAGAACTGATCGCTCGACAGCAGAGGCAGGCCCCCGTTTTGGACCGCGGCCAAGTCGAGCAGCGCCTTCTTGGGCGTCTTGGACCAGTCGGGCACGACCGCGCCGTACACGCGCAGGCGCGCGACGCCGCCGTCGGGGAAGATATTCAGGCGCACGTGCGTGAACGCCTTGTCGGAGACGATCGGGAACAGGTTGTCGCTGCCGCCCTTCAACTCCGCTTTTGGGAGAATCTCGACCCACGGCCCCTTGCCGTCGCGAGCCTCGACGCTCGCGTGCGAGGGATAGTTGCCGGTGAAGTAGCTCGTGTCGACGTTGAGGCCGCGGACGATGCCGCGCAGGCCGAGCTTCAGGATGCACCAGTCGAAGCCCGGCGTGCGCCGGCGGCGCGTCTCCCAGCCGTCCATCCATTTTCCCTTGGTCGTGTATTTGTCGGCGATCCAAAGCGCCTTCGACGCCTTGAGGAGGTTCTCCTTGGGCGCGAAGAACTCGTCGTTGGCCTCCAAGGCGCGGCCGCCCGTGCGCGCCGCGGCCAGGTCGATCAGCTGGGTGAAGTCCATGACTCTCTCCTTTTGAGCAGGGCGCGTCCGCGCGCCGCGCCCGCGGGCTTGTCGCGCTCGTAGGCCGGTCTCCCCCGGACGTACGTCGCCTCGACGACGCCCTGCAGGCGCGATCCGAGGTACGGCGTGAGCTTGTGCTTGTGCAGCACCGCCTCGGGAGCGAGGTCGAACAGCTCGGCGTCGTCGAGGATCGCGACGTCGGCGTCGCGGCCCTTCTCGAGAGCCCCCTTGCTGTCGAGGCCGACGAAGCGCGCCGTGTTCGCGGACGTCCAGCGGACGACGTCCTCGAGGTCGTGCCCGCGGCGCTTGGCTCCGCTCCACACCGCGGGCAAGGTGAACTGCAGGCCCGCGACGCCGCCCCAGGCGGCCATGAAGTCGCCGGCCGTCAGCTTCTTGAGCTCCGGAACGCAGGGCGAGTGATCGGAGACGACGAAGTCGATGACGCCCCGCGCCAGGCCGCGCCAGAGCCCCTCGCGGTTCTCGGCCGAACGGATCGGCGGAGCGCATTTGAATTGAGTGGCTCCCGGAGGCACGTCCTCGGCGCAGAAAGTCAAATAGTGAGGGCAGGTCTCGACCGTCAAAGGGAGACCTTCGTCCTTGGCTCGCTCGACGTCCTCGAGCGCCTCGGCGGCGGAGAGATGGACGACGTGCGTGCGGCAGCCCGTTTTGCGGCATAGATCGATCAAGAGCCGGATCGCGCGCACTTCCATTTCGGACGGTCGAGAGGCGAGGTAGGTGTCGTATTGCCTGGAGTCGCCGGCCGACGGGCCGCAGGGGTCGAGCTCGGCGTGGACGATGAGCGGCAGGCCGAGGTCCTTGAGGACGGGCATCGCCGCCTCGAGGTCGGCGCGCGTCACGTTCGGGAACTCGTCGAGGCCGGAGTGCGTGAGGAAGCACTTGAAGCCGACGACGCCGCCCGCGGCGAGGGGCTCGAGCTCTTTCAGGTTCCCGGGGACGATGCCGCCCCAGAAGGCCGCGTCGACGGCGAGCTTTCCCTTGATGGCCGAGAGCTTGGTCTCGAGGGCGGCGCGGCTCGTGGTCACCGGCGAGCAGTTGAGCGGCATGTCGACGATGGTGCCCACGCCGCCGGCGGCCGCGGCGGCCGTGGCCGTGACGAAGCCCTCCCACTCGGTGCGGCCGGGCTCGTTGACGTGCACGTGCGTGTCGACGAGCGCGGGGATCACCGCCAGGTCGCCGGTCTCGCGGACGGGGACGCCGGACGGCACGTCGTCGGGGCCGAGGACGGCCGCGATCCGGGCTCCCTCGATCAGGACGGACGCCGGCTCGAAGCCGTCCTTGGTCAGCACGCGGCGGCCGCGGAGAGCGAGGTCGATCACGCGCCGGGCTCGTTGAGGTTCAGATGGATGACGCCGGTCGAGACCGGCGCCTCTGCCACGCGGCGGCCGCGCAGCCAATGATCGAGCCGGTCCGTCGCCGGGTCCAGGCGCGAGATCTCGGCGAGGGACCTCGGCGAGAGCAGCACGGGATGGCCGCGGCGGCCTTCGAACACCGGCGCGACCGCGTCGGCCCCGACCTTCCAAAGATCCTCGTACACGCCGCGCAGGAAGACGGGCATGTCGACGTGCAGGACGAAGGAGCGGGCCTCGGGTGAGCCGGCGACGAGGTTCTGCAGCGAGGCGAGCGGCGAAGCGTCGGGGTCGGAAGCGACCCAGACGGCCTCGCGCGACAGCGACTCGCAGCGCTCGCGCCAAGCGTCCTGGATGGCGACCGACACGTTCTTCTCGCCGACGAGACCCCGGAAAAAGGCGAGCTGGGCCTCGAGCAAGGTCGTGCCCTCGTACGGACGCCACGCCTTCGGGCCGCCGGAGCGCTTGCCGCGGCCGGCGGCGAGCAGGAGCACGCGCGCGCCGGTCAGGTCGGTCATCGTTCGGCGGCCGCCTGGAGCGCCGCGGCCGGCTTGCGGTAGGCCCACAGCTCGAGGAGCTGGGCGGCGGCGGCGATGCCGATGGCCTTCGGGTTCTTCGACGGGATGCGCAGGCCGATCGGGCAGTTCATGCGCTCGTCCCACAGCGCGCGGCGCGCCGGCGGCAGGCGGGCGCGGAACACGCGCGCCTTGTGCGCCGAGCCGATGAGGCCCAGGTAGCCGATAGGCTTCTCGAGGAAGACGTCGACCAGCTTGAAGTCCAGCTCATGGTCGTGCGTCATCACGCACACCGCGTCGAGCTCGTCATATTTGGCCCTGGTCGCGAGAGCGACCGGATCGGCGCAGACGACGTGGGCGGACTTGGGGAACGCGGTCTTGTCAGCCCAGTCGGCGCGGGGATCGCAGACGACGGTCTCAAGATCGAGACCCGACAGGGTCTCGGCGAGCGCGCGGCCGACGTGGCCCGCGCCGAAGACGTGCACCGCCCGGCGCCGGGGACAGGCCTCGAAGAGCACCTTGCATTTGCCGCCGCAGCACTGCCCCATCTCGCGGCACAGCGTGTATTCCTTCAGGGTCGCGCCGCTCTTGCCGCCGGCCAGCAGCTCGCGCGCGTCGGCGAGGACGGTCGCCTCGAACTTCCCGCCGCCGAGCGTGCCCAGGAAGCCGCCCGCCCACACCCACATCTTGGCCCCGGGCGCCTGCGGAGCGCTGCCGGCGACGCCCGCCAGCGTGCAGAGCACGCCGGGCCTCGGCAGGTCACCGGCCAGGTCGGCGACGGACAAGGGCTCCATGCTACTCTCGGGACGAGCGCGCTATTTCCACCAGGGCTTGGCGTCCTTCTTTTCGCCGGACTTCGAGGTCTCTTCGGACGCCTCGGCCTTCGGCTTGTCCTCGCCGACGATCGTCGCGGTCTTGATCGCGTCGAGCTCCGGGAAATCCTTCTGCAGGTAAGCGTTTCCCTCGGCCTGGATGCGCCCCTGATCGGGGCCCCTGCCGCGCGGCGCGCCCTCGCCGTAGCCGCGGTAAAGCTTGTCGAGCACCGCGTCGCCTTCGACGACCTCGCCGATCGGCGGGAATCCCATCGAATCGAGGAACGAGTTATCCTTGAAGTTGATGAAGAACTGGGTCGTGCGCGTTCCCGGGCCCGCGGTCGCGAAGGTCACGGCCCCGCGCCGGTTGGAATGACCGGCCGCCGGATCGTCGGGGATGTGCGCGTCGCGCCACTTCGCGGCGACGGCGGGGTCGCCGTGGATGCCGACTTGCGCCATGAAGCCGTCGACGACGCGGAAGAACTCGACCCCGTCGAAGAAGCCGATCTTGACCAGGTTGTAGAAGCGGTCGGCGCCGTTGGGCGCCCAGGCGCGGTGGATCTCGAGGACCATGTCGCCCTTGGTCGTGGCGAGCTTTACCTTATAATTCTCGGGCGCTTGCGCCGTCGCTCCCTGCGGAGAGAGCAGGACGCTTTCCCGGGTCGGGACGCCGGCTTCGGAGGACGGGGCCGCCGGAGCCGCCGGAGCCTTCGTGTTCATAGGTCTGGCCGCCGCCGCCGGGACGACGAGCGCCAAGACGAGAGCAGGGATGATCATGGCGCCAGTCTAACAGATTCCCCTTCGAGCGGGGAAGCGCCTCAGCTTCCCCAGGCGGGATGCGCGCCTTCGGCCCTTTCGATGCCGGCCCGCAGGCTCTCGATCTCGATGTCCAGGCGCGCGCGCGCGACGCGCCGCTGCTGATCCGTGCCGGTCTCGATGCGGCTGAACAGCTCGTCGACGTTCTTCTTCTGGACCCGCAGTTCGGCGGTCCGCGCCGCGAGATTCTCGCGAGCGCGGCTCGACTCGACGTGGGACCGGAGCTCGAGCGCGGACAGCCGCTCGTTGAGCCGGTCCAGGTCCTGGCGCGTCTTGATCCGGTAGTTTTCCCGCGCCTGGGGAGTCTCGATGCCCCCCTGGGCGCGCGCGGCGGACGGCAGCACGGGTCCGGCGGCGAGCGCGGCGAGCAGAAGGGCCTTCACAGGAAGCTCCCGTTATCGCCCGAGCGGCGCTCGCGCCCGCCCGCGGTCGCGTGCCGCTCGGCTCCGACGGGGCGCCGATCGGCGTCCGCGGGCGGGGTCGGCGCGGGACGGGCCAGACGGCGGGTCTGGTACAGCCGGCGGGACCCGTCGATGACGAGCGTCGCGACGAAGAACGCGAGCAGGGCGATCGCCGACGCGGCCAGCGAGCCCGCGATCGACTTGAGGATCTCGAGGAACGCTTGCCCCCCGGTCAGCGGCGGTGTCCCGGGAACGCGCAAGGCGACGAGCGACGCGAGCTCGGAGACGCGCAGCCCGCCGACGAGCGCCACGACGAACAGGGCGAACTTCGCGTACCGCCGCCAGGCGGCCGTCATCTCCGGAGGCACCACGCGGGCGAGCGCCTCGTCGATCGCGCCCGAGAAGAAGAGCACGACGCAGCCGGCGATGACGAGCGCCGATGCGAACGAGAACGCCATGATCGTCGATTCCATAACCCCCTCCCGGGACAGAACCAGCATAGCCCTCCGGCGGTCAACGAAGCCTCAAGCGGCGGTCAAAGAGGCTTCAAATCCCGCCCTTGCTTCCGCCCGGAATCGGTGTTAGACTTGAACCCGCCATGCGCCCCCCTCTGCTGATCAAAAACGCCCTGCGCGTCGCGACCATGGACGACGCGGGCACCGAGCTCAAGGACGCCGACGTCCTGATCCGCGGCCGCGTGATCGTCTCCGTCGGCAAGGACCTCTCCGAGGACGGCGCCCAGGTGCTCGACGCGCGCGGCTGCGTCGTGATCCCGGGCATGGTCAACACTCATCATCATCTCTGCCAGACGCTCACCCGCGCGACGCCGGCGGCGCAGGACGCTAAATTATTCGACTGGCTCGTCTATCACTACACCGTTTGGCGCCACCTGACGCCCGAGTACGCCGCGCTCGGCGCGCAAGTCGGCTTGGGAGAGCTGCTGCTCACCGGCTGCACGACTTCGACCGATCACACTTATCTCTATCCCCGGGGGCTGACGGGGCTCGTCGATGCCCAGATCGAAGCCGCGAGGTCGTTGGGAATCCGTTTTCATCCCACGCGCGGCTCCATGTCGGTCGGCTCCTCCAAAGGCGGTCTCCCCCCCGACGACTGCACGCAAGCCGAGGAGGAGATCCTGCGCGACGGCGAGCGCCTCGTGAAGGAATACCACGACAACGGCCCTTATTCGATGACGCGCGTGGGCCTGGCGCCGTGCGCGCCCTTTTCAGTGTCCCCGGAGCTCATGAAGGAAACGGCGGCGCAAGCGCGCCGCTGGGGCGTGCGCATGCACACCCACTTGTGCGAGACGCTCGACGAGGAAGCCTACTGCCTCGAGAAGTACAAGCTCCGCCCGATCGACTTCATCGAGTCGCTGGGCTGGATGGACTCCAACGTCTGGCTGGCGCACATGGTCCACGTCAACGATCAGGAGATCGCGCGGCTGGCCAAGGCCAAGGTCGGCGTCGCGCATTGCCCCTCCTCCAACTTCCGCCTGGGCTCCGGCGTGCCGCCCGTGCGCAAGTACCTCGACGCGGGAGTGCCGGTGGGCCTCGCGGTCGACGGCTCGGCCTCCAACGACACCTCCGACATGCTCGGCGAGGCGCGCCAGATGATGCTGTCGCACCGCGTGAAGTCCGGCGTGGCCTCGATGCCCGCGCGCGACGTCCTGCGCGCCGCCACGCGCGGCGGCGCGGCCGTCGTCGGCCGCGACGACATCGGCCGGATCGCTGCCGGAAAGGCCGCCGACCTCGCGATCTTCGACGTGAGGGGCCTCGACTACGCGGGCTCGGCCGGAGACCCGGTCGCCTCCCTGCTCTTCTGCGGGGCCTCGCACCGGACCAAGTGGACGATCGTCAACGGGCACGTCGTCGTCGAGGACGGGCGTCTCAAGAACGTCGACGAGGCCGACGTCGCGCGCCGCGCGAACGCGGCCTGCCTGGACCTGCTGAGGAAAGCCGGGGCCGTCGCGTGAAAAAAGGCGCCCGCCTCACGCCGGCTCAGTTCCACGCGCTAGCCAAAGCCGAGCTCGCCTCCATCCCGAAGGCCCTGCGCGACCTGCTCGTCAACGTGACCATCGAGACGCGCCCGGCGCCCGGCCTCGAGGCCGAACAGATGGACGCCCCGCAGGACGTTCTCGGCCTGTACACCGGCGCCACGCGCGCCGAGATGCTGAGCAGCGACGCGCACGGCTTCCTCCCGGCCAAGGTCTACCTCTATCAGCGCAACC
>DATNGC010000188.1:0-21898 GCA_035606075.1 Elusimicrobiota bacterium
CGAGCAGCTGTAGGGTCAGGCCTTCACTTTTTCAACGAATGCGAATAAGTTAAATAAGTGAAGGCCTGACCCCAACTACAAGATGAGAACGATACGAGCGCCGCGCGGTTCCAAGATCTCCTGCAAGGGCTGGCAGCAGGAGGCGGCCCTGCGCATGCTCATGAACAACCTCGATCCCGAGGTGGCGGAGCGGCCGCAGGATCTGGTGGTCTACGGCGGTCGCGGCAAGGCGGCGCGGAACTGGGCGTGCTTCGACGCGATCGTGAAGTCGCTCAAGACTCTGAACGACGACGAGACGCTGTTGGTCCAATCCGGAAAGCCCGTCGCCGTTTTCCGGACTCACGATCAAGCACCTCGCGTTCTCATCGCCAACTCCAATCTCGTCGGCAAGTGGGCGAACTGGGAGACGTTCGACGAGCTCGACAAGAAAGGGCTCATGATGTACGGGCAGATGACCGCGGGCTCTTGGATTTACATCGGCACGCAGGGCATCCTGCAGGGCACGTATGAGACGTTCGCGGCCGCGGCCAGTCGGGATTTCGGCGGAAGTCTCGCCGGTCGCCTGGTCGTCACCGCGGGCTTGGGCGGCATGGGCGGAGCGCAGCCGCTGGCGGCCGCCATGAACGGAGCCGCGTGCCTCTGCGTCGAGGTCGATCCGACGCGGCTGCGGTTCCGGCTCAAGACGAGATATCTCGACGTGATCGAGGAGAATCTCGACAAGGCGCTCGAGCGCGTGTCGCGCGCGAAAGAGCGCGGAGAGGCTCTCTCCGTCGGACTTTTGGGCAACGCGGCGGACGTTCTTCCGAAATTGGCGCGACGACGATTCGCGATCGATGTATTAACCGATCAGACGTCCGCGCATGACCCTCTCTACGGTTATATCCCCAAGGGTTATACCGTCGAGCAGGCGGCCGTCCTGCGCAAGAAGAACCCCAAGGATTACCTGAAGCGCTCCATCGCGTCGATGGGCATCCATGTTCAAGCGATGCTCGCCCTCAAGAAGCAAGGGGCGGTCACGTTCGACTAAGGCAACAACATCCGCGCCCGCGCCGTCGAAGCGGGCGTGAAGAACGCCTTCGATATTCCCGGCTTCGTCCCCGAGTTCATCCGCCCGTTGTTCTGCGAGGGCAAGGGCCCGTTCCGCTGGGCGGCGCTTTCCGGCGATCCCGAGGACATCCGCACGACCGATCGCGAGGTTTTAGCGGCGTTCCCCAAGGATAAGGCTTTGCGCCGCTGGATCGAGCTCGCGGGCGCGCGCGTCGCGTTCCAGGGCCTGCCGGCGCGCATCTGCTGGCTCGGCTACGGGGAGCGCGCGGAGATGGGGCGACGGCTCAACTGGCTCGTCAAGAAGAAGAGAGTGGCCGCTCCGATCGTGATCGGCCGCGACCACCTCGACTGCGGCTCGGTGGCCAGCCCCAACCGCGAGACCGAGGCCATGCGCGACGGCACCGACGCGGTGGCCGACTGGCCGATCCTCAACGCGCTGGTCAACACCGCCTCCGGCGCCTCTTGGGTGAGCTTCCACCACGGCGGCGGCGTGGGGATGGGGTACTCGCTGCACGCCGGGCAAGTCACCGTGGCCGACGGCACCAAGTCCATGGACGAGCGCCTGACGCGCGTGCTCACCAACGATCCCGGCATGGGCGTCGTGCGGCACTTCGACGCCGGCTATCCGCAGGCGAAAGCTTTCGCGCGTAAACATCCTTCGATAAAAATTCCGATGAGGTAAAGACCATGGCCAGCGATTTTTCGTTCGACGCCGTTTCCGACGTGGACCTGAACTTGGTTTCCGAAGTCGTCCAGGTTTCTATGAAAGAAATCTCCAACCGCTTCGACCTCAAGGGCGCGAACCCGTCCATCGACCTGGACGTGAAGGCGAAGAAGCTCACGGTGAAGGCCGCCGACGAGTTCAAGGCCGAGCAGGTCTACGACGTGCTGTTCGGACGCATGGCCAAGCGCGGCCTGTCGCTCAAGTGCTTCAAGAAGGGGAAGGTCGAGGCCGCGCTCGGCCAAACCGGCCGCATCGACATCACGATCGAGTCCGGCATCCCCACCGAGAAGGCCAAGAAGATACAGCAGGCCCTCAAGGACGCCAAGCTCAAGGTCAACGCGCAGATCCAGGACGCGCAGCTGCGCGTGTCGAGCAAGTCGAAGGACGAGCTCCAGTCCGCCATGTCGCTGATGCGCAACGGAGCGGCGGGCTGGGAGCTGGACCTGCAGTTCAAGAATTTCCGGTAATCCCGACCGGATGGTCGAACTTACTCCGGAGTAAGTTCGATGGGGAACTCGCTCCGGAGCGAGTTCGCCGGCGGAGGCGTCAGCTCTGCCAGTGCTTCGGGTTCTGCTCGCGGTCCTTGCGGTACATCTCCACGAGCTGCTCGAAGGTGACCTGCCCGCGCCAGTGGTCCTCGCGCGCCTTCACCGCGTCGACCGACTCGTCGCCGAGCTTCGCCGGGGTCTTCGAGACCTGCTCCTGCAGCCGCCGCGTGTTCGCGTCGACTTCCTTGCGCAAGTCCGCGAACAGCGGGTGCGTCGCCGCCCACTGCAGGTAGCGCTCCGACGCTCGGTCGGGCTCGGCGTTCATGCGGCCGATCGTCGCGTCGACCTCGTTGATCAGCGCGTCCATGACCCCGATCTCGTCCTGGTAGCTCTTCGCCGTCTCGGCCATGTAGCCGCGCAGCGCGACGAGCTTCGACTCGGGGATCGCATGGTGCGAGACGAAGTGGTCGATGACCGCGTTCCAGGACGAGTGGTTGGCCAGCTGCGTGCGCAGCTGCTCGCGCTTGCTCTTGGCCGCCTGCGAGCGCTCTTCCAGCGTCTCGCGCGGGCGGGCGAGCTCGGCCGTGGACCAAGTCAGCGCGTAGTAGGGAAGACGCAGCTTCAAATGGTTGAGGAACGCCGCAGGGTCGGCGAGGTAGCTCCACGCGCCGCTCTCCTCGAAGCGGCGGTCCAGCTCGAAGTCCACGAGCCAGCCGACGAGGCGCGCGTTGGTCTCGTTGAGGTCGTGGTGGTGGAAGGCCTGCAGGGCGTTCTCCCGCGCCGCGCGCGAGTACCACAGACCGTGGCCCAGCAGCTCGTGAGCCAGAGTGGGCGGCAGGTCCTGCTGCTGGAATTCGTCGTGCGTGCCCAGGTAGTCGAGGTTCATGCGCAACTCGACGTGATCGCCCTTCCACTCGGTGAAGGCGCGCGGCGCGTAGAAGATCTTGCGGCCGTTGACGTCATAGAGGCGGGAGCCCTCGAAGGCCTCGAAGCGCACGACCGCGGGCACGCCGTCGGCGATGAAGCGCTCGGCCAGCGCCCGCGCTGTGGGCGTCTTGAGCATGCGCCGGAAAGCCGTCATCAGCGCCGCGCGGCGCTCCGGCACGCCGCCGTCGTCGAGGCGCACGTGCTGGAGCAGGTTCGACAGAAGAGGATCGTGATCCGCGTCGGCGGGCTTGCCCGCCTCGCCGGAGAGCGGCAGGACGGGCTCGGGCCCGTCGGCGGCGGCGCCGTCGAAGCGGGACTGCAGTGCCGCGGCGGAGTCCTCGCCGGCTCCCTTCGCCGCCGAGAGCTTCTCCACGAGCGGCGCGTCGGCCTTCAGCGCGTCGATGGCTTTGGGGCCGTCCTGGACGGCGGCCGCCGGGAGGGCGGAGATCGCCGGAACGGCGAGAGCGGGAGCGACGGCCGGAGCGGCGGCCAAAGCCGGGGCCGGCGTCAGGCCGGGCGCGGCCGACAGAGCGGGCAGGGCGGCCGTCGGAGCCGCGACGGACAGGGACGGCGCGGCTCCGAGCAGGCGCGGAGCGGCCGAGATCGCCGAGGGCGCCGCCGAGTAAGCGGGCGCGGAGACCGGCGTCACGGGGGTCTCCAGCGACACGCGCGGCAGGGCCGCGTTCGCGGTCCCGGCCAGCGCGAGGAGAAGGGAGAGCGCCGTTCGCTTCATCTCTATAAGTGTAGACAGAGACGAGGGAATCCACCTGAGCCGAACGGTCCCGGCGGGGGGTCCCCGAAGGCCTAGGGCTTGGGACCGGCCGGTTTGACGGTCTTGAGGAAGGCCTTCCAGGCGTCCCCGCCGGAACCCGTGCCGGGCCGAGGGCGGTTCTGGTCGTGGGCCAGGACCGCGAAGCGGCCGTCGGCCGCCGGGGGAAGCACGCAGAACAGCTGCTCGCCCAACCGGGCCGGCCCGGTCTCGGGCTTGTCCGGGTCGTAGTCGCCGAGCGGGTAGCTGCGGCGGTACAGCGCCGCATTGCGGCCGTTCACCCTCGTGTCGCCGATTCTCTCCGCGGGGCGGCCCATCGAGGTCGCGGCAGGACCCTTCAAAAAGTCCTCCGGCGTCTTGTACGCGGAGCCGGGAGCGCCGTAGACGTACACCGATATGCGCTCCGAGCCTTTCGCGAACGAGACGACCGGATCGGCGCCCATCGAGTTCGCGTAATCCGACCTCTTCCACTGAAGGGGATCGCGGAAGCTCACCACGGCGGCGACCGCGTCCGCGGACGGCTTCGAGGCGGGCGCGGGCGCGGCGACGGCCAGGGCCGAGGCCGCGCCCACGAGCGCGGCGAGCCAGAGGGTGTGCATGGGGGTGAGTATACTAGAATGAGGCCGTGGCGACCCTGATCCTGCACGCGAGGCAAGTGCTGACGCTGGCCGGCTCCGAAGGCCCGCGCGCGGGCCGTGAGAAGGGCTCGGTCGGCGCCCTGAACGACGGCGCCATATTAGTGTCGGACGGCAAGATCCTGTCTGCAGGTCCGACCGCGCGCGTGCTCGCCCATCCCAAGTCGGAAGGCGCCAAGCGCGTGAGCGCCAAGGGCGGCGTCGTCGCGCCCGGCTTCGTCGACGCGCACACGCACCCGGTCTTCGCCGCGCCGCGCCTGGACGACTTCGAGGGCCGCATCGCCGGGGCGTCCTACGCCGACCTCGCCGCGCGCGGCGGTGGCATCCTGTCCACGGTCAACGGCGTGCGCGGAGCCTCCGAGGCGGACCTGACGGCCGGCCTGCGCCGCCGGGCCGCCGACTTCCTCGCCTCCGGAACGACGACGATCGAGGCGAAGTCCGGGTACGGTCTCGATCTCGAGAACGAGCTCAAGCTCCTGCGCGCGCTCAAGACCGCCGACGAGCGCGGCCCGCTCGAGATCGTGCCCACGCTGCTCGCCGCCCACGCCGTCCCGGCCGAGCTGCGCGGGCGCAAGCCCGAGTACGTCGAGCGCGTCTGCTCCGAGATGATCCCGCGGGCGGCATCCGAAGGCTTATGCCGGTTCGTGGACATCTTCTGCGAGGACGGCTACTTCGACCTCGCCGACCTCGAGCGCGTGGCGGCCGCGGCCGACAAGGCCGGCCTCGCCCTCAAGGTCCATTCCGAGCAGCTCTCCCGCATGGGCAGCCTGCCGGCGGCGGTCAAGCGCAAGGCCGTCTCCGTCGACCACCTCGACCATGCCTCCGAGGCGGACTTCCCGGCTCTGGCCGCCAGCCGCACCGTGGCTTGTCTCGTGCCGGGCTCGAACTATTTCCTCGCCAAACCCTACCCGCCCGCGCGCCGCCTGCTCGACGCGGGCGCCGCCGTGGCGCTGGCGACCGACTACAACCCGGGCACCTGCCCGTGCTGGGACATGCGCACCATCGTCTCGATCGCGTGCACGCAGATGAAGATGTCGCCGGGCGAGGCGCTCGTCGCCGCGACGATCAACGGCGCGCACGCGGCGGGCCTCGGCGCGACGCACGGCTCGCTCGAGGAGGGCAAGGCCGCCGACCTCGTCTGCCACGAGGCCGAGGACTGGCGCGAGATCGCCTACTGGTTCGGCGCGCCGAAGGTCCGCTGGACGATGAAGCGCGGCGAGATCGTGCACGGAGCCGCGTGAAGGTCCTGCTCTTCGACATCGACGGGACGCTGATCCGCGCGGGCGGCGCCGGGCGCAAGGCACTCAACCGGGCCGGCGAGATCCTCTACGGCAAGAAGGATTGCTGCTCCGAGATCTCGCTCGCGGGGCGCACCGATCTCTACAACTTCGGCGCGGCCCATCGCTTCGCGACTCAAAAAAAACCCACGGCCGCGGCCGTCGAGCGGCTGCATCAGGAATATCTGAAGCAGCTGCCGCGTTTCGTGCGGGCGGCGATCAACGACGGGAATTATCACATTCCCGCCGGCCTTAAAGTTCTCCTGAAGCGTCTCAGCAAGGACAAGCGCGTCCTTCTCGGCCTGGGCACGGGAAACATGGAGAAAGGCGCGCGCATCAAGCTCGAGCCCTCGGGGTTCAACCCTTACTTCCAGTTCGGCGGATTCGGATCGGACTCGTTTCATCGCCACCTCCTGCTTCGCAAGGCGATCACGAGGGCGAAGAAGATCACGACGGAGAGATTTTCGAAGGAAGATATCTTCGTGATCGGCGACACCCCGTTGGACGTGGCGGCGGGGAAGAAGTGCAGATTTAAGACGATCGGCGTCGGCACGGGCTTCTCGGACTGGAAGGAATTGGTCAAGTCCAAGCCCGATCATTTGGCCCGGGATTTTCGCGGCCTGGAGAAATGGCTTTCATGGTTCGAGTTGAGCTGAAGACGCCGGCCGACGCCGACGCTCTCGCGGGGCGGGCCGCGGCGGCCGTCGTTAAGGCCGCCCTTCCGTCGCACGCGCGCGCGCGCATCCTCGCCGCGGCCGCGGACGCCGTCGAGAAAGACGCCGAGGCGCTCGCGCGCCTGATCGTCGAGGAGGTCAAGAAGCCGCTCAAGGAAGCCCGCCGCGAGGCCGCGCGGGCGGCGTTCACCCTGCGCTGGGCCGCGGAGGAGGCTCGCCGCATCAACGGCGAGGTCCTGCCGCTGGACTTGGACGCGAGCTCCGAGGGGCGCTACGCCCTGGTCAAGCGCGCGCCGCGCGGGCCGGCGCTGTTCATCACCCCGTTCAATTTTCCGCTGAACCTCGTCGCGCACAAGGTCGCGCCGGCCGTCGCGGCGGGCCTGCCCTTCGTGCTCAAGCCCGATCCGCGCGCGCCGAAGACGGCGGAGAAGTTCGTCGAGATCCTGGTCGCTGCCGGCTGGCCCGCGGAAGCCGCGCTCGTCGCGCACGGCGAAATCCCGCTCGTCGAGGCCTTGGTCCGCGACGATCGGCTGAGGGTGCTCTCTTTTACGGGCTCGACCAAGGCCGGCTGGCACCTGAAGTCGATCTCCGGGCAGAAGCATTGCATCCTGGAATTGGGCGGCAACGCGGGCGTCTTCGTCGGCGCCGACGCCGACCTGCCGTGGGCGGCCGCGCGCTGCGTGTGGGGCGCCTACGCGTACTCGGGACAGACCTGCATCTCGGTCCAGCGCATCTTGGTCGAGAAGTCCGTGCATTCGGAGTTCCGCAGGCTCCTCGTGCAGAACATCCAAGAGCTCAAGCTCGGCGACCCGTCCGAGGAAGCGACCGATGTCGGGCCGATGATCGATGAGACTTCGGCCGCGCGCGTCGAGGAGTGGATCAAGGAAGCCGTCGCCGGCGGCGCCAAGCTCTGGGCGGGGGGAAGCCGCAAAGGCGCGGTCCTGCCGCCCGCCTTGCTCGAGAACGCGCCGGCATCCTGCCGCCTTTCATGCGAGGAAGCGTTCGGCCCCGTGGCGACGCTCGAGGCCTTCGACTCGCGCGAGCGCGCGCTCGACCGCCTGGCCGAGGGCCGCTACGGCCTGCAGGCCGGGATCTTCTCCAACGACCTGGCCTTCGTGCACCGCGCCTTCGACCGCCTGTCCGTCGGCGGCCTCATCGTCAACGACGTGCCCACGTACCGCGCCGACGCCGCCCCCTACGGCGGCACGCGCGACTCCGGCACCGGCCGCGAGGGCGTGCGCTGGGCCATCGAGGAGTACACCGAGCGAAAGACGCTCGTGATGAAATATTAAGATGGGGTGGCGATGGGGTCAGGCTTTGACTTTTTGACTTATTCGAATAAGTCAAAAAGTCAAAGCCTGACCCCTCCGGAGCGGTCCCCAGGAGAGAACATGAAACTCGTGGAATGCGTGCCGAATTTCTCGGAAGGACGGGACAAGGCCAAGGTGCAGACGATCGTCGACGCGGCGAAGTCGGCCGGAGTCACGATCCTCGACGTGGAGACGGACGCGGACCATCACCGCTGCGTGCTGTCCTTCGTCGGCGCGCCGGAGGCGTGCGTCGAGGCGTGCTTCCGCGTGGCGCAGAAGTCCGCGGAGCTCATCGACCTCAACGTGCACAAGGGCGAGCACCCGCGCATGGGCGCGGTCGACGTGATCCCGTTCATCCCGGTGGCGGGCGTGACCATCGAGGACTGCGTGAAGCTGGCGGAGAGATGCGGCGAGCGCATCGGCCGCGAGCTCCAGATTCCGGTCTATCTTTACGACCACGCCGCGCGCGTGCCGGAGCGCAAGGACCTGGCGAGCGTGCGCAAAGGACAGTTCGAGGGGCTCAAGGAGCTCATCGGCAAGGACGAGTCGCGCCGGCCGGACTTCGGGCCCAACCGCATCCATCCCACCGCGGGCGCGATCGCCTGCGGCGCGCGCCAGCAGATCGTGAACTTCAATTTGAACCTCGACACGGCGGACATGGTCGCGGGCAAGGACATCGCCAAGCGCGTGCGGGCCTCCGGCGGCGGCCTGCCGGCGGTGCGCGGCAAGGAGATCGAGCTCGCGGCGCGCAAGCAGGTGCAGATCTCGACCGTGCTCACCGACTACAAGAAGACGTCGATGAAGCGCGTGATCGACGAGACGTCGAAGCTCGCCGGTGAGCACAAGGCCAAGGTCGTCACGACCGAGATCGTCGGCCTCCTGCCGCGCCAGGCGCTCGTCGACTTCGCGCTGGAGACGCTGAACCTGGAGAACTTCAACGCGGACGTGCAGATCCTCGAGAACCGCCTGGAGGCCGTCGGCGCGCTCGGCGGGAGCGTGGACTGGAAAAAAGCCGGCAGCATCGTCGCTGAGGCGATGTCGAACACGGACGCGACGCCCGGCGGCGGGTCCGCCGCCGCGATCTCGGCCGCGATGGGCTGCGGCCTGGGGCAGATGGCGATCGGCATCACGCTCAAGTCGAAGAAGCTCGAGGAGTCCAAGCGCCCCGTGCTGACGAAGGCGCACGCCTACTTCGGCGAGATGCGCGCCGCCTTCGACGGGCTGGCCGCCGACGACGCCGCCGCCTTCGACCTGTTCATGGCCGCGATGGCGCTGCCCAAGGACGACGCCCTGCGGCCGATGCGCATGCAGGAGGCGCTCAAGCACGCCGCCGAGGTGCCCCTGCGGACCGCGCAGCTCGCGGCCGGCGCGCTGTCGGTCGCGAAGGAGACGGCGCCGCTGGCCGGAGCGGCGGTCGCCTCCGACATCAACTGCGCGATGCACCTGCTCAAGGCCGCGGCGCTGTGCGCGGCCGAGAACGTGCGCATCAACCTGGGCGGGATCAAGGACGCCGAGGCGTCCAAGGACCTGCAGGGGCGCCTGGACAAGACGCTGGCCGCCTGCGCGTGATCTCCTTCGACTATCCCGCGCTGTCGGCGGACTACGCCGCCTACCACCGGACGCGGGGAAACCTCGCCTGCCACGCGGCCGGCATCCCGCTGATCGGCTACGCGATCGTCGCGTGGTCGCGCGTGGGCACGCCGTTTCCCATCGCCGCGCTGCTGCTCCCGATCTATTTCCTGTGGGATTGGCGGGTCGGGGGGTTGATCACCAGCTTCGTCGCCGTGTCCGCGCTCGTCGCCGCCCGCGTCCCGGGCTGGACGTCCCTTGCCGCCTTCCTCGTCGGCTGGGCCTTCCAGTTCTACGGCCACGCCGTCTACGAGAAGAAGAGCCCGGCCTTCGCGAAGAACCTCGCGCATCTGCTCGTCGGCCCGGCCTGGGTCGCGACGGAGCTCGCGGGACTGCGCGAGAGATGATCATCCTGGCGCACCGCGCCGAGTCGGGAGACTGGGAGCAGATCTCTCACGTCTGCGCGGAGACCGGAATGGCGGGCGAGCCGGTCGAGGAAGGCGAGCGCGCGTCCTTCCTCGAGCATTGGCTGAAGCCCTACCGCGAGCTGCGCCCGGAGTGGACGTTCGTCGCCGAGTGCGACCGGAGGGTGATCGGCTACCTGACGGGAGCGCCCGACACGCTCGCCTTCGAGAAGGAGCGCCGGCGCGTCTTCGATCCGCCGCCCGACTCGCGCGACTTTTTCCCGGAGGCCGTCCGGCTGAGACTCTGGACCGAGCATCCCGCGCACTTGATCATGAACGTCCTGGCCGACTATCGCGGCCTCGGCGCGGGGTCGAAGCTGCTCGAGGTCTTCTTCGGCCAATTGCGCCGCGCCGGCGTCTCCTCCGCGCACGTGTTCTGCGGCCCGGGCGCGGACCTCGTCTTCGAGAAGATGGCGTTCCAGGAAGCCGCCTCGGTCACGCCGATCCCCGGCGTCACCCTGCGGGCGCTCACCCGCGCCGTGCCCGTGAGCGCCTGAACCTCCTCTCGGTGCCTTGACAATCCGTCGGAGCGGGCTACACTGAGGGGATGAGCGCCGGGGCTCCCGCCCGTCCCCGCACCCCGCGCGCGGCCGCCCTCGCGGCCGCGCTGTCCTTGCTCGCCGGGACGCTCTTCGCTCAGCCGGTCGACGTGCCGCGGATCGAGGCGCCGGTCGGCGCGGGGAACGTCGGCGCGGCGCCTTCGGCGGCCGCCTCCATCGTCGCTCCTGCGCTCTCGGGCCTCGCGCCCTCGGCGTCGCTCGCGGCGCCGGTTCCCGTCCTCTCTCCGGCGCTCAGGTCCCCGCAGGCCGCGCTGTCGGCGGCGCCCGCGCTCTCCGCCGCTCCGGCCGCCGCGGTCGCGGCTGCGCCGGTCGCGACGGCGGCTCCCGCTCTCGCGGGCGCACCGGCGGCGGCGTCCGGCGGCTTCGGCAAGCGCGTCTTTCCTCCCGCGGCGCCCGGCGCCGCGGCGGCTCCGGCGGCGCCGTCCGCCGGAGAAGCCGGCGGCGGGGAGACGGAATGGGCGGACTCGGCGGCGCTGTTCGACCTATCGGCGGACCGCGGCGCGGAGCCGATCGTGCCCGCGGTCAAAGCGGGTCTTCCCGAGAATCCGGCCGGCCAGATCCTCGGCCGCCTGCGCCGTGCCGCGCAGGAAGGCCGCCCCGGCCCGGGGCAAGTCCCCGGCATGGCGCGCGTCCAGTGGGCGGGTCTCGCCCGCCACGGCAACTCCGGCGAGACGACCGAGCTCTCGATCGACGGCAAGACGTGGTGGATGAAGCGCATCGGCAACTCGACCGATCGCGACCTCCAGGCGATCCCGCGCGAGACGCGGGCGAGCAACGAGGCCGGCGTCGCGGCGCTGCTGCGCGCCGACCCGCGGCTCTCCCGGTCCTTCTCCGTCACGCCGCGCGTGAGCACGTTCCGGGACGGGGACCACGTCTACGTGCTGACCGAGGGTCTTCCCACGATCGGCAGCGGCGAGAGCCAGCGCCAGGATCTCACGCCGGTCCAGCGCGCCGACGCGGCGATCATCCAGCTCGTCCTGGGCGTGGGCGACATGCACGGCGGCGACGTCCTGCCGCTGGGCGGCGGGCGCTTCGGCCTGATCGACTTCGAGAAGCTCTCTCGCGCGCCCCTGGAGAAGGCGTCGCCGCAGGAGATCGACAACGAGGTGATGTTCAAGAATTTCCCGCTCGTCGATCGCCTCAGCAATAACGACTCCGCGGTCTACCAGAAGCGGTTCGCGGAATGGATGGCCGATTACCGCGACGGCGGCCGCGCGCGGATGGACCGCGAGCTCGCGGGGCAGGGCTGGACGCGCGCCCAGCGGCAGGTCTACCTGGCGACGGTGGACAAGAACGCCGAGACCTTCCTGGAGCGGCTGCAGCCTTACCTGGACTACGGCAACGAGTGGCACCAGCGCATCCAGAAGGCCCGCGCCGACGCCGCGCGCCCGCCGCCGAAGAAAAAGGGATTCTTCGGTCGTTGAGACCGGAGCTCCGCATACGCGGAGTTCGACAAGCCTGGCACCGACGTCGAAGTCGATAAAATAAGAAGGCCCCCTTTCGGGGGCCTTCGTTTTGCGGCGACGCCGTCGATTAAGCCGCGACCTTGGTCTTGAGCCGGTCCTTCAGCGCGTTGAACTGGTCCCAGAGCGCCTTCGGCAGGTGCGTGCCGAACTTCTCGAAGAAGGACTTCACGCCGTCGAGCTCGCCGGTCCACTCCTCGGGCTTGACCTCGAGGAGCTTCTCCATCGTCCCGGCGGGCAGGCTCAAGCCGGTGAGGTCGAGCGAGTCCTTGGCCGGGACGTAGCCGATGGGCGTCTTCTCGGCCTTCCCCTCGCCGCGCGCGCGCGCCAGGATCCACTCGAGCACGCGCAGGTTCTCGCCGTAGCCGGGCCACAGGAACTTGCCCTTCTCGTCCTTGCGGAACCAGTTGACGTGGAAGACCTTGGGCGGGTTCTTGATCTTGGCGCCCATCTCGACCCAATGGCCGAAGTAGTCGCCCATGTTGTAGCCGCAGAAGGGCAGCATGGCCATCGGGTCGCGCCGGACCTCGCCGACGGTGCCGACCGCGGCCGCGGTGCGCTCGGAGGCGACGGTGGCGCCCACGAACACGCCGTGGTTCCAGTCGAGCGACTCGAACACGAGCGGCGCCAGGCGCTCGCGGCGCCCGCCGAAGATGATCGCCGAGATCGGGACCCCTTTGGGGTCTTCCCAATTTTTCGCGATCGACGGGCACTGGCCCGCCGGCGCGGTGAAGCGGCTGTTGGGGTGCGCGCCCAAGAGCGGCTTGCCGTCCTTGTCCTTGAAGTCGGGCTTCCAGGGCTTGCCCTCCCAGTTCGTGCCCGACGCGGGCGGCGCGCCCTCGCCGTCCTCCCACCACACCGTCAGGTCGTCGCCCAACAGGACGTTCGTGAAAATGGTGTTCTTCTGGATCGTCTTGATCGCGTTCGGGTTGGACTTCGTGTTCGTGCCCGGGGCCACGCCGAAGAAGCCGGCCTCCGGGTTGCAGGCCCACAGGCGCCCGTCGGGGCCGACGCGAAGCCAGGCGATGTCGTCGCCGACCGTCCAGATCTTGTAGCCCTTGGCCTTGAGGCCCTCGGGCGGGATCAGCATGGCCAGGTTGGTCTTGCCGCAGGCCGACGGGAAGGCGGCCGTCACGTACTCGATCTTGCCGTTGGGGTGCTCCACGCCGAGGATGAGCATGTGCTCGGCGAGCCAGCCTTCCTTGCGCGCCTGGAACGAGGCGATGCGCAGGGCCAGGCACTTCTTGCCGAGCAGGGCGTTGCCGCCGTAGGCGGAACCCACGGACCAGATCGTGTTGTCCTCGGGGAAGTGGAGGATCATGCGCTTGTTGACGTCCAGGTCCGCCTTGGAGTGCAGGCACTTCACGAAGTCGCCGTCGGTGCCGAGCTGCTCGAGGACCTTGGTGCCGATGCGCGTCATGATGCGCATGTTGAGGACCACGTAGATGGAGTCGGTGAGCTCGACGCCGATCTTGGAGAACGGGGAGCCGACCGGGCCCATCGAGAAAGGGATGACGTACAGCGTGTGGCCCTTCATGGAGCCCTTGAGGATCTCGCGGGCCTTCTTGTAGCCCTCCTCGGGCGACATCCAGTTGTTGGTCGGGCCGACCGCGTCCTTGTCCGAGGTGCAGATGTAGGTCAGGTGCTCGGTGCGGGCGACGTCGTTGGAGTTGGAGCGGCTGTAGTAGGACCCGGGGAACTTCTCCTGGTCCAGGGGGATCAGCTGGCCGCGCGCGATGCCGCGCCTCTCGAGCCGCTTCTTCTCTTCCTCGGACCCGTCCACCCAGACGACCGCGTCGGGGGTGCAGATGCTGGTGATCTCGTCGACCCAGGCTTTGAGCTTCGCGTGTTTGATGGTGGCCATAACGAATTCTATCAGGTGCACGGGGGCGCGCATTGACCTAAATCAAGACTTAGCCGTCAATTTTTTGGCCCCCGTATTTGACCTCGTTTTGACGCGGAATTGATCCTCCGGGGGTAAGCTGTGGAAACGCGGAAAGAGGAGGAATTTATGAGGATTTCTCGAGTCGTCTCGACCGCCGCCGCGCTCGGGCTGCTGCTGCCCGCCGCCGGCTGTTTTTCCCGCGTGAAGACCTCCCCGCAGGCCGACGTCCAGGGCGAGGCGCTGGACCGCCGCGAGATCGCGGAGGCCACGATCTCGCATTGGTCCGACGTCTCTCGCCTGTCGGCCCGCCGCCTGCTGGAGGAATACGGCGTGCCGGACGAGGTCCACGCCGACTCGCTGGTCTGGGACAACAACGGTCCCTGGCGCCGCACCGTGGTCTCCAACGTGCGTCCGATGACCGCCGACGACCCCGTGACGCAGCAGGTCGTTTCTCAGACGGTCAAGTACAACATGAACCGGGGCCAGTCCCTGGACATCCTGCGCTTCGACGAGCACCTGGGCTTCGACCCCGTCACCGGCGAGCTGTCCTCGAGCGCCGACCGGGAGGCGCACAACTACCTGCGCCTGAACCTGGCCGACGACGTCGCTCACGGACGCCTGCGGCCCGATCAGGCGCGCGATTCCTACGCGAGCATCGTCAAGTTCGAGCAGGCGGGCAAGACCTCGCCCTACCTGCTGGGCCTGCGCTTCTCCGTCGGGCCCTAGGACGCCTTGAGCCGGCGGCGCACGAGGGCGGCCCGCTGGGCGTCGCGCTCGAGCTGGGAGAGCTCCTTCTCGGCGAGCATGTCCAGATGCGCCGGCTGGGTGGTCAGCGTGAGCTCGTTGACCAAGGCGAGATCGGCCGGGAGCTTCCAGCCCAGGGCCAGGCCCAGCCTCAGCCGCGACAGGTGCTGCTGGCCTTCCTCGAACGTCAGCAGTCGCGCGGCGCCGAGGGTCGCGAGGGAGCGATGGATCGCGTCCTCCAGGCCCAGCTTGGCGGGGCCGGAGCTCAGCGACGCGCGGGCCTCCTTCTCGCGGGCCACGATCGCGGCGACCGAGCGCTCGAGCGCGGCCAGGATCTCGCCCTCGGTCCGTCCGAAGCCCGTCGCGTTGGAGAGCTGGAAGAAGTCGCCGATGACGCGCGTGCCCTCGCCGTACAGGCCGCGGGCGACCAGGCCGGCCCGCGTCAGGCTCTCGATGAGACGTCCCACCGCGCCCGTCATCGCCAGCGCGGGCAGGTGCACCAGGCAGGAGGCGCGCATGCCGGTGCCGAGGTTGGTGGGGCAGGCGGTCAGGTAGCCGAGATCGTCGCGAAAGGCGAAGTCCAGCGACGCCGAGAGGCCGTCGTCGAGGCGGTCGACCGCGGCGTGGGCCTCGCGCAGTCGCAGGCCGGGGAGGAGGGAGGCCAGGCGCAGGTGATCCTCCTCGTTGATCATGGCGACCAGCGCCTCGCGCTCGCCGACGATGACGCCGCGGTGCGCGGGGTGCTCGGCCAGCCCGGGGCTGGCGAGATGCCGCTCGACGAGGAACGCCCGGTCCGTCTGGTCCAGGTGGGAGAATTCGAAAAAGGCCCCGTCTTTCAGGCCCGCGGCGCGGGCGGCCGCGAAGGTCTGGGACAGCACGCGCTTGAGGCCGGCGGGGCTGAGGTGCGACGGGAACGGGAGGTGCAGGTTGCGCGCGAGGCGCACGCGCGTGGAGAGGACGACGGCGTGCTCGGGGCCCTCGGCCTCGGCCCACCCGGTGCGGAAGCGCAGCATGGTCTGCAGCTGCATCAGCGCCTCCCCGGGGTCTTGCCGCGGTGGTGGTAGGCCCCGGCGTGAACGCGCGGCAGGAAGTCGCGGACCTGCGAGGCGAAGTGCTCGTAGCAGCCCGGGCAGCCGAAGCGGCCGCTCTCGCGGAAGTCGGCGAAGGAGGCGCGGCAGCCGGGACAGCGGCCGTGATGGGCGCGGGCGCGCGTGTGCATGTCGGCGAGCGCCTGCGTCAGCGCGTCGAGCCCCTCGGCGGGCTCGAGCTCGGCCGCGCAGGACGCGCACAGCGCGGCGCTCTTGACCTGGTTGTGGGTCACGGTCTGGACGAGGACCGTGGCCTCGCGCTGACCGCAGGATTGGCAGACCATCGCCTCGATTATACGAATCGAACGGCGGCTCCCGCACGGCGCGGGTCGCCGCTAGAGCTCGGACGCGGACTTGCCGACGGTCTTCTTGCGGCGCAGGAAGAGGAACCCGAAAATGAGCAGAGCGACTCCGGCGCACGCCAAGCCGATAATGAAGAAGATCGAGATTCCCGCGACGCCGCCCACGGCCGCCTTCTGCCCGGCCTTGTCCGTCTTGGGCTGCAGTTGGGCCTGCAGCGCGCGGTATTTCGCGCCGTAGCGCGCCGGGTCGCGGCGCGCGGCCTCGGCGTAGTCGATCAGCCCGGCGTCGGGGCGGTTGAGGGCGATCTTGGCCTGCGCGCGCGCCGCGTACGCGTCGGCGCCGCCGCCCGCCTGGACCGCGGCCTCCGCGTCGGCGAGCGCGTGCTCGGCGTCCCGCGCGTCGAGCAGGGTCCTCGCGTTCTGGGTCAGCGATTGCGCGTCGGCGGTCGAGATCGCGGGCCCGGCCGGCTGGGCCGCCGCCGCGCGGCCGAGCGAAGCGAGGACCGCGAGCGCCGGCAGGAGCTTCATGGGACGAGTCTAGCCCGCCCAGCCGGCCTCGGGCCATGCCCGGAAGGTAACGAATAATGGACCCGGACGAGGGGGCGGCCAAGGACTGGGGCCGTCTGGGTCTTTCGCCTCTGCAGAAGAGGCTCGCATCCGGCTATCGTTAGGACGCATGAGCCGAAAAGGCCTCGCCGCCGCGTTGCTCCTGGCCGCGCTGTCCGCGCGCGCCCAGGTCGAGGTGCGCACGGCCGTCGTGCTGCCGCCGTCCGCCGGGGCCTTCGTCCTGGCGCCCGCGGCCGCGCTCGCTCCGGCGCTCGCTCCGGCTTTGGCGCCGGCGCTCTCGCCGTCCCTCGCTCCGTCCGCCGCCGCGGCCGCCGCGGCCGCGGCGCCCGCCGCTCCGAGCGCCGCCCTTCCGCCCGTGGAGGCGCGCGCCGCCGCGATGAGCGGCGCGCTGGCCGAATTCGGGAAGACGGACCTGAAGACCGCGGCGCCGGGACAAGCCCGCGACGCGGGAGAGGCGCTGCTGCTGCGCGCCCTCGGCGCGAGCGCGCCGGCGCCGTCCGCGGAGCCGGTCGAGGCGGCGGTTTCCTTGGAGGCGCCGGCGCTTCTTCCGGCGTCGAGCGGGACCGGCTCGCCGCGCTCCGAGCCGAAGATCTATCTGCTGTCCAAGCCGCTGCGGGAGACGGTCCGCCTCGGCCCGGTCTCCATGGTCCTGCACGCCGGCTACGCGGTCCTCTGGGAGCTGCTCAAGGCGGCGATCGCCTACAAGGCGACCGGCTCCGTCGCGGCGGCCGCGACGGTCTTCGCCTTCGAGTCGGCGACGTCGCCGGTCATGCTGACCGCGCGCAGCCTCGCCGACCTCGGCTTCCGCTACTGGCGGCGCAAGCTCGGGGTGCTCAAGGATCTGGCGCGCACGTCCGGCGTGTCGCGCGTGAAGGTGCTGACGACGGGCGACGTGACGTTCGCGGGCCCGATCGCGCGGCGCAAGGACAACACGGGCTTGATCTTCGTCGAATCGGCGGCGGAGCTGCCCGAGGCGCTCGGCCGCTTCGGCGCGCCGATCCCGCTCGGCGACCTCGGCGCGAGCCGGGTGCGTCTCGTCTATATCCAGGGCGGCGAGCCGTCGCCGGTCTCTTGGTCGCCGACGCTCAAGGAGCTCCTCGACGGCAAGCCGATCCCGCCCGACGTCGCCGCGGCGTGGCGCGCGGGAGTCTCGAGACCCGCGCTCGCGCGCGTGCTCGACGTGTCGGGCGCGAAGGGGAAAGCTCGTTTGGAGGCGACTTTGATCCGCCCGGACGGCTCCGAGCGCGACATCGGCGCGATCTCCGAGGGGCCGGCGGCGCGCAAGCTGATCGGGCTGGGACTGCTCGACCGGGCCCGCGCTTTCCTGGGCCGCGCGCGTCCGCCGCGCGCCATTCCGCTCTCCGACTCCGTGATCGAGCGCCCCGGCGACGCGCGCGAGCCGGGCCCGCGCGCGTCTCTGCGGCGCGCCTGGAGGCGCCTGACGGGACGCCTGATCGTCGTCCGATGACGAAAGGGCCCCGGGCGGGTCTTCCCGCCCGGGGCCCTGACGATCCTTCCGCTTCAATAGCCCTGACGGATGGGTTCGGTGGGCTGGGACGGCTGAGCGCCCGACGGCGACGGATTGCTCTCGACGGGCCGGCTCTCGTCCATCGAGCCGGACGAGCTCGAGCCGGACGTCGGGAACATCAGCTTCTCCATCTCGGGCGACGACTTGCCGGACAGGGATTTCGTCATGGTGTTCTTGAAGAAATCCTTGGCCGAGGCGACGTCTCGCTTGCCGGTGGCGATGTCGTTGGCGAGGTTGAGCGCGAGGTAGTTGCAGCCCTCGGTGTCGCAGCTCGACGCCAGGGTTCCCCTCGTCTCATCGATCACCAGCGCGCTGTCGAACCGGATCAAGTCGGCGACCTTGTCCAGCGGCACCTTGTAGTTGACCGTGTTCTCCAGGAACGAGTCGTGGGTCATGAAGGCGCCCTGATTGATCGCGTCGCGATAGACGACGACCTTCAGCCAGGGATCCTTGTCGTTCCACACGAGCATGCGGTCGGTCACGCCGTCCGGCTGGCCGTACTTCTCGATCATGGCCTGCGCCGTCTTCCGCGTGGTCGTCGGCCACGACTGGATGGCGCTGGAGGCGTCCTTATTGAGCGTCGACGACCCGGTCTGCGTCTTGTTCATCGTCGCGTCGTTCTGGATCGCGGCGGCGAAGACGGACGCCGCGGTGCAGGCCAACGCCGACGCCAGGAACGTCCGGAGCATCCGATTGGCTCTCATCATAGGTCCTCCTCGGGGGGGCATTCGAAGTATAGCCCGGCCCTCCGGAGGGTCCTATGTCGGACCCGTCACGCTTGGGTCTAGATGTCTGCTACGCGCCGCGCTTGCGGCGCGAGGCGACGGTCTCGCCCGCGACGCCCCAGTTGTCGGCGGAGACCTCCTCGATCACGACGTGGGTGGTCTCGGGGTTCTTGCCGAGCATGTCGACCATCAGCTTGGTCACGGCCTTGATCAGCTCCGCCTTCTTCTCGGGAGTCGCTCCCGGGGTCATCTTGATGTTGATGAACGGCATGCGTCCTCCTTTCCGACGATACGCGGGAGTATAGGATTTTGACGCCCTCTCGATAGGAACTCCCTCAAAAATAATGGAGAATCGCCGCGGCGATGCTCCAAGCCCTTGAAGCGGCGTTGGCTTTGTTCGCGGTCGTGATCGGCCTCGAGATCGCGGCGCGCCGCATCGCGCTGCCCTCGCCGTTCCTCCTGCTGCCCGCGGGCATCGTGCTGGGCTTCCTGCCCGGGTTTCCGCATTTCCAGCTCGACCCGGACCTCGTGATGCAGGTCTTCCTGCCGTTGCTGGTCTACGCGGGCGCCGCGCTCGGCTCCTGGGTGGACTTCCGCCGGAATCTCGCGCCGATCGCCTGGCTGGCCGTCGGCTGCGTCCTCTTCACGACCGCCGTCGTGGCGGTCGCCGCGCACGCGTTCCTGCCCGGCTTCGGCTGGCCCGCGGCCTTCGTCCTCGGCGCGATCGTCTCGCCGCCGGACGAGGTCGCCGCCATCAGCATCGCCCGCCGGCTCGGCATCCCCAAGGACATGTCGGCCGTGCTCGAGGGCGAGGGCCTCGTCAACGACGCCGCTTCGCTCACGATCTACCGCGTGGCCGTCGCCGCGATGGTGACCCATTCCTTCTCCGCGGCGGGCGCGGCGGGGACGTTCTCCCTGATCGTCGCGGGGGAGATCGCCTGGGGCTTGGCGATCGGCTGGGGCATGCTCAAGCTCCGCAAGCTCGTCAACAACACCTCGCTCGAGATCTGCCTGTCCTTGCTCACGCCGTTCGTCGCGTACCTGCCGGCCGAGCGCCTCGGCGGCACCGGCGTGCTGGCGACCGTCTGCGCGGGACTGTACGTGAGCTACATGAACTCGCACGTCGTCGGCGCCGTGACGCGGCTGCAGCTCGTGCCCATCTGGGGCATCATCGAGTTCATCCTGGACGGGGTGCTGTTCCTGACGGCGGGCATCCAGCTCCACCGGATCCTGGAGCCGCTGAGCTCGGTCGATCACCGCCTTCTCTTCGAATACGGCTGCGCGGTCAGCGCGCTCGTGATCGTCCTGCGCATCCTGTGGGTCTTCGCGGCCACCTACCTCCCGAAGCTCATCAAGCCCGCCTTTTGCCCGCTCCGGCCCGACGTGCGCTGGCCGCGCGTCTTCGTGGTCTCCTGGAGCGGCATGCGCGGCGCCGTCTCGCTCGCGGCGGCGCTGTCCATCCCGCTCGCGGCCGGCGCGGGGATGCCCTTCCCCGGGCGCGACCTCATCATCTTCCTGACGTTCTGCGTCATCGTCGCCACGCTGATCCTCCAGGGCCTTTCGCTCCCGTGGATCATCCGCCGCTTCAAGATCGACCTGGAGGGCCGCCGGGAGCGCTCGGCGTCCGGCCATCAGGAGGTCGAAGCCCGGCACCGGACGGCGGAGGCCGCCCTCGCTTACTTGGCCGACTTGAGGAGCGAGGGCGGCTATCCCGACGACGTGCTCGACCGGCTGGAGGAGCAGTACCGCCACCGGGAGGAGCAGTTCCGGGCTCATATCGGCGGCGACCACGGCGGCGCGATCGAGCATGGGACCCATCACTTCAACGTCCAGACGGGTCTCATCAAGACCGAGCGCAAGGTCATGCTCAAGCTGCGCAACGAGGGGAAGATCGACGACGACATCCTGCGCCGCCTGGAGAAGGACCTCGATCTCCAGGAGATGCGCCTGCGCCAGGGCATCAGCGAGTGGAGCATCTCCGCCGACGAGCGGCTTGGCTACGACTGAGCTCTAGGCCGCGAGACGGTCTTCGATGCGGCGGTCGGGCACGATCCACATGAGCGCCACGGCCACGTACAGCGCGTTCGCGAGACGCGGGTCGTAGAACGCGAGCGCGATGGCGACCGCGTAGATCGCGATCGACGCGAGCCCCTTGACGTCCTTGCCGAGCGCGAGCGCCAGCGCCGAGTCCTTGCCGTGGTGCGCGGTCAGCGCGCGCGCGAGCAGATAATAGGCGACTCCCGCCATGAGCAGGACGAAGCCGTACAGCGCGACGGGAAGCGCGGCCAGGAAGTTCTGGCCCAGCCAGCGCGTCGTGAACGGCACCAAGGACAGCCAGAAAAGAAGATGGAGATTGGCCCACAGGATGCGGCCGTTCACCTTCGAGGCCGCGTGCAGCATGTGGTGATGGTTGCTCCAGTAGATGCCGATGTAGACGTAGCTGAGAACGTAGCTCAGCAGCACCGGCAGGAGCGGGCGCAGGGAGCTCCAGTCGAGCCCCTCCGGCGCGCGCAGCTCGAGCACCATGATCGTGATGATGATCGCGAGCACGCCGTCGCTGAAGGCCTCGAGGCGCTGCTTTCCCATCTAGGCGTCGCCCAGCTCGCCGACCGCCGCCAGCGCCGCCGGCGCCCGCGCTCCCGGCTGGTCGCGGCCGTCGGCCCAGTTGTAGATGAAGGCCCAATGCAGGCCCGCCCCGAGCATCACGAATAAATGGAACAGCTCGTGCGGGCCGAAGAATCCCGGGATGACGACCGGCACCTTCATGTAGTCGATCACCGCGCCGGTCGAGTAGGCGAGCCCGCCGAGATAGAGCAAGGTCGTCATCTTCAAGCCGTAGCGCGCCACCAGATGGGAGAAGGAGATGAAGCCCAGCGAGCCGACGGCGGTGTAGCCGAGCAGCATCGTCCAGTAGGGCAGCCTCGTGAAGTAGACCTCGGCCACCACGAGGCAGGTCAGCGCGCAGCCCCAGAACAGCGCGATCAGGCCCCAGCGCCAGCGCCCGCGGAACAGCAGTACGTGGACCGGCGTGGCCGAGCCCGCGATGACGAGCCAGATGGCCGCGTAGTCGAGGCGGCGGAAGAAGGCGCGCCAGGGACCCAGCGGCAGGGCGTGATACGTCCCGCTCATCGCGAACAGGAAGAGCAGGGTGG
>DATNGC010000189.1:0-14754 GCA_035606075.1 Elusimicrobiota bacterium
AGTCCGTCACCGACGCCCTGACCGGGTCCTACACCTACGGCTATTTGTATGAAGTGCTCGAGATAGAAATCCAGCGCTCGCTGACCGAGCGGACGCCCCTCTCGGTCATCATCGTCGACATCGACGAGTTCAAGCTGGTCAACGACAGCCACGGCCACCTGTTCGGCGACCGCGTCATCCGCGAGACCGCCGAGACGATCTCCGCCCACGTGCGCTCCCACGACATCCTCGGGCGCTACGGCGGCGACGAGTTCGTCGTCGTGATGCCGGGCGCCGACGCGGCGACGGCGCTCCACATCGCCGAGCGCGTGCGCGCCGGCATCACCAAGAACGGCTACCTGACGACCGTCAGCATCGGCGTGGCCACCTTCGACGCGTCGGCGAAGGAGCGGCCCGGCGATCTCCTGCATCGCGCGGACATGAACCTCTATCAGGCGAAGCACGACGGGCGCAACTGCGTCCGCGACCACTGCGACGTGCCCGAGGCGCCGCGCCGGCGCCACGGCGTGCTCTAGGAGGAAACCGATGAACCTGCTCCTGGCCCTGTCCCTTCTTCTTCCCGCCGCCGCCAAGGCGGAGGCGCCCGCGGCCTCCACGACCGGCTGGAAGCTCGTGTGGTCGGACGAGTTCGACGGCAAGCACTTGTCCTTGCCCGACCCGAGGAAATGGGGCTACGCGGCCGGCGACGACGGCTACGGCAACCAGGAGCTCGAGGATTACTGCGCCGGCGGTTCGAAGGCCGCGCCGTGCGACCCGAAGTCGCCCAACGCCTACCTCGACGGCTACGGCCACCTGGTGATCAAGGCCATCAAGACGAAGTCCGGGAAGTGGACGTCGGCTCGCCTCAACACCGAGAAGACCAAGCAGGTCCAATACGGCCGCGTCGAGGCGCGCATGCGCCTGCCCTCCGCGGCAGGGCTGTGGCCCGCGTTCTGGCTGATCGGCGTCTCGACGGAGGGGTGGCCCGCCTGCGGCGAGATCGACGTCATGGAGAACGTCATGGCCGACGTCCCCAACGGCCTCGGCGCCGGGAAGGTCCAAGCCACGATCCACGGCCCGGGCTACTCGGGCACGCAGGGGATCGACAAGAGGTTCTCGTTCCCCGACGGCGGCCGCGTCGACGACGGCTACCACGAGTATGGGGCGATCTGGTCGCCGGGGAGCGTCTCGTTCTACGTCGACGACTGGACCAAGCCGTACTTCACCGCGTCGCGCGAGGACCTTCCGCCGGGCAAGGCCTGGGTGTTCGACCATCCCTTCACGCTGATCATGAACCTGGCCGTCGGCGGCTCTTGGCCGAAGGACCCGAACGAGTCGACGCCGAACCCCGCGGTCATGCTGGTCGACTACGTGCGCGTCTACCGCCTGAACCCTTAGCGTAGCGCACTTTCCAGAGGACCAGCCCCTCGGCGGGAGCGCTCATGCCGCCGGTCCGGCGGTCCCCGGCGGCCAGCATCGCGCGGATGTCCGCTTCACCGAACTTGCCCTGGCCCAGCTGGACCAAGGTCCCGACGATGCCGCGGCACATCCGGTAGAGGAATCCGCTCCCCTCGATCGCGAACGTGAGCTGGGACCCGCCGCGCGTCACGCGGCAGCGCTTCAGGGTCCGCACGGCGTCCTCGAGCCCCCCGCCGCGGTTCGCGGTAAAGGAGCGGAAGTCGTGCCGGCCCTCGAAGAGGCGCGCGGCGCGCTTCATGGCGGGAAAGTCCAGCTTCGTCGACACGTGCCAGGCGCGCCCGCGCAGGAGCGGGTTCATCGCCGCGTGGTTCCAGACCGTGTAGCGGTACTCCTTGCCGACGGCGTGGAAACGCGCGTGGAAATCCTTCGGGGCCCGCGTCGAGGAGAGGACGCGGATGTCCTCCGGCAGGAAGGCGTTGAGGGAGACGAGGAGCTTGCGCGGCGTCATTCGCGCGTGCAGAGGCAGGTCCGCGTGCGCGGCCAGGCCGAGCGCGTGCACGCCCGCGTCGGTGCGGCTGGAGCCCTGCAGGAGATGCGGGCCGCCGGGGAAGAGCTTGGTCAGCGCGCCCTCGACGACCTGCTGGACGCCGGTGCCGTGGCGCAGGCGCTGCCAGCCGTCGTAGGCGCCGCCGTCGAAAGCGATGACGAGCTTGACGCGGGTCACGCCGGCGGGGACGAAGTAGGAATTTCTAGGCCGCATTTCTGCCGAGGTCGCTCCGGTCCGCACAGCGTACCCCGCCTTTCCCGCCAAAGCAAGAGCCCCCGCGGCTCGCCGCGAGGGCCCGATCCCGTCTTCGTCGCCGTCTCCGTCCTTAAACCTCGCCGCTCGGGCGCGCTTTCGCCCGCCTATGCGGGCTCCTCGTCAGGGAACTCGTCCCGTCCGTCCCATTTCTCCGCCCGCGGGTCCACCTGGCCCCCTTCCCAGCCGCTCTCCACCCGCCCCGACGGCGCCCGCGGCGCCTTCGTCTTCGGGAACTCCGTCGGCCACCCTTGATGCGCTAGATTCCGCTCCAGCTCCCGGTCGTCCAGGATCACCGCCACCAGCTTCATCTCCCCCGTGCACTTCCCGCACCTCACCGGGTCCACCTCGAAGATCTTCCTCAGGCACGCCGCCCATGCCCGCCCAGCCGCCCCCGCCGCGCGCCGAGCCTCGCGCGACACTTTCGCCGCCAGCGTCACCCCGTAGCCCGCCTCCAACTCACGGCGGGGAGGAACGGGGCGAGTTTGGCGCGGAAGGAATTCATTTCTTCTCCGTGGAACTGTTGGCTCTGATTTCTTTCAGCGCGAATTCGGTGCGGTCAAGGATAACCACGATGAGAATATCCGGTTTTCCGAGCTTCATCCCGAACTTCAGCTGCGCCTGGGGCTTGGAATAAACGAGATAGGCCGGCAGGTCGGGGGATTCGTGCACGACATCGGTTTCCTCCCCGAAATGTCGGCGGATATCCTCCGTGGTGACCCCCAAGCGCGGAGACACGTCGATTGTCAGAAAACGACCGCCTTCGCCGCGGATCTCGACGCGATCGATTCCGGAGCCGGACGGGCCGTGCGCCGCGGTGTTGATATTCGAAGTCTTGGCGAACTCAAGGCGTGTCTTGAGCGCTTTCGAAACGGACTGCGGAGTGATGCCCTTCACCTTGGTGAGTGCATCGATCTTCAGAAAGAAATCTTCCTTTGTGGTCATGGCCTGTTCCTTATTGTTAGTCGGGAGTGGCTTCTCGGCAACGGCCGAGCCGGTCCAAATGAATGCGAGCGCGACGAGCGCGATTTTCTTGTTCATGGAGATGTTGTTTTCGGACGCCAGTAGTCCCAGTTTTGCCCCGCCCACGTTCCGTAATACTCAGCCGCCCCCGCCGCGCGCCGAGCCACGCGCGACACTTTCGCCGCCAGCGTCACCCCGTAGACATCCGGGAGTAGATCGTCGAGAGCCCGGCCGCTCTCGACGACCGCCCTCTTAGGGAAATTCCCCCTACCGCGCGACGCGGGAGAGCCGGGTGTCGAGCCAGACAGCAAGCGCCAGAACGAGACCGCGCGTCACGTACTTGATCTCCGGCGAGACGGCCAGCAGCGTCATGCCGTTGAGCAAGGTCGCCATGATCAGCGCGCCGAACAGCACGCCGCGCACGTTGCCGCGGCCGCCGTTGAGGCTGGTGCCGCCGATCACGCACGCCGCGATCGCGTCGAGCTCCATCAGGTCGCCGACCGTCGTCGTGGAGGCGCCCGCGTACGCCGTCTGCATGAAGCCGGTCAGCGCCACGGCGGCGCCCATGATCGCGAACGCCGCGATGACGTTCTTGTCCACGTCTATGCCGGCGAGCAGGGCGGCCTCCGCGTTGCCGCCGATCGCGTATAAACGGCGGCCGAAGGCCGTGTGCTCGGTCAGGATGAAAACCGCGGCCGCGCTGGCGGCCAGCAGGACGGCCGGCAGCGGCACGCCGCGGAAGCCGTTGGTCACCGCGACGAACAGCGCGGCCGCCTGCGCGCCGAGGAACGCCTTCAGGAAGCCGGTCTCGGAGTCGTACGGCGCGCCGGTCGCCTTCGCGCGGCGCGCGCGCCGCGCCCAGCCGCCGAGCAGGACGGCCGCCACCGCGGCGGCCAGAGCCCAGCCCAGCGGCGGCGGCAGATACGTCGTCGTCAGCCGCGCGAAGAGGTTCTCCGCCCCGGCCGGGGAGACCGGCACCGTCGCGTTCTGGATCACGAGCCAGAAAAGCCCCTTGAAGACCAGCAGCCCGCCGAGCGTGATGATGAACGACGGCATCCTCTGCGACACGATCAGGCGCCCCATCGTGTTCCAGATCAGGATCGCCAGCACGGCGGCCGCGAGCATGGCGGCGGGAGCCGGCCAGTTGAAGCGGGTGACGAGGACCGCCGCGACGCCGCCGATGAGCCCGACGCCGCTGCCGGCGGACAGGTCGATCTGCCCCGGCAGCATGACGAGGAGCATGCCGAGGGCGAGGATCGCGGTGATGGACAGCTCGATGGCCAGCATCGAGAGGTTGCGCGCGCCGAGGAACTCCGGGGACAGCGCGGCGAACACCGCGACGATCGCGCCCAGCGCCAGCGTCTCCGACCAGTCGCGGACGTTCATCCCGGCCTTTTCCTCGCTCATGCCGCCTCCGCGTGTCCCAGCGCCGCGGCGATGAGCCGCTCCTGGGTGGCCTCGGCCCGCGAGAATTCGCCCATGACGCGGCCGCTGCGCATCATGACGATGCGGTCCGACATCCCGATCAGCTCCGGCAGCTCGCTCGAGACCAGGACGACGGCGAGCCCTTTCTCCGTCAGGCCGTTGATGACCTCGTAGATCTCGACCTTCGCGCCGACGTCGACGCCTCTCGTGGGCTCGTCGAGAAGCAGGACCTTCGGCGCCGAGCGCCGCGCGCGGCCGAACAAGACCTTCTGCTGGTTGCCGCCCGACAGGCCGCCCACGCGCGCGGCGAGGCTCGGCGTCTTGATGCGCAGCTCGGCGCGGTCGCGCTCGTTGAGGACCGCCTCCTCGTGCTCGTCGAGGAGTCCCCCTCGCATGAGCGAGGCGACCGTCGACAGCGACAGGTTGAAGCCGACCGACTGCTCGAGGACGAGGCCGTCGCGGCGCCGGTCCTCGGAGACCAGGGCCAGGCCCGCGGCGAGCGCGTCCCACGGGGTCCGCGCCGGGAGCGGGCGGCCGTCGAGAAGGAGCTCGCCGGCCGTGCGCCGGCCCCACGCGCCGAAGAGGTGCTTGAGCAGCTCGGTGCGGCCCGCGCCCATGAGGCCGCCGATGCCGAGCACCTCGCCCGCGCGGACCGAGAACGAGACGTCCTCCAGGCGCTTGACCCCGCCCCCGCCTTCCGCGCCCAGGCGGCGCGCCTCGAGGCGGACGGGGCCGAGCGCGGGCGCGCGGCGCGGGAAAAGGGCGCCGAGCTCGCGGCCGACCATGTCGCGGATGAGGACCTCGCGCCGGGCGTCCGAAGCGAGGCGCGTCGACACGGTGGAGCCGTCGCGCAGGACCGTGACGCGGTCGGCGATCTCGAAGATCTCCTCGAGGCGGTGCGAGATGTAGACGATCGCGATGCCCTCGGCGCGCAGGGAGCGCACGAGCTCGAGCAGTCGGCGCGCCTCGGCCTCGGCGAGCGCCGCGGTCGGCTCGTCGAGGATCAGCACGCGCGCCTTCTTGCGCAGGGCCTTGGCGATCTCGACGAGCTGGCGCTGTCCCGCGCCGAGCCGCTCGACGGGCAGGTCCGGGTCGACGTCGAGGCCGAGCTTGGAGAGCCACTCGCGGGCGTCGCGGCGAGTCTCCTGCCAATCGACGAGCGCGCCCGTCGTGGGCCAATCGCCCAATCGCACGTTCTCGGCGACGCTGAGCGCCGGCACGCACGCCAGCTCCTGCGCGATCGCGGCGATGCCGGCCCGCTGGGCGTCGCCCACGCCCGCGAACTCCGCGCGCTCGCCGCCGACGAGCAGCTCGCCCTCGTAGCTGCCGTAGGGATGCACGCCGCAGAGGAGCTTGATCAGCGTCGACTTGCCGGCGCCGTTCTCCCCGCACAGGGCGTGCACCTCGCCCGCGCGCACGTCGAAGCCGACGTCCTTCAGGGCGACGACCCCGGGGAAGCGCTTGGTGACGCCGCGCGCCTCGAGCAGCGGTGCGCTCATGGCCGCGGGGGCCTCTGGTCCGCCGGCACGCCCTTGTAGACCTGGTCGTAGGGGTGGTACTTGTCCTTGATGACCGTGTCCATCAGGTTCTCCTTCGTGACCACGATGGTGTCGCGCAGGATGGTCGGGATCTTCGCGAAGCCGTTGTCGATCTCGTCCTTCGCGACGATCGCGCGGCCCTTGGCCATCTTGACCGCGGCGTCGAGCGCGGCGTTCACCTCGAGACTCGTGGGCTTGTAGATGGTCGCGGCCTGCGTGCCCGCCGCGATGCGCTGGCAGGCGGCGAGCTCCGCGTCCTGCCCGACGACCACGATCTTGCCCGCGAGGCCCTCCTCGCTGAGCGCCTGGATCGCGCCCCCCGCCGTGCCGTCGTTGGCGCAGAGCACCGCGTCGAGGTCGTGGCCGTGCGTCGTCAGGGCCGCGTTCATGATCTTCTTGGCGTTCTCCGGCTTCCAGTCCTGCGCCCAGTCCTCGTGCAGGACCTTGACCTCGCCTTTGGCGATCAGCGGCGCCAGAACCTTGTCCTGGCCTTCCTTCAGGAGGAAGGAGTTGTGATCGGTCTTCGCGCCCTGGATGCGCACGAGGCGGATGGGCCTGCGGCCCTTGAGCTTGGTGAGGAGCGCCTGCGCCTGCATCTCGCCGATGCGGATCGTGTCGAAGGAGACGTAGAGGTCCTCGTCGGCGCCCGAGATCAGGCGATCGTAGGAGATCACCGGGATGCCCGCCTCGTGCGCGAGCGTCACGCCCTTGGCCATCGCGGCGCCGTTGTGCGGGGCGATGATGATGACCCCGACGTGCCGGCTGATGAGCGCCTGCACGTCCTGCATCTGGCGCGTGTCGTCGCTGTTGGCGGCCTGGATGAGCAGGTCCACGCCCATCTCGTTCGCCTTCGCCTCGAAGGCGGCCTTGTCGCGCTGCCAGCGCTCCTCTTTCAAGGTGTCGAGGGACAAGCCGATCAGAGGGCGGGCGTCGGCCGCGGCGGCCGGGCCGGGGCCCCCTCGACGCGCGAGCGTCAAGCCCAGCGCGACGCTGAGGGCGAACGACGCGACGACGAGCCAATTGCGGGCGGTCAGGTTCATCGGGAGGTCTCCTTCGGAGTCACGCGTCCGTCAAGAGGCGATCATATTACTTTCGCGACCGAGTACGGGCAGTCGTTCTTGAAATCGCAGCGCGGGCAGAAGGACGTGTCGGGCGAGAATTCGCCCGCCTCGATGCCCGCCGCCGCCGCCGCGATGTCGGCGGAAAGGGCGTCCTCCCCCGACGCATCGTACGGCGCGCTGACCCGCTGGCCCGCCGTCACGCAGTCCATCGTCACGGTCGCGGCGCGCAGGCCCAGCCCGAGCCGCGCGCCCAGCGCGTAGAAGCGCAGCTGCAGGTCCGCCGCCACGCGCTCGGGTGCGGGCGCTTCGGGACCCGTCTTATAGTCGACGAGCTCATAGGCCCCTTCGGGGCCTTGATCAATACGGTCGATCATCCCGCGGACCTCGTGCGCGCCGAGCGTCCAGACGAACTCCTTCTCGACGCCGATGAGCTTCGACCGCCTCGAGGATTCTTCATCGAAGAATCGCGCGAGCGTGCGCTCGGCCTTCCCGTACCAGCGCGCCTCGGTCGCCTCGTCGGGGTAGCCCTCGGCGAGCCAGCGCGACTGGAGAGCGCCGAACAGGGCCTCCAGCGAGTCGTCGCCGCTCGAGAGCCAGGCCTCGAGCGCGCGATGCACCGAAAGGCCGTACGAGGACTTCGGATTCAGCGGGATGCGCCGGCCGTCGACGAAGATCAGCTTGTACTTCCAGGGGCACTCCCGGTAGATCCGGTAGCGGGTGAAGGAGATCTCCATGCCGGCTACGGCGCCTGCTTCGACACCGGCTGGCCGGGCGCGGAGCCCTGGCCCGGGGCGCCGAGGCCGTAGCGCGCCTTCGCGTCGCTCTGCGCCAGCACGCCGCCGCCGTCCCCGCCTTCTCCGGCCGCGATGGTCTTGGCGCCCACCAGGACGGACCCGGGGTCGCCGCCGCCGCGAGTGGACGCCGACGCCGCGGTGCGGGCGGAGGCCTCCGCCATGATGTCGGCCGGCAGGCCCGCGTCGCCCCCGTCGCCCGGGATCAAGGTCCACGAGCTCGCGGGCTCGGTCAGCCCCTCGGAGCGCACGGAGACGTCGCCGCCGGTCCCGGGCTTGGACAGCGCGGCGGACGCCGCGTTCCCGCCGCGCGCGGACGCGCGCGCGACGGAGCCGCCCGTGCCGGCGCGCAGCGGACCGTCGATGCGCAGCGCGCCGCCCGAGACCCGCACGGAGCCGCCGGCCCCGCCGGCCCCGGCCGTCGCGCTCGCGACCCCCGTCGGCGCAGGCGGCTCGTCCGCGCCGGTGCGCTCCGGGGCGTCCGCGCCGCTGTCGACCAAGTTCGGCGCGCCCGGGGCGAGCGCGACGCAGCGCGCCCAGGCGGCCCCGCCGTCGCCGCCGTCGCCGGCCGCCGCGCCGGAGTCGATGAGGACCGAAGGCGCGGCGAGCGAGACGTCGCCGCCGGAGCCGCCGGCGCCCGAGACGACGCGGAGCTCTCCGCGTCCCTCCTCGCGCCGGCCGGCGCCGTCGCCGCCGGCCCCGGCCTCGAGCGGGCCGCGCGCGCGGATCACGCCGCGGTCGGCGCGCAGGAGCACGCGCCCCCCCGGGCCGCCGTCCGCGCCCGGCTCCTCGCCGTCCGCGCCGGAGCCGGCCTGCAGGCCGCCGAGGACGATCAGGTCGCCGGTGGAGACGCGGATCTCGATGCTCGCCCCGCTGCCGACCTCGCCGCGGATGAAGCCCTCGACGACCGCGGGACCCGCGCTCTCGACGACGAAGTCCGACGGGACCGTGACGACGACGCCGCGCGCGACGTGGAAATTCCGCACCTTCACGTGGCCGCGGAAAGTCGAATCGCGGACGATGTCGAGGTCCGGTCCGCAGCCGCCCGCGAGGAGCAGCAGAGGCGCCAGGGCCAGGACGCTTCGTCTCATCGGCTCAGGGCGCGGGCGGCGCCGCGCGGCGGTGGAAGTCGACGAAGGTGTCCCCGTACTTCTCGCGGCGGTAGCGCTCCCACCCGGCGGGGACCCGGACGTCCTCCTTCACGTGATGCTGGACGATCACGAGCGCCTCCGGGGCGGGCAGACCCGCCTCGATCACGCGCGCCAGGGAGGGCGTCGAGTACTGCAGCGGCCGGTCCTCCTCGTCGCGGTACGGCGGGCCGAGGAAGACGATGTCGAAGGCCGGAACGCCGGCCCGGTAGGGGATCCAGGAGAGGTCCTGCAGGATGTCGCCGTACGAGGTCCGTCCTTTCCCCGACGCGCCGAGGGCCTTGAGGTTCTCCTCGATGACGGCGAGGCAGCGCTTGTCGCGGTCCACGAAGAACGCGGACTCCGCGCCGCGCGAGAGGGCCTCCAGGCCGACGGAGCCGGTGCCGGCGTACAGGTCGAGGAACTTGGCGCCGGCCAGCCACGGGCGCAGGATGTCGAACAGCGACTTCTTGATCCGCGAGGAGATCGGCTTGACGGGAAGGCTCTTGGGGACGCTCTTGAAAGGACGTCCGCGATGCTGGCCGGCGAGTATGCGCATGACCAATATTATATAGAATAGCGGCCCCGTGGCGAGCCAGGTCATCGTGGTGGACGACGATCCCATCGTGGGGAGCTTGACGCTCGAGCTCCTCAAGGACGCGGGCTTCGAGGCGCGCCTCATCCAGGACAGCCTGAAGGCGCAGGACGAGATCAAGCGCGACCAGCCCTCGCTCGTCGTCCTCGACATCCTGATGCCCGGCATCGACGGGCTCACTCTCCTGCACCGCCTGAAGTCCGATCCTTCGACCGCCGGCATCCGCGCCATCGTCGTCTCCGGGAAGTCCTTCGAGGCCGAGAAGAGCCGCGCGAAGGAGTACGGCGCGGAGCTGTTCATCGAGAAGCCCTACGACGTGGAGGCCTTCGGGCCGCAGGTCGCCGCGATCATGAAGAGCGCGGGCGTCGAGCCCGTGAAGACCGCGCGCGCGCCGTCAGGCCCGGCGCCCGCGCCGCGCGCCGACGTCAAGGTCTCGGTCTGGGGCTGCCGCTCGTCCTCCTCGGCGATCTCGCCGGCGGTCACGCGCTACGGCAAGCACACCTCGTGCGTGTCGGTCGAGCTGCCCGCGAGCCTGATCGTCTTCGACGCGGGCTCGGGCATCAGCCTGCTCGGCAACGAGCTCATGAAAGGCTCGCCGTTCCACGAGCTTTGGCTCTTCCTCACCCACTTCCACCGCGACCACGTCGAGGGCCTCGCCGGCTTCCCCTGCGCGCGCGACGCGTCCTACACGCTGCACGTCGCCGGCTCCGGAGAGCCCGGCAAGCCCCTCGAGACGATGCTGGCCGAGGCGCTCGAGCCCGGCTTCGGCTCCGAGACGCCGGCGTCCCGCATCGAGCTCTACGAGATGATGGAGCAGACCTACGAGATCATGGCCGGCGTGCGCATGACGGCGTTCTACGCCAACCACCCGGGCACGACGCTCGGCTACATCCTGCAGGCCGAGGAGCGCAAGATCGTGTACTGTCCCGACAGCGAGGTCTACGGCGAGGCCGCGACCGCCCTGCAGGACTACGACGAGAAGCTCGGCGGCCTCGCGCGCGGCGCGGACCTGCTCATCCATGACGGCCGCTACACGGACGAGGACTACAAGACCCACCGCAACACCGGCCACTCGAGCTTCCTCGCGGCCGTCGACTTCGCCGGCCGCAACGGCGTCAAGCAGCTGGTCCTCGTCCATCAGGACGACAGCTACGCCGACGACGTCCTGGACAAGATGGCCCAGGCGGCCGACGCGCGCGTCGCGGAGCGCGGCTACAAGATGAAGGTCGCGCTCGGCCGCGAAGGCCTGCGCCTGTCGATCTGAACCAGCCCCCCCATCCGACGCAGAAGCTGATGGCGCGAGCCGCGGCCGCGTTGTTTTTCGCTTCCCTGCTCACGGGTCTGCTCCTCGCGGCCGCGATGACGGGCGCCGCCCCGGCCGACCGGAACGCCGTCTCGGCCGCCCATCTCGGGGCGCTGATGGGCTGCTTCCTGCTGCTCGGCGTGGCCTGGACGTTCCCCTTCCTGCGTTACGGGGAGCGCGGGCTCCGGCGACTCGGGTGGGCGTTCATCGTCGGCTGCTACGGCAATTGGGCGATCACGGTCTTGAAGTCGTTCCTCCACGTCGCCGGCGTCGCGCGGACCGGCGAGCCCGCCAACGACGCCGTCTTCCTGCTCCTGACGGTCTTCGTCGTCCTCCCCTTCCTCGGCGGCGGCGCCGCTTGGCTCGCGGGCTTCTCGAGACGCGCCGCGTGAACGGACTCTTGCCGCGGCGGGATTTCGCCGAGCTCTCCCGGCGGGTGAAGGAGCACGCGGACCGGCAAGGCTGGCTGCAGGCGCACGGCTGCGAGCTCGCGGTGTTCGCGGCGCGCGCTCTGCTCTTTCTCGGCGGCTATTGGCTCTGCGCGGCCGGAGGCGGTCTCGTTTTCGCTTCCGGTCTCGCCGTGATGTCCTACGCCTACTACGGCATCGCCATCACCGGGGTGCACGAGTCGAGCCACCGCGCCTTCGCGGCCTCGACGGACGCGAACCGTCTCTGGTTGCGCTTCTTCTCGGATTTCTGGTCGGCGCAGAGCGGAGAGTGGTGGCACGAGCGCCACGTCATCCTTCATCACGTGCACACGAACGTCGTCGACCGGGATCCGCCGCTTTTTATCTATCCCTGGCTCGACAAGCGCCTGTACTTCTTCGTGACGCCGTTCCTGGTCTCGTTCTGGCTCGTCTGGAACAGCGCGGCCTACCTGCGCGCCAAGGGGCGCGGGCTCTCGCTCTATCTGCTCCTCGCCGCCGCCGGCTGGGCGTTCCATATCGCCCTCTTCGCGCGGCTGATGCCCCTTCCGGGCGCCGTCCTGGCCGCCTTCGTCATGCGCAGCCTGTTCGCCCCCGTCTTCATGCACCTGGCGGTGTTCAATCACATCGGCTTAGAATTTCCCCGCGCCCGCCGCGAGTGGCTGCCGCATCAGACGCGCACGACGCGCAATCTCAAGCCGCACTGGTTCCTCTCCGGGATGGGCGGCAACGCCTTCGTCGAGTGCCATCTCGAGCACCATCTCTTCCCCGCGCTCTCCAACCGCCTGCTGGCCTCGGTGCGGCCGATGGTGCGCGAGGCTCTCGAGAAGGCCGGCTACGCTTACGTCGAGCAGGGCTACTGGGCCTGCCTCGACGAAAGCCTCGCCCATTACGATGACTTCTTCACAGACGCCGCCGCGGCCCCTTGAAAAAATCGCGGCGGTCGTTTATCCTCCCGGCATGCTCACGGCGCTCCTGGGAGTCCCTCTTCTCCTGCTGAGCGCGGCCGCCGCGGCCGCGGACCTGCCTCTCAGCGTCGTCTCGGAGACCGAGTCCTACGCGTCCGCCGACCAGGCGGCCATCGCCGCGCTGAGACGCGCCATGCCGCTCAGCGAGAACTTCGAGAACGGCGGAGTCGTCGTCGAGCGCGACGGCTCGTTCTTCTACTCCGAGCCGGTCTCCAACGGGCAGACGGGCCATATCCGATTCCGCGCCGGCGTGCGCAAGGGAGACCGCCTCGTCGCGCTGTATCACACTCACCCGAGCAGCGAGCCCGACTCGCGGATGTTCTCCTGGGACGACGTGGCGGAGGCCAAGAAACTGGACGTGAACTCCTACATCGGCGTGCTCGGCGACGGCACCGTCCGCTTCTTCGACCCCCATCGCACCCCGACGCGGCCTTACGACCAGCCCGGCACGAACATATCGCCCGGCCGCGTCTCCGACGGCGTGATCGTCGCGACGATCCTCAATCGCTAGGCTCGCGGGCCCTCCATGGGCGGGCCCGAACCTCAGGAAGCGAGGCGGCGCGCCAAGCCGAGGTTGAGGGCGTCCGCCCCCGGACCCTTGGGCGTCTCGAGGATGCCGGGAACGTCCGCGAACTCCCCGCGCTGCAGCAAGACCTTGAGGCCCTCGAGGCCGAGGCGGCCCTTCCCCCAGTGTTCGTGGCTCTCGAGGTGCGAGCCGAGCAGGGCGCGCGAGTCGTTGAGATGGAACGCCGCGATGCCGTGCGCGCCGAGCAAGCGATGGGCGCGCGCGACGAACTTGAGCGCGGCCTCCGCGGCGGAGAGGTCGTAGCCCGCGGCCCAGGCGTGGGCCGTGTCGAGGCAGGCGCCGAGCCCGCGCACGTGCGGCTTCACCGCGTCCATGAGCCGCGCGAGCTCCTCGAACGTCCCGCCCATGCGGCGGCCTCCTCCGGGAACGTTCTCCAAGACGAGTCGGCCGCCGTAAGCGCTCCGATCGACGGCGCGGCGCACGGAGTCGGCGAACAGCTCGATCCCCTTGGCCTCGTCGGAATCCGGCGAGTAGGCTCCCGCGTGGAGCACGTACATCTCGCCGCCGAGGGAGGCGCCGAGGCGCAGCTCCTCCGCGAGGTGCTCGACCGAGCGCAGGCGCCGCCTTTCGTCGGAGGAGGCGAGGCTTGGCACGAAGCGCGAGTGGATCAGCAGCCGCCGCACGCCGGAGGACGCGCGCGCGGCGCGGAACTCCGCGAGCTCCGCTTCCGTCGGGGCGTGATGGCGCCGGTAGGGCAGGATCTGCAGGGCCTCGCAGCCCAGGGCCTCCGCCTCCTCGAGAGTCCGCGGGAACCCGCCCGCGACCGAGGCGTGGATGCCGAGGATCACGGCAGTCCGAGCAGGCGGCGCAGCAGCGGCGCCACCCAGGACTCGCGCGGGAACCACCAGGGGTCGGGCACGTCCGCGGGCCACTCGTGCTCGATGACGGATTGAGCCTGCGTGAGCGCCAACAGGCCCTCGTCGCCGTGGCGCCGCCAGAGTCCGCTGGCCTTCACGCCGCCGAACGGCAGCGAGCCGAGCGCGTAATGGGTCCCGGGCTCGTTGATGCCGACCATGCCGGCTTCGAGGGCCGCGACCAGGCGGTCCGCGCGGTCCGCGTCGCGGGTCCACACGCTCGCCGCGAGGCCCTCGGAGCCCGCGTTGGCGAGCGCGACGGCGTCCTCTGCGCGCGAGACCTTCATGACGGGGATCACCGGGCCGAAGGTCTCCTCGGTCATGACCGTCATGTCCATCGAGCAGTTCAGCACGACCGCGGGCGCCATGCGCAGGCCCGCGCGGTCGAGGATCTCCCCGCCGCTGACGAGGGCGCCTTTGCGGCGCGCGTCCTCGAGCTGGGCCTGCACCTTGTCGATCTGAGTCGGCAGGACGAAGCGGCCGAGCTCCGCGTCGGGGCCCGGCTCCACGCGCAGCGCGGCGACGCGGGCCCGGACGAGCGCGGTGAAGGCCTCGTGGACCTCGGCCTCGACGAAGACGCGCTCGACGCCGACGCAGACCTGGCCGTTGTTGGACAGCGCGCCCCACACGGCCGCGGCGGCCGCGCGCTCGAGCGGCGCGTCGGCGCAGACGATCATCGGGTGCTTGCCGCCGAGCTCCAGGATGGCGGGCTTGAGCTGGGCGCCGGCGCGCGCGGCGACGGCGCGTCCCGTCGCCGTGGAGCCCGTGAACATCACCAGGTCCGCGGCGTCGATCACGGCCTCGCCGGCGCCGCCGCGGCCCGGCACGACCGTCAGCAGGCCCTCGGGCAGGAGCCCCGTCGACGAGACGACGGACTCCAGCCACAGCGCGGTCCGCGTCGTCCACTCCGACGGCTTGAGC
>DATNGC010000190.1:0-2200 GCA_035606075.1 Elusimicrobiota bacterium
CTCAAGGTGCCGGCCTGGACGCCGGTGCACTCGAAGATGTCGGAAGAGCCCTTCATCCCCGGGTGATCGCCCGGTACTATGCGAAGTACGTCGACCTCGTCGCCGCGGACCGCGGCGTCCTGGCGTTCTTCAAGTGGTGGATCGCGGGGCTCTCGCTCGAGATCCTCCTGCTGATCCCGGCGCTTCCCCTTCTCGTCGTCGGCTCCGTGCTCCGCGAGGACGCGGGCGGGAGCGTCGCGGTGTTCGGCTTCCTGACCGCGTTCGCCGCCGCGCGAGTGTTCCTGTTCGCCATACCCAGCGCGCGCGTCGCGGAGCGCAAGGGCCTGGGCGTCCGCTGGGCGTGGGGCATCGGCGGGTTCGCCTTCGGGCAGTGGATCCTCGCCGTGGCGGCGTCCCTGCCGCCAAGGATCCCGGCCGGGGAGGCGGCGGCGTGATCCAGCGCGTGGCCGTCGTCGGCGCCGGCACGATGGGGGCGGGCATCGCCCAGCTGTGCGCGCAGTCGGGGTTCGGCGTGAAGGTTCACGATCCCCTGCCCGCGGCTCTCGCCGCGCTGCCGGGCAGGCTCAAGAAGTCGCTCGATGCCGCGGTGCTCAAGGGCAAGCTCGGCACCCAGCAGGCCGATCGCGCGTTCCACTCGGTCTCCGCGGCCGCGACGCTCGAGGAGCTGACGGGCGCGGACCTGGTGATCGAGGCCGCGCCGGAGAGTCTTCCCCTCAAGCGGGATCTTTTCGAAAAGCTCTCGCGGATCTGCCCGGACGCCGTGCTCGCGACGAACACGTCGTCCTTGTCGGTGGCGGACGTCATGGCGCGGGCGGCCGATCCGGAGCGGACGCTCGGCATCCACTTCTTCAACCCGCCGGTGGCGATGAAGCTCGTCGAGATGATCCGCGCGCCGAGGACCTCCCCGGAGGCCTTCCGCGAGGCCTTCGATTTCGTGCTGATGGGACTCAAGCGCACTCCGGTCGACGTCAAGGACGTGCCGGGCTTCATCGTCAACCGCGTGATGCGCCCCTATTACGTGGCGGCGCAGCGCCTCGCGGGCGGCGCCGCGCCGTTCGCGACGCTCGACGCGGACTGCCGGTCGAAGGGCGGCGTGCCGATGGGGCCGTTCGAGCTGATGGACCTGATCGGTCTCGACACCAATCTCTCGATCACGAAGTCGATCTTCGAGGCGCTGGGCCGCCCCGAGCGCTTCGCGCCGCCCGCCCTCCAGCAGGCGCTGGTCGACCGCGGTATGAGCGGGCGGAAATCGGGGAAGGGCTTCTATCTCTACGCCGACGGGAAGGCGTCCGGCGAGAACCCCGAGGCCGTTTCCCTGCTGGCGGCGGCTCCCGAAGCGGACGCCTGGGGCGGCCTGCGGGCGGCGCTGATCGCGGAGGCGGAGCTCGTCGTCGCGGAAGGCACGGCTTCGGCGTCGGACGTGGACGTCGCGATCAAGCTCGCGATGAACTTTCCCAAAGGACCCTTCGAATGGCGAAAAGAAAGCACGGCCGCGTAGCCGTCCGGCGCAAGCTCCCCACGCTGCTCGAGTTGCTCCAGAAGGACCAGCACCGCGTGCTGCGCGTCCTCAACGCCCACGGGGTGTACTTCGATCCGACCACCTATCTGACGCTCACGTCGCCTCTGGAGAAGATCGGCGCTTATCATGCGGTCCCCGACCGGAAAAAGTTCCTCAAGGACCTCCTCGGCCGCTGATGCCCGGGCGATGACGACGAAGACGCCGCGGAGGGCGCTGTTCCGAGCCGCGATGCTGTGCGCCGGCGCCCCCCCCGCGGCGGGAGCCGTGATCTTCCTCCTCTGGACCGTGACCCGCAATCCCGGGCTCGTCGCCGCGGGGACCGCCGCGCTCCTCTACGGCGGGGTCCTCTGGGCCGCCGGCGCGGCTCTGCTCGTCGTCCACGTCCGCCGCGAGCGCGCGCGCGGCGCCTCGTCGATCCTGGTGTCCCGCGATCGGCGGATCGGCGGCATGGTCCTGCTGTCCTTCGCCCCTTTCGCCGCCCTGATCGTGGCCGCGCTGTTCGTCTCCAGCGAGTCCTATTCGGTCACCGTCGACAACGAGGGGCTCGTGCCGGTCGACGCCTTCGCGATCATCGACGGGACCAGCGGGGAGCGCCGCGAGCTGGGCCCGCTGGCGCCCGGCGCGAAGCGCACGACGTCCGTCCATATCGGCGGGAAGACGTCGCTCTACTACGAGATGCTC
>DATNGC010000191.1:0-3666 GCA_035606075.1 Elusimicrobiota bacterium
TTTCTCCTGCACGGCGAGCAGGCCTTGCGTCTTGGGCAGGACCGCGAGCGCGTAGTAGCGGCCGACGGGGTCCTTCCAGCGCGCGGCGATGTCCACGCCCTCGAGGACCTTCTGCGAGACGGTCTTGATCTTCTGCGCGACGTCGTTGGAGTAGGAGTGCATCTCGCGCCCGCCCTGGCTCGCGTTGGACTCGCTCTCGCTGTCGGCGGAGGTCACGCTGACATCGGCGTTGAACACGCGGGCGACCTCGCCGCGGGCGCGGTCGGAGGCCTCGTTCTCGTCGTCGGCGCTGCCGACGCCGGTGATGTAGCTCGCCTTCGGATAATCGGGGCTGTCGCCGTCGGCCCACTGCGGGCGCGGACCGCCGCTGGAGACCTGGGCGGAGCGCTTCGGCGCGGTGCCGCAGGCCGCGGCGAGGAGCGCGGCGCCGGCGAGGATCGTGATCTTTTTCATAGTGCCGTCCTGTCATGAAGATAGGCGCGCTGGCCTTTGCGGATCGTGACGGTGAAGTTCCGGGTCAGAAGGACCTCGTTCCCGGCGCCGCGGTAGCGCACAGTGACCTGATGCTCGCCGGGGGGAAGGGGCATGCGGGTCATCAGGAACTGAGCGGGAAGGGTGCTCCACGCGCGCGTGTCCGCGGTCTCGGTGCCGGCGGCGAGCGCGGCGGTGCCGGCCTGGGCGGCGAACGCCTGCCAGGAGTGCTCGCCGTACTGGCGCTTGGCCTGGATGACGACCTGCTGCGAGAGGATGTACTTGATCGCGGCGCGCGCGACGGCGCGCGTGCGGATCAGGGCCTGGCGCTGCGCCAGGGCTTTCTGCGCGATCGCGGAGACGTCCTCGACCAGGCGGGTGCCGGACTTGACCCCGTCGACCTCGATCTCGGAGGAGCGGATGCGGAACGGCTCTTGGACGTAGACGGGATAGGCGACGGTGATCGCGTGCCCGACCACGCCGGCGCGGATCGCGTTCCGGGCCTGGGCGGAGTTGGGCTCGCCGCCGGAGGAGTTGACCGCCGCGAGGCCCTCGCCCCAGGCGACTTGGAACGTCTTGCTCTGCTTGAGCGGGGCCGTCCCGTTGGCGTGGATAAAGACAAGTTCGCCGTTCATGTCGCCCAGCGGTGCGGAGTCCAACGGAGGGCGCGGAGTCCCGTAAGCTGTGGCGTAACTGTCGTAGGCGCGTCCGGCCGCCTCGAAGGCGATGCGCGCGTCGTCGGGCTGGCCGCCGTCGGCGTAGAGCAGGGCGGACAGGTACTGCCCGAAGGCGTCGTCCTTGTAGGCGATCGAACCACCGGAGGTGTCGGAGTACTCCTGTAGCAGGCGCGAGAGCTTGCGGATTTCGACCAGGGCGTTCTCCCGGTCGTCCATGAACAGATAGTTCAGCGCGCGGTACACGTTGACGAGGGCCCGCTCGAAGCGCTCGCCGGCGTAGTCCATGGTGTTGTCGTTGAGGAGCAGCATGCCGGCGGCCTGGTGGAGGCTCTTCGTGTACAGCTGGTCCATGTCGCCTTCGGCGACGGAGAAGTCGTCGTCGCTCGCCTTGTACTTCCCGGCGTCGTGCTCGATGGCGCCGAGGTCGAGGTGGTAGAGGACCCGGTTCTTATAGCCGTAGACGCCGGTCTTGGCGCCCTCGACGAGCGCCTGGGCGCCCGCGTAGTCGCCCGCGGCGAGCTTGGCGTCGACCTTCTTGCGCAAGGTGACGCCGCCGCCCGCGCAGGCGCTCAACAGGATCGCGGCGAGGGGGAAAAGAGCGGCCCCTCCTCTCAGTTTTGAAAGGAGGGGCCGGTAAGCGCCCATGGTCCTAGAACGAGGCCCGGGAGCGCGTGACGTACTTCTTGATCTTCTTCTGGCCGTTCCAGACGATCTGGTGCGTCTTCATGTTCAGCATCTTGAGGTTCGTCTGGAAGAAGACGACGGCCTTGCCGCCTTCCTGGTCCACGATCGAGTTGATCGTGCCGCTGAGCATGAAGTTCGCGCCGGTCTCCTGGCCGTTCGCCGCGCGGGTGTCCTCGGACGAGTGCGTGTCCTGGTCGGCCCGCTCCTCGCGCACCTCGCCGCGCTCGGCCTTCGAGGCGACGAAGTTCACCTTGCCGGAGTTGATCAGCTCGCGCTGAAGGTCCTCGACGAAGGTGTCGGTGGCGATGTGCTCGGACGACTGGTTGCGCACGGTCCCGACGATGACGGTCGGGTTCTTGCCGAGGTCGGCCTGGGCGGCCGCGACCCACGGGCGCGACAAGGAATCGGAGATCATCTCCTGCGCGACCTCGCGCGAGTCCTCGTCGTTCCAGTGACCGCTGACGTCCTTCGCCTGGTTGGGGTCCATGCGGGTCACCGAGGTGCCGCAGGCCGACAGCGCCAGGACCGCGCCGAGCGCGGCGACGGAGAGTTGGATCCTCATCTTAGTGCTTGGCTTGCTCCGCGTTGAGCTCGTCGAACGCCTTGTCTGCGTTGGCCTTCACGTAGTCGCGGGTCTTCGCGTCGAGGTCCTTGCTCTCGTCGAGGGCTCCCTGGACGGAGGCCATGTCGAGCTTGACGAGTGAGTAGTACACGACGTTCTTGGGATCGCTGCGGTCGACCCAGTGGTCCACCGGCATGGAGCCGTGGAGGGAGAAGTTCGCGAAGACCTTGTGGGTCTGGCTGACCATCTGCTCCTCGCTGCTCTTGGACATGTCGCCGGCCGTCGTGGAGGCGGCGTAGTCCTTGCCCAGCACGGTCACCATCGAGCTCATGACCTTGGCGATCTCGGCGCGGCCGCGATCGTCGACGGTCGGGACGGCGAGGCCGATGTTGCGCACGCCCTGCAGGATGCCTACGCCGTAGAACACCTTGACGCCGGACTGGTCCTTGAAGGCGCCGCTGCCGCGGTTGACCCAGTCGGGGGCGTTGTTGGCGGCGACGATGGGGGAGGACTTGGAGCCGTGGCAGGCGCCGAGGGCGACCGCCGCGACGAGGGCGAGAGCGTAGTTCGAGACGCGTTTCATGTTCAGAGGACCTCCTAAAATGACCGAAAAGCCGTTCCCGAAGTCTAACAGACCCGGCGAGGGCTGTCAAGAAAACGACGCAACACTTTGGTCACACGGTGAGACGGCGCTGGCGGGCGCTTTGTGCCGCGGGCCTGTCATTTTGGTAGGATGCCCGCATGCCGAGCGCGGACGACAAGAACCTGGTCTGGCTGGACCTCGAGATGACCGGCCTGGAGCCGGACCGGGACGTCATCCTCGAGATCGCCACGATCGTGACCGACGGCGAGCTCAACATCCTGGCCGAGGGCCCCTGCCTGGCCATCCACCAGTCCAACGAGATCCTGGACAACATGGACCCGTGGTGCGTCGAGCAGCACGGCAAGTCCGGGCTGACCCAGCGCTGCCGCGACTCCCGCGTCACGGAGCTCGACGCGCAGGCGCGCACGCTCGAGTTCCTGTCCCAGTGGTGCGCCTCCGGCAAGTCGCCTCTGTGCGGCAACACGATCGGCCAGGACCGCCGCTTCCTCGTGAAGTACATGCCGCGCCTGCACGACTTCTTCCACTACCGCTCCATCGACGTCTCCTCCATCAAGGAGCTGGTCCAGCGCTGGTACCCCGACGCCAAGTACGTCTACTCGAAGAACAAGCAGCACCTGTCCCTCGAGGACGTCAAGGAGTCCATCGCCGAGCTCGTCCACTACCGCAAG
>DATNGC010000192.1:0-5305 GCA_035606075.1 Elusimicrobiota bacterium
GAGCCCGGGCAGATGGTGGGCTTCGTGGGCATGACCGGCGGCGGCAAGACGACGACGGCGATGAGCGTCCTCGGCCTCTATCCCTTGGAGTCCGGCGAGATCCGCGTCGACGGCGTGCCGCTGACCGAGCTCAACCTGCGCGCTTTCCGCCGGGAGATCGGCGTGAGCCTGCAGGACTCGATCCCGTTCGCGGCGTCCGTGCGCGACAACATCGCCTACCTGCGGCCGGCGGCGACCGAGGCGGAGGTCTGGGCGGCGGCGAAGGCGTCGGGCCTGCACGACCAGGTCCTGAGGTTCGGCGCGGACCGCGCGCTGAACGCGGCGGGGGCCGAGAAGGACGACGCGGCTCTCATCGAGAAGCTGTCTTCGGCGCTCGAAGCGGTGCGCGCGGAGCTGCGCAAGTCCGTCGAAGGCGTGCCGGCCGCGGCGCTGGACCCGAAGAAAGGCCTCAAGGACAACGCGATCGGCGCCTCCGAGGCGACGTGGGAGCAGTTCTTAGCGGCGGCGCGAAGCGCCGCCGTCCTCGACGACGTCGCGCGGCTGGGCTACCGCACGCGCGTGGGGGAGCGCGGCCTCAACCTCTCGGGAGGCCAGAAGCAGCGCCTGATGCTGGCGCAGATCTTCGTCCAGCCGCAGAACCCGTTCGGCGTGATGATCTACGACGAGCCCACGTCGGCGCTCGACGGGCGCACGCAGCAGCTCATCGAGGACCAGATCGCGGCGCGGCGCGGCAGGACCACGCAGATCGTGATCGCGCACCGACTCAGCAACGTCCAGCGCGCGGACCGCATCGTCGTGTTCTCCGACGGAGTCGTCGCCGAGCAGGGCACGCACGACGAGCTGATGAAGGCGGGCGGGATCTACGCGAAGATGTGGGACGCGCAGCGCCTGCTCGACGCGGCGTCGGGGCACGCCCCCGCGGCGCGCTAGCGGCCGAGGTCCATCCAGAGAGGGTAGAGATACAGCTCCGGACGCCGGATGCCGCGGGCGGCGGCGAGGATGCCCTCCAGCAGGGACCTGCCCTTCCCGGCGTCCCGTTCGACGGCGAGCGCCAGCTTCCACTCGAAGAACCGCAGGACGCGGGCGGGCAGAAGGTCGAAATCGGACCAGAAGCCCGCGGCGTCCCCGGCGGCGGAGGCGCAAAGCGCGCGATTGATCTGGGCCCAGACGTTGGAGCCGTTGAGCCGGAGCGCCTCGTCGAGGTCGCGCCGCGCGGGCGCGACCTGGCCGTCCAGCCGGAGCGCCTCCCCGCGCCAGACCAGAGTCTCGGCGTCGCGCGGCGAGAGGCGGATCGACTCGTTCAAGTCGGACAGCGCCTCGCGAATGGAGCCTGAGCGCAGCAAGGCGGCGCCGCGCCAGCACAGCGCGAGGGGCATCCCCTCGTCGGCGTAGGGCTGGAAGTCGGCCGCCGCCGCGTCGTAACGGCCGGTCCAGAGATTGAGCTCGCCGCGCCAGATCGCCGCTTTGCGGAACTCCGTCGGCCGCGAGCGGAGGCGCTCGACGCAGCGGCTCATCGTCTCGAACGCGGACTTCGGACGCCCCCGGCACAGGGCGGATTCGGCCAGGCACGCCTCGGCCGTCCAAAAGGCCGGAGCGGACTTCAGGACGGCGCGGAACTCGCGCTCGGCGTCGCCGTAGGCCCAGCGCAGGTTCAAGAGCATTTGCCCGCGGTTGAACCGCATCCAGGCGTAGCGCGCCGGGAGCCCCTCCAGCTCCTCGGAGAGCGACAGAGCCTCCTCGGGCCAGCCGAGCTTCTCGAGGAGGACGAGGCGGAGGTGGCGGCGCCAGGCGGCGTGCCCGCGCGACCGGTCCCGCCGGAGGAGCTCGAGGAGCTCATAAAGCGGGCGCGAAGCGCCGCCGGGTCCGGGCGAGACCGGCGACAGCAGCGCTTCATAGGCGCCGGCCGAAGGCTTCTCGTCGAGGGCCCGCTCGCCGAGCGCGAAGGCGTCGACGAAGCGGCCCCGCGAGATCTCCGCGCGAAATCGATCCGCCAGCTCCAGCGACGGGTCCGCGCCCTCGCCGCGGAGGCGATCGGCCCGGAGCATGCCCTAGGCGAGCTCTCCGAGGCAGGCGTCGAGAATCTCGAGGCCCTTGTCCACGTCGTACTCGCTCAGAACGAGAGGCGGCGCGATGCGGATGACGGACTTGCCGCAGCCGAGCAGGAGCAGTCCCTTCGTGAAGGCGAGCTGCTCGAGCTTGCCGACGAGCTCCGCCGCGGGCTCCTTGGTCTTGCGGTCCTTCACGAATTCCACTCCGATGAAGAGGCCTTGGCCGCGCACGTCGCCGATGCAGTCGTGCTTGGCGGCGAGCTTGCGCGCGCCGGCGAGCAGGCGCGCGCCCATCTTCGACGCGTTGGCCGCGAGCTCGCTCTCGACGAGCTTGAGCGTCGCGAGCGCGGACGCGCAAGCCACGGGGTTGCCGCCGTACGTGGAGCCGTGCGAGCCGCGGGGCCACGTCATGACCGACTCCTTCGCGATGATCGCGCCGATGGGCATGCCGGAGCCGAGGCCCTTGGCGCTCAGGATCACGTCCGGAAGGACGCCCAGCGCCTCGCAGGCCCACATCTTGCCGGTGCGGCCCACGCCGCACTGGACCTCGTCGTAGACCAGCACGATGCCGTGCTCGTCGCAGATCTTGCGCCAATACTGGAGGAACTCCTTCGACGGCACGACGTAGCCGCCCTCGCCCTGCATCGGCTCCATGATCACGGCCGCGACGTCCTGCGGCGCGACGAGCGTCTCGAAGAGCTCGTTGGCCGCCGCGATGCACTCCTGGGCGGTGTTGCGGTACGGGTTGTGGAAGGGGAGGTGGTACACCTCGGGCATCAGCGGCCCGAAGCCCTTCCGGTATTTGACTTTCGACGAGGTCAGCGACAGCGCCGCGTACGAGCGGCCGTGGAAGGCGGTCTGGAACGCGACGATCGCGCCGCGCTTGGTGTGCTGGCGCGCCAGCTTGACCGCGCCCTCGACCGCCTCGGTGCCGGAGTTGGTGAGGAACACGCGCGCGCCGCCCTTCCACGGCGCGGACTTCGCCAGCTTCTCGCACAGGTCGGAGAAGCCTTCGTAGTAGAAGTCGGTGCCGCAGATATGAAGGAACCGCCCGGCCGCCTCCTGCACGGCTTTCGTGACGGCCGGATGCGCGTAGCCCGTCGAGGACACCGCGATGCCCGCCATCCAGTCGATGAAGCGGTTGCCGTCGACGTCCTCGATCATCGCTCCCTGGCCGCCCGCGATGACGAGCGGGTACTCCTTGATGTAGGACGGCGACGCGTACGCCTTGTCCTTGGCGATGATCGCCTGGGCCTTGGGTCCGGGCGGGGGGACGACGAGGCGGGGGTACGCGGCGGCGGGCGACTTCGCGGGAGCGGTCTTGGTGGCCATGTCTTGCTCTCTATTCCATGATCGTGCGGCTCTGCTCGCGCATGAACTGCGCGACGTAATAAGGTCCGCAGCCGCCCTTGCCGGTCGAGCCCGAGCCCTTCCAGCCGCAGAAGGACTGCACGCCGGGCCAGGCGCCGGTCGTCGCGCCCGTCGGCCGGTTCGCGTAGCAGACTCCGGCCTCGATCTCGTCGAAGAACTTCTCGATCTCCTCCTTCTTGGCCGTGAAGATCCCCGCGGTGAGGCCGTACTCCGCGCGGTTGGACTCCGCGATCGCCTGGTCGATCGACGTCACCTTTCCGACGACGAGGATCGGGACGAAGAGCTCGCGCATGAAGAGCTCGTGGTCGAGCGGGAGCTCGACGATCGTCGGCGCGCAGTAGTGGCCCTTGTCGAAGATCCCGCCGGTGAGCCGGACGCCGCCGACGAGGTTCTGCCCGCCCGCGCGCGCCGCCGCGGCCGCGGTCTCGAACGTCTTGACGGCCTTCGCGTTGATGACCGGCCCGAAATCCACGTCCTTCTCGGTCGGGTCCCCGGTGCGGATCTTCTTGCTCGCCGCGACGAGCTTCTTGACGAACGCGTCGTAGACCTTCTCGTGGACGTAGACGCGGGAGCAGGCCGAGCACTTCTGGCCCTGCAGCCCGAAGGCGGACTTCACGACGCCCGAGACGGCGTCGTCGAGGTTCGCCGTCTCGGCGACGTAAGCCGGGTTCTTTCCGCCGAGCTCCATCAGCGCCGGCTTCGGGTAGGCCGAGGAGAACTCCTTGACCATGCGCATCCCGACTTCCTTGGAGCCCGTGAACACGATGCCGTCCACCCCCGGGTTCTTCCAGAGCGCGTCGCCGATCTCCGCGCCGAGACCCGTGACGAAGTTGAACAGCCCGGCCGGCAGGCCCGCGGCCTTGTAGCACTCGTAGAGCATCAGTCCCGTCCACGGCGTGTCCTGCGCGGGCTTGTAGACCACCGCGTTGCCGGCGAGCAGGGCCGCCGCGGACATGCCCGTCGAGAGCGCCATCGGGAAGTTGAACGGCGCGATGCAGACGAAGACGCCGAACGGCCGGAGGACGGAGCGCGTGTTCTCGTTGGGCAGCAGCTTGCCCAGAGGCTTCACGTAGCCGTCGTTGTCCTCGACCATCTTCGCGTAGTAGTCGATCAGGTCGGCCGATTCCTCGGCGTCGCCCATCGCCTCGAGCCGGCTCTTGCCCACCTCGAGCGACATCACCGCCGCGATCTCGAACTTGCGCTCGCGGATCGCCTCCGCGGCCTTGCGCAGGAGCGCGACGCGCTCCTTCCACGAGCGAGCCGCCCACTCCTTCTGGCTCTTGCGCGCCGCCTTGACCGCGAGGTCCACGTGCTCCGGCGTCGCCGAGGCGAAGCGTCCCAGCACGAACGACGTGTCGATCGGCGAGGTGTCCTCGATGAGAGGTGAAGAAGACTTCACCGCCTTGTCGCCGATCCAGAGCGGATGCTCCTGTCCGGCCTTCGCGCGGACCGCCGTCAGCGCCTCGTCGAAGGATTTGTGGAAAGCGGTCATGTCCGCGTTGGCGGACGTGTAGGTGATCTTGGTCGGGGCGGCGTTAGCGGCGGACATGGCAGGCCTCCAGTGCGGTCTTGAAGCGCGCGACGATCTCGTCGATCTCGCTCTCGGAAACGGTGAAAGGGGGAGCGACCATGACGAGGTCGCCGTTCTCGCCGTCGGCGTGGCCGACGTTGGGCCACACGACGAGGCCCGCCTCCAGCGCGGCGGAGACGAAGGACTCCGCGAACTTGAGCGAGCGCGGGAAGGGCGCCTTGGTCTTCTTGTCGGCGACGAACTCGATCCCGGCCAAAAGGCCGAGACCCCGGACGTCTCCGACCGACGGTAGCTCGAGCAGGGCCTCGAGCTTCCGATGAAGCACGGCGCCCATCTCGGCGCTGCGCTGGACCAG
>DATNGC010000193.1:0-41100 GCA_035606075.1 Elusimicrobiota bacterium
CCGAGATTGCGCCATTGCGTGTAGCCGAGCACGTCGACGGCCAGACGAGGCGTCCAGCTCGTGAATGCGCCGGCGACTCCGGTCCAGACGATCGCCCACAAGCACGGACGCAAGGCTCGCGGCGCGCGCTCGCCGATGACCGCGCCGAGATAACCGATGAGAGCCCAATTGAGACCGAGAACGAAAGCCAGAGCCGCAAGGGCGCACAGCGCGACGAAAGGCGGAATTTGAGCGAACCGGCACGTCGCGTAGATCCAATGCAGGACAGCGACGTGATAGCCGAATCCCGCCGCCAGCCCCGCGGCCGCGGCGTAGCGGCGCGAGCGCCCCTCGTTGGCGAACAGGAAGAAGGGGACGAGCCCGACCCACCCGAACGCCCAGAGGCCCGCTCGCGGCAGGGCCAAGCCCGCGAGCGCGCCCCCGACGGCGGCGCCGATCAGGCCTGCCCGGCTCCGTGGCATTTCTTGAACTTCTTGCCGGACCCGCAGAAGCAGGGATCGTTGCGCCCGATCTTCTGGATGTCGGGCAGCGCCTTGACGGCCGCGCCCCCGCCGGACAGCACGCCGCGGCCGACCGCCGCCGGCCTCGCCGGCGGCGCGGGCGGCTCCGGAAGCCCCGTCGCGGGGTCGTTGCGCATCCCGTCGGGCTGAGGCTCGCCCGCCGGAGGCGTTTCCGGGATCGACGGAGGCGGCGGCGCCTTGGGCGCCTCGACGCGGAAGACGTACTCGACCGTCGACTCGCGGATGCGGTCGATCATCGCGATCAGCATCTCCGCGGATTCCTTCTGGTACTCGAGCTTCGGGTCCTTCTGCCCGTACGCGCGCAGGAAGATCGCCTTCTTGAGGTGATCGAGGTCGTAGAGGTGGCCCTTCCAGGCCTTGTCGATCATCTGGAGAAGGATCATCTTCTCGACTTCCTTGAAGTCGTAGCCGGAGAACTCCGCCGGGCGGCGCGCGTAGATGTCCAGCGCCGCCTTGGTCAGCTCCGTCTTGAGCTTCTCGGTCGTGAGCCCGTTGAGGTCGTCCTTCGACGGCGCCCACTCCAGGCCGAACGTGCGCTCGAGGTAGCCGGAGAGCGACGCGATGTCCCACTCGTGCGCGTCGTCCTTGCCCGCCGAGGCGATCTCGACCTCGGAGGCGACGTCCTCCTTGATCATCGCGAGGATCTGCGGGCTCACCGACGTTCCGAACAGCACGTTGTCGCGCAGCTTGTAGACCACCTCGCGCTGCTTGTTCATCACGTTGTCGTAGTCGAGCAGCTGCTTGCGGATGTCGAAGTTGTGCGTCTCGACGCGCCCCTGCGCGTTCTCGATCTGGTAGCTGACCAGGCCGGACTCGATGACCTCGCCCTCCTGCATGCCCAGCCGCTCCATCAGCGGCGCGATCTTGTCCGAGCCGAACAGCCGCATCAGCTCGTCGTCGAGCGCGAGGAAGAACTGCGTCGTGCCCGGGTCGCCCTGGCGCGCGCAGCGGCCGCGCAGCTGGTTGTCGATGCGGCGCGACTCGTGGCGCTCGGTGCCGAGCACGTGCAGGCCGCCGAGCTGCTTGACGACCTCGTACTCGGCGGGATCCTGAGGGTTGCCCCCCAGCAGGATGTCCGTGCCGCGGCCGGCCATGTTGGTCGCGATGGTGACCGCGCCCTTGTGGCCCGCCTGCGAGATGATCTGCGCCTCCATCTCGTGATACTTCGCGTTGAGGACCTGGTGCGGGATGCCCTGGCCGCGCAGCATCGCGGCGAGCTTCTCCGACTTCTCGATGGAGCGCGTGCCGACCAGCACCGGCCGGCCGATCTTCCACAGCTCCCGGATCTGCTCCACGATCGCGTTGAACTTCTCGCGCTCGGACTTGTAGACCTGGTCCGGCAGGTCCTTGCGCGCGATCGTACGGTTCGTCGGGATCTCGCGCACGTCCATGTTGTAGATCTCGAGGAACTCGTCCTCTTCCGTCATCGCCGTTCCGGTCATGCCCGAGCGCTTCTTGTAGATCTTGAAGAAGTTCTGGAACGTGATCGTCGCCAGCGTCTGGTTCTCCTCCTTCGGCGGGAGGTTCTCCTTCGTCTCGACGGCTTGATGCAGGCCGTCGGACCAACGACGCCCCGGCATCAGGCGGCCGGTGAATTCGTCGACGATGATGCATTCGCCGTCTTTGACCACGTACTCGACGTCGCGCTTGTAGAGGAAGTGCGCTCGGAGAGCTTGAGTGATGTGGTGGACCCATTCGCCTTCCAGGTCGTCGTAAAGGTTCTTCAGCCCGAGCAGGGCTTCGCACTTGTTGATGCCCTCTTCCGTCAGCACCGCCGTGTGATTCTTTTCGTCCACGATAGCGTCCCAGCCGATGGTCAGGTCGGTCTCGGTGTATTTCGCTTGGATCTCTTCCTCTTCGGTGATCAGCCGCACCTTGAGATGAGGGATCAGTCGATTGACGATGGCATACCGCTCCGTCGACTTCTCGGCCGCGCCGGAGATGATCAGCGGCGTGCGCGCCTCGTCGATGAGGATCGAGTCGACCTCGTCGATGATGGCGTAATACAGAGGACGCAGGACGCGATCCTCTTTGCGCACCACCATGTTGTCGCGCAGGTAGTCGAAGCCGATCTCGTTGTTGGTGACGTAGGTGATGTCGCAGTTGTACGCGGCCTGGCGCTCCTGGTTGGAGACGTCGTGCTGGACCACGCCGACCGTGAGGCCCAGGAACTTGTAGACCGGTCCCATCCACTCGCTGTCGCGCTTGGCCAGGTAGTCGTTGACCGTCACCACGTGCACGCCCTTGCCGACGAGCGCGTTCAGGTAGGCCGGAGCCGTCGCGACGAGGGTCTTACCCTCGCCGGTGCGCATCTCGGCGATCGAACCGTTGTGCAGCACCATGCCGCCCAGGAACTGGACGTCGAAGTGGCGCAGGCCGATGGCGCGCCGGCCGGCCTCGCGGCACATCGCGAAGGCCTCGGGCAGGTAGTCGTTGAGGATCTCGATCTCGGCTTCCTTGCGCTTCTCGCGGTACTCGTCGTCGTTCGTCGGGATGTCGCAAGCGGCGATGCGCTCCTGGATCTCCGCGCGGAGCTCGGCGGTGCGCTTGGGGAAGGCCTCGTCGGGCCAGGCTTTGACCGTCTCGTCGAGCGCGTTGATCTTCTCCAGCATGGGGCGATAGCGCTTCAAGGTCCGCTGGCTGGCGGAGCCGAAAATCTTCTCGAAAGTCTTCTTGATCATGGGGAAACCTCAGGGTAGCAATTTTGACGGCGACGGCCGGACGACGCTGGCTGCTACGCGGAGGCGGGAGGGCCGCGGGAGAGGGAGCCCGGCGCGGAGCCGGGCCGGCGGACGGCGGCGGGAGCCGCCGGGACGGAGGAAAACGCGAGCGTCAAGGGCGCGAAAGACCGGGACGCGAGAGCGGACGGGAGCGGCGCGGAGCGGCGCGCCTCGAAGCGGACGAAGCCCGCGCGCACGAGAGCCAGCGCGGCCGGAGCCGACGGGCTGGAGCGGACGATCCCGGCGGAGGCGTCCAGGACCTCGGGCGCGCGCGGCGCGTCGGAAGCGGCGGTAGCGCCCGCGGCGGACAGGCCGGCGCAGGCGATCAGGACGCCGAAGCCGAGGCGCAGGGCGGCGTCCAAGAACCGGGTCATGGCACCAGTGTACTCCAGCCGGGCCGATCAATCAAGGGCCGCCGAGGGCCCAGAGCCCGGGACCCATCGGCCCATGCGGAGAGCTCTCTCGGCCCCTACCCTCTCAAGGCATGAAGATCGGCCGGTTCATGGGTCCGACTCTCGCCCTGATTCTCGCGGCGGCGGGGCCGCTCGCTTCGCGAGCGGCCCTCGTCGAGCGCGCCGTCCCGGCGATCCCGTCCGCCCCGGCCGCCTCCCTGTCGGCGGGAGCCGTCGGGGCCGCCCTCGCGCCGCAGTCCGCCGCCCCGCTCGCGGCGGCGAGCGCGTTCTCCCCGGCGCCGCTCGCGCCGTCCTTGAAGATCGACGCGGCCGCCGTCGCCGCGGCGGCGCTCCCGGCCGCATCGATCCCCGCGGCTCCGGCGGGCGCCGGCGCCGCGGCCGCTCCGGCGCCCGCGCCGGCCGACGACGCGGCTCTCGCCCAGAGAAAGCGCCAGATCGCGCTGCGGTACGCGCAGCAGATCCTCGACGGCCTGACGTCGCGGGCCGCCGATCGTTCCGGCGAGCTCGACGCCCGCGCGCTGCCCGCCGGCCGCGTCGCCGAGCTGGGCCGCGCGATCCTGCAGAAAGACGACGCTCTGCGTCCGCTTCGCGCGACCGCCGCTTCCGCGGCCGGCAACGAAGCCATGATCGGCCAGGTGCTCCGCGAGCTCGCCGCGCCCCGCGGCCTCGAGAGCGCGCTGTACTCGCTGGCGGAAGGTCTGCGGCGCGCGTATGAAGGCCCTCTGCCCTCCGGGCCGCGCGCGGAGGTCTCGCGCGTCCTGCACTCCACGTCGCGCGAATTCCTGGCTCGAGTCGCGGCGGAAGACGATCTCCCGGAATCGGTCCGCGGCGTCGCGGCGAAGGCCTCCGGCTACTTCGAGGACGACCGAATGCTCGCCGCCGTCGCATGGGAGCGGCAGGAGAAGACGCGCATCGCGGAGGGACGCGCGGCGCTCCTCGCGGAGCGAATCGAGGATCGCTCCGGCAAGGTGCAGGGCCGCAGCGCGTTCAACGCCTCCGGCGGCTGGCATCCCCCGGCGTCCGCCGCCGCGGTTCCGCTGCGCGCCGGCGAGTCCGTCGCGAAATGGACGACCTCGATGAACGAGGTCTCGAAGAGAATCCGCGAGGCACGCGCCCTCTTCGAGCTCGCGCGCGCCCGCCGCGACGCGGCCAAGCGCCTGCGTCTCTCGCGCGCCGGCCGCGAGCGCGAGGCGCTGCGCTGGAAGAAGGCCGCGAGCGATTATGCGCGAGCGCTCGACCGCCAGGAGGACGTCGTCAGCCGGATCATGAACAACTCCGTGACGCGGAGCTTCTCCTCGATCGACGTCCGCGGCCGTCCTTTGCGCGTGCCGGACCACCCGGGCCTCTCCTTCCGCGAGGTGGAGGGCGGCTACCGCGTCGAGGCGCGCTTCGTGACGTCCATCGACGACCCCGCGGTGATCGACGCCTTCCGCCGCTCCATCGAGAGCTATTGGTCCGGACGATTCCAGGAGGACGGCCGCGAGAGGACGTTCGAGACGCGCGTCTCCGTGCGCGTCCTCGCCGCCGGAGAGCCCGCGCCCTCCGACGCCCTGCGGCTGATCGAGAGCGGCCGGACGAACTCCTTCGCCGGCGGCGATCAGATCGCGCTGGCCCGGACGTTCGAGTTCCACACGCCCGCCCACGAGTTCGGGCACGTCCTGGGGCTGCCCGACGAGTATGTCAGCGAATACGCGCCCGAGGCCATGGCCGTCCGCCACGAGCAGGACGGAACGAGCCTCATGGCCAGCCCCGGCGGACTGGTCCTGGACCGCCACTTCGCGGAAGCGGCGAGGCTCCTGAAGCTCGCCGCCGCGGGCCCCTCTATCTCAGCCGCGCGCTGACGATCTCGTCGCCGGGCTCGATCAAGTCGAGGACGTCCTGGCCCGCCACGACCTGGCCGAAGGCCGTGTAGCGCCCGTCGAGGTGCGGCGTCGGCACCAAGCTGATGAACAGCTGACAGCCCCCCGTGTCCTTGCCGGCTTTCGGCATGCCGACGGTTCCGCGCTCGAAGTGCAGCGGATTGATCTCGTCCGCCAAGCGCCAGCCGTCGTCGCCCCAGCCGGAGCCGCGCGGGTCGCCGCCCTGGATCACGAAGGCCGTGACCACGCGGTGCCACGTCAGGCCGTCGTACAGCTTGCGCTTGACGCTGTCGACGAACGCCGCGACGTGGTTGCCGGCGTCGGCTGCCGAGGCGAGCGCGATCGTGAAGCTCCCCTTCTCGGTCGTGAACACGACCTCGGGAGGCTTCTTGAGGAAGCGATACGTACGCGGCTTGTCGGCGAACTCGGGCAGGCGCTCGAGGGCTTTCTTGATCTCGTCGGCGCGGTCGGGGTGCTTGGCCGCGACGGCCTGCAGCGCCTTGCGCAGGTCCTCGCGCAGTTCGGCCTCGTCGGACTTGCGCACGCGCTCGAGGGCCGAGAGCAGGCCGTCGAGAGAAGACGTGGAGGCTCGCACCGTCGCCGCGTCGATGGCGGTGCCGAGCAGCTCGAGCGGCGCCTTCGGGTCGCGCAGCACGCGGTCGAGGACGCCGTCGACCGGCGCGGTCGAGCCGGCGAGCGTCTCGAGCGCCTGCGCGGCCACGCGCGGGTCGCGGTCCTGGATCCCGTCGTTGAGGATCTGGAAGGCTCCCGGCAGGAGACCGGAGGCCTCGTAGGCGGAGGCGCGGATCCACCAACGCGGGTCCTGGCGCGCTTTGACGAGCTCGGGCACGGCGGACTGGCCCTTCAACCGGGCCAGGGCGAGCAGCGCGCGGGCCGGCGCGAGCGTGCCGGAGCTCGCGAGCACCCGCTCCGCGAGCGGCGCGAAGCGCTCCGCGTTCCCCGAGGCGGCGGCGGCGTCGGCGGCGGCCGCGCGCACGTGCGGGGACGCGTCGAGAAAGACGGCGTCGGGGATCTTGTCCCAGGCCTTCGCCGCCGAAAACGCGGCGACGGCCTCCGCGCGGACGTAGACGTCCGGATCGGACAGGCGCGCGGCGTCGGGCGCCTTCTCCAGCTTGGCGAGCGCGCGGACCGCGAACAGGCGCGCGCGCCAGTCGGCGTCGCCCTGGGCGGCCGCCAACGGGACGGCGGCGCGCGGCTCCGGCCAGCGCGAGAAGGCGTAGTCGGCGCGCCAGCGCACCTCGGGGTCGGCGTCCGCGGAGAGCAGGGCGAGGCGGGTGACGGCCGCGGTCGAGTACTCCGGCACGCGCTTGAGCAGGCGCTGGCGGAACAGCGCGAGCGCCGCCTCGCCGCGCACGCCCGGATCCGCGTCGGTCGCGGCGGAGAGCAGGAAGGACTCGGCGTCGGGGCCGCCGACCTTGCCGAGGGCCTCGACGGCCGCGCGCCGCGCGCGGACGTCCGCGTCGGAGACCGCGGGGAACAGCGCCTGCGCGGCGGCGGTCCGGGTCAGGCCGGCGATGGCGGGCTCGGCGCCGCCCTGCGCCTCGACCATGCCGAGCTGGCCCAGCGTGAAGGCGGCCTCGGCGCGGACCCCGGGGTCCGGATCCTGCAGGGCGCGCAAGGACGGCGCGGCGCTCGCGGGCGGCGCGATCAGCACCGAGAGCGAAGCGATCGTGGCGGCCAGCAGGGCATGGAGCGGCATCGCCGGATTATATATCCTTCAAGGAGCGATGAAACGCCTGATCCTGCTGGCCGCGTGCGCCGCCGCCGTCGTCGCCGGCTGCGTGTCGGTGGAGCCCATGCCCGATCCGCGCGGGGCGCTGGGACGGACCCAGCGGCTGGTCGTCGCGGTGTATCCGTCGCCGGGACCGTGGATCATCGGCTCGGCCGACTCGAAAGCGGAGGCCGCCGCGAAGATCTCGCCGCTGGGCTTCCTCGTGCAGACCGCCGAGAACGAGCACACCAACTCGGTCTCCAAGAACCTCCAGCAGTACCTGCCGCGCCCGCGCCTGGGCGAGATGACGCAGAACGCCCTGATGGAGGCCCTGGTCGCGGCGCGCTCCTCCACGACGGTTCAGACGGCGCTCCAGGCCGGCATCTTCCCCGCCCAGATGGCCGAGTGGAACAAGTCCAAGGACCAGCTCGACTGGCGCCTCCATTATTACGCCCCCGACCCCGAGCAGCCCGCCCCGCGGGACTACGCGAAGATCCTGACGCTCGACGACGCGCTGATCCTGGACGTCAACGTCTCGTTCGGGACCGACGCGTCGGACGACGGGGCCCTGCACCCGACGATGTCGGCGGCCTCGCGCGTCTACCGCGGCGACACGTCGCACCTGATCTGGGAGCACGAGGACGTCGTGGCCGACCAGGTCTCCAGCGCGACGATGACCGACTTCCAGGTGCAGCCCTGGATGCTGACGGACGCCCTGCAGAGGATCGCGCCGGCGCTCGGCAAGACGGTGGCGGCGTCGTTCCTGAAGGCCTTCGACATCAAGCCGGCGCAAGCGCCGACGCCCTCGCGGGTCGCGGGGGCTCCGGGCAGCGGAGGGCTCGTGCCGATGAGCTTCTTCCAGAACGCCTCCACGGCGACGATCGCGGTGTCGACGCCGGTCATCTCCGGGCCGACGCCCGTCGTGTCGGTCTCGACGCCCTCCGTCACCGTCTCGACCGCGCCGGCCCATTGAAAGAGACGCCGGACCGGGCTATACTCGGTGGCGTGAAGCTCCCCCTCGCCCTTCTGATCGTCTCACTGCTCTCCGCCGTTCCGGCGCGGGCGGACGCGCCGCCTGACCCGCTGGCGGACCTCGGGACGCAGGTCGGCGTCCCGGCCGGAGACCGCATCCTGGGCATCGGGGAGAAGTTCCTCGGGCTGCCGTACCTCGTGAACCCCTTCGGCGAGGGGGCCGACGGGAAATACGACCGCGCTCCGCTCTCGCGCTTCGACGGCTTCGACTGCACGACCTTCGTCGAGACGGTCTCGGCGCTGGCGCTGTCCGACTCCAAGGGCGCGTTCCGGGACACGCTGGACCATATCCGCTACAAGGACGGGGACGTGGAGTTCACGTCGCGCAACCACTTCACCGACCTGGACTGGATCCCCAACAACGAGCGCGCCGGCTTCTTCCGCGACGTCACCGAGTCGGTCGCCCCCGGCAAGACGCTCGTCGCGAGCGCGCTGATCGACAAGCGGGCGTGGTACGAGAAGCTGCCCGCGTCGCGCATCCAGATCCCGGGAATCTCGGACGCGGACAAGCAGAAGCTCCTCGAGGAGCTTCACGGCGAGGGCCTGCGCTTCACGCCTCAAGAGGCGACGGTCCCCTACATCCCGCTGACGGCGCTGTTCGGGCCCGGCGGCGCCCAACTCTTCGACGCGATCCCCTCGGGCGCGGTGATCAACGTCGTGCGCCCGAACTGGGACCTGGTCAAGGCGATCGGCACGCACCTCAACATCTCGCACCAGGGCTTCGCCGTGCGCAAGAACGGAGTGCTCTACTTCCTGGAGGCGTCCGAGGTCTACCACAAGGTCTCGATGGTGCCGCTGGCGGACTACCTGCGCCAGTACGTCGACAGCCCGACGATCAAGGGCATCAACGTCCTCCATATCGGCCCGTGAGCGGGATCACGGCGGCGATCGCCGGAGCCACGGGCCTCGTCGGCGATCTCCTGGTGAAGCGCCTCCTCGACGAGGCCTACGGCTGCCTCGGCACGACGCGCAAGGCCGCGGGCAGCGACGAGGCCTTCCGCGCCGTCGATCTCGAGCTCACGCGCTCCTTCGCCGGCCCGCTGCGCCGCTGGCGCGCCGTGAAAGCGGATGACGTCGCCGCGTCGCTCATCGCCGCGACGCGCGGCCGCGTGCCGGGAACCCTCGTCCTCGAGTCCGGCGCCATTCGGCCTTGAAGCCCGTCGAGCTTGAAGACGGTCCGCGTCGAGATCAATCTCTTCAAGAAGATTCCCAAACGAATCGCCGTCGCGGAAGGCGGCGCGGATTAGGACCCTCGAATGGTTCCTTGCTTCTCGGCAAAGATGTCTCCAAAAGACGTTCATTAGGCCGTCAAATCCAGTCGTCCTTTGCCAATAAGCAAGGAACCAATCGATCATGCCCTCCTTCGGGCGGCGACCCTATTTTGTAGAATAGCCGCCTCTTGAAGAAGATCACCGTCGCCGTCGCGGGCTTGGGCACCGTCGGCCGCGAGACCGTCCGCCTCCTGCGCGCGCGCCGCGGCGAATTGCGCGAGCGGCTGGGCGCCGAGCTCGAGCTCGTGGCGGTGGCCGACAACGACTCCCGGAAAGAAGCCCGCGCGCTCGGCCTGCCGGCGAACGTGGTCCGCTACGATAACCCGCTGACCCTCGCGCGGAACACCGGCGCCGACGTCTACGTCGAGCTCCTCGGCGGCTACGATGCCCCGCGCGCCTTCGCCAAGGAAGTCCTCGGCCGCGGACGCGCCCTCGTCACCGCCAACAAGCGCCTCCTCGCCCACGCCTGGCCCGAGCTCGCGTCCGCCGCGAAGAAGAACGGCGCGCGGCTCTCCTTCGAGGGCAGCGTCGCCGGCGGCATCCCCGTCCTGCGCGCGCTCGAGCTCTCGTTCTCCGGGGACCGGATCATCGGCGTCGACGGGATCCTCAACGGCACGACCAACTACATCCTCACCCGCTGCGAGGAGGGCCTCACGGCCGCCGACGCGCTGAAGGAAGCCCAGGAGAAAGGCTTCGCCGAGAAGGACCCCGCGCTCGACGTCTCCGGCCAGGACGCCGCGCAGAAGCTCTCCGTGCTGGCGGGCCTCGTCACCGGCGGCTGGCTCAAGCCCAAGTCCTTTCCCGTCACCGGCATCGAGGCGGTGACGTCGCGCGACGTCGAGTACGCGCGCGAACGCCTGGGCAAGGCCGTGCGCCTCGTCGCCTCCCTGCGCTTCGGCGGCTCCGCCGCCGAACCGAAAGTCGAGGCCGGCGTGTTCCCGACCATGGTCCCGCTCGGCCACCCGCTCGCGGCCGTGCGCCGCCAGTACAACGCCCTGCTCGTGCACGCCGAGTCCGCCGGAGACCTGATGTTCTACGGCAAGGGCGCCGGCGCGGGCCCCACCGCCTCGGCCGTGCTCGCCGACGTGTTCGTGACCGCGCGCGACCTGCTCGGCGGCCTCGGCGCGCCGCGGCCCGGTCCGCGAGCTCTTAAGCTGGCGTCCTCGGACGAGACGATCTCGGGCTTTTACCTAAGACTCGAGGTGAAGGACCGCCCCGGCGCCCTCGCTCAGATCGCCGGGGCCCTCGGAAAGGAAGGCGTGTCCATCGCCGCCATCCACCAGGACCTCGCCGAGGGCAAGACCGCGGTCCCCGTCATGATCACCACGCACGCCGCCCGCCGCGGCGACTTCGAGACCGCGCGCAAGCGCATCCTGGCCTTGGACGCCGTCTCGCCGCGCCACTGCGCCATGCGCATCCTCGCATGATCGGCCTTATCGAGCGCTGGCGCGACCGCCTGCCCGTCACGCCGCGCACCCCGCTCATCACGCTGGGCGAAGGCAACACCCCCCTCGTGATCGCCGACCGCGTCGCCGAGGCCGCCGGCTTGCCGAAGGGCTCCGTGCGGCTCAAGCTCGAGGGCATGAACCCGACCGGCTCCTTCAAGGACCGCGGCATGACGCTGGCGATCTCCAAGGCCGCCGAGGCCGGCGCGACCGGCGTGCTGTGCGCCTCGACGGGAAACACGTCCGCCTCCGCGGCCGCCTACGCCGCCCGCGCGGGCCTGCGCTGCGTCGTGTTCCTGCCCAAGGGCAAGGTCGCCGCGGGCAAGCTCTCCCAGGCCGTCATGCACGGCGCCGAGATCGTCGAGGTGTCCGGTAACTTCGACGCGGCCCTGCGCATGGCCAACGAGGCGGCCAAGGCGAAGGGCTTCGCGCTCGTCAACTCGTCGAACCCGTTCCGCATCGAGGGCCAGAAGACGGCCGCCTTCGAGATCGCCGCCGACCTCGGCCGCGCTCCCGACAACCACTTCATGCCCGTCGGCAACGCCGGCAACATCACCGCGTACTGGAAGGGCTATACCGAGCTCGGGCTCAAGCCGCGCATGTTCGGCTGGCAGGCCGCGGGCGCCGCGCCGATCGTGCTCGGCAAGGTCGTCAAGGACCCCGCGACGATCGCGACCGCCATCCGCATCGGCAGCCCGGTGTCGTGGAAAACCGCGCTCGCCGCGCGCGACGAGTCCGGCGGCGCAATCGACAAGGTGACGGACGCCGAGATCCTGGCCGCCTACCGCTTCCTGGCGCGCGAAGAGGGCGTGTTCTGCGAGCCCGCCTCCGCCGCGCCCGTCGCCGGCCTGTTCAAGCTCGCCAAGTCCAAGCGCGTTCCGAAGGGCCTGACCGTCTGCGTGCTCACCGGGCACGGCCTCAAGGACCCGGGCACGACCGAGCGCTTCAAGCCGGTCCTCCGCCGCGTCAAGGCGGGAGGAGCCTTCAAGCTGTGAGCAAGACCCTGGCGCGCGTGACCGTGACCGTCCCCGCGACGACGAGCAACCTCGGGCCCGGCTTCGACTGCCTGGGCTTGGCCTTGAGCCTGCGCAACGAGCTCACGCTCGAGCTGCGCGACGAGGAAGGCGCGGCGACCGTCGACATCCACGGCGAGGGCGCCGAGACCCTGCCGCGCGACGAGCACAACGTCATGGTCAAGGCCGCCCGCCTCATCCTGCCGAAGTCCCTGCCCGGCCGCCTCCACTTCAAGTGCGTCAACCGCATCCCGCTGGCGCGCGGGCTCGGCTCCTCGGCCGCGGCCGCCGTCGCCGGCCTGTGGGCCAGCTCGCACCTCTTCGGCACCCTGCGCACTTCCGAGGACAAGCTCGAGGCCATGGCCGTCGAGCTCGAGGGGCATCCCGACAACGTGGCCCCGTGCGTGCACGGCGGACTCACCGCGAGCCTGATCGAGGACGGCAAGTCCCGCGCCAACCGCCTGAACATCCACCCCTCGCTGTCGGCCGTGGTCTGCATCCCGGAGTTCGAGCTCGCCACGAAGAAAGCACGCGCCGCCCTGCCCGAGAAGGTGCCGATGGCCGACGCGGTCTACAATCTCTCCCGCGCGCTCCTGCTCACGCGCGCCCTCGAGGTCGGGCGCACGAACCGCCTCGCCGGCCTCATGGACGACCGCCTGCACCAGCCCTACCGGGCCAAGCTCGTCCCCGGCCTGCGCGAAGCCGTCGAGGCCGCGGTCTCCGCGGGCGCCGCGGGCGCGGCCCTCTCGGGCTCCGGGCCGACGGTGTTCGCCTTCGTCGAGGCCAGCCGCGCCGCGCACGTCGGCTCGGCCATGAAGCGCGCCTTCGAGTCCAAGGACGTCGCCTCGCGCTGGCTCCATCTCGACGTCGACCGCCAAGGAGTGCGCATCGAGCGATGAAGCTCCTGCTCCTCGCTCTTCTCGCGCTGCCGGCGCGCGCCGACCTGACGATCCCGCTTCACGGCGCGGCGGACCAGGCGAGGGACAGAGCCAAGGACAAGGCGGAGGACGACGCCGACACGGCGGCCCGGTATCCCAAGGCCGACGAGTTCAAGCCGATGGTCGGCACCTGGAACGGCCGCGTGCCCTGCAACGGCGAGACGCACGACGTCACGCTCAAGTTCGACGTCGACGACCCCAAGTACGAGCGCCGCGCCTTCATCATCTACACCCTGAAGGCGCCCTCGTACGGCGGCTACATGTCGAGCCTCACGCTCACTCCGCAGGCGAAGAAGGGGGTCTACCTGTCGCGCGACGGAGGCGGGAAGCTGCCGCCTCTGGAGTTCGACGTGAGCGGGCGCATCCTGGTCGGCCACCCCCCCATGAGCGCGGGCTTGTCCGGGCTGTCCGACCGCGTGCAGGTCCGCATGACTTTCGACGCCCGGTGGCGCTCCGTTCAGGTGTCCCTGCTGCGCGGCGGCTCGTCCTGCGCGGGCACGCTCAAGCGCCGATGAAGATCACGGTCATGAAGTTCGGCGGCACCTCGGTCGCCGACCCCGAGAAGATCCAGCGCGCCGCCGAGCGCGCCATCGCCGAGCGGCGCAAGGGCTACGCCGTCGTCGTCGTGGTCTCCGCCCCGGGCGAGATGACCGACGAGCTCATCGCGCTGGCCGAGCGCGTGACCGAGACGCCCGACGACCGCGAGCTCGACCAGCTGGTGACCACCGGCGAGCAGGTCGGCATCTCGCTGTTCGCGATGGCCTGCATCGCGCGCGGGGCGCCCGCGGTCTCGCTGACCGGACCGCAGGCCGGCATCGACGCCGTGGGCGGCGCGGGCCGCGCGCAGGTGAGCCGCATACGGACGAGAAACATCCTCAGGCACTTGAAGGCCGGCCGCATCGTCGCCGTGGCGGGCTTCCAGGGCCTGGCGCCCAACGGGGACACCGCGACGCTGGGACGCGGCGGCTCGGACCTCACCGCGGTCGCGCTCGCCTCCGCGCTCAAGACCGGGCGCTGCGAGATCTTCTCGGACGTGAAGGGCGTCTACACCGCCGATCCGCGCATCGTCTACGAGGCGCGCAAGCTCCCGCGCATCTCGTTCGAGGAGATGCTCGAGCTGGCCGGCGCCGGCGCGCAGGTCATGCAGGCGCGCTCGATGGAAGTCGCGGAGCGCTTCAAGGTGAAGATCCACGTGCGCTCCGCGTTCCATCCCCAGGCCGGCACCTGGATCGTCGCTCAGGAGGACTTGATGTTGGAGAAAGCGTTCGTTTCCAGCCTGGCGCTCGACAAGAGCGAGGTGCGCCTGACCGTCGTCGGCGTGCCCGACCAGCCGGGCGTGGCCGCCACCGTGCTGGGCGCCCTCGCCGAGGACGGCATCCCGGTCGACATGATCATCCAGTCCGCGCCGAGCCACCTCGGCGTCAACGACATGTCCTTCATGACCCCGAAGGGCTTCGCGCTCAAGGCGAAGAAAGCGCTCGAGGCCGTCGCGCGCAAGCTTCGCGCCGAGCGCGTGGACCTCAACGACCAGGTCGCCAAGGTCTCCGCCGTCGGCACGGGCTTCCGGCACTCGCCCAAGATCGCCGCGACGATGTTCTCCGCGCTCGCGGCGCACAAGATCAACATCCACATGATCTCGGCGTCCGACCTGCGGGTGTCCTGCGTCGTCGACCTCGGCTCGGGCGAGGCCGCCCTGCGCGCGCTGCACAAGGCCTACGGCCTCGGCAAAGGCCGCAGGTAGTCAGGCTCTCATCCTGTCGCTCCACCAAGTCGATCACTTCCTCATTTTCCCCGTCGTAATATCGTGATCGTAGACATACCCGGAGGCATCGACGATGTGGAGCGCCTCGTCCTTTAATTCGATCGACTCGATGACGTCGGCGGCCGTGGCCTGCCAAAGGAACTCGCCCGACGGACGAAACACAGCCACCGTCATCTCGCCTTCCGCGATGACAAATCCCGGAAGCTCTCTCCAGGAAACTCCGCCTCCCAAAGGAAACGCGATGCGGGCGATGAAATGGCCGTCATGGGGCGATAGCGCAGCCACGGCCCCATGATAAAGGCCGACGAAGATGACACCCGAGGGCGCGTCAAGAATTTCCGGGGGCACGTCCTTATTGTTCTGGGAAAGCGCGACGCGCCAGCCGCAGCCGTTCGACAAGATCCAGTGGGCGCGAGGCAGTTCGTCAGAAAGCGAAGGAATCCCCGCAGGAACAGCGGCCGCCGGTTCAAGTCTCGGCTTTTCGCGGCTCGGCGGCGTCATCGATGCTCCTTAGGAAGGATTGAAGTGATCTTCGGCCGCGCGGAAAAGTCGACGACCCCGTCGGCAGTCTCAGGATAGAAAAAACTGACCTCGAGCGTCGCGCTCGGCAGTTCGGCGGTCTTGATGACCGTGACGCCGTACTTGTTCTTGATCCGCTTAAGTTCCGGCCCCTCGAACGCTTTCTTGAACAGCTCGGCGAGCTTGTCGATACCTTTCTCATCATATTCGATGCCGTTCTCGCGGAGCACGCGGCCGTTCTGTTGGGAACGACGGGCGTTTTCGGCCGCTCGCACCGGATCGCCTCCTTCGCGTCCGGCTTCGCTCACCCTCCCGAAGAGATAATCGAGCTTCCCCTTCAAGACTTCGTAGGGGGCAGAACGGAAAATCTTCGCGGCGTGCGGCCAGGCATCGGCCGGCGGAGGCGGAGGCGGCTTGATGGCCGGCTCCGCGGGCTTCGCCGGCGGACCTTCGGGCTCGCCGAAGGCGCCGCGGATCGTGGACGCCATCGCGGACGGCGCCGCGGTTCCGCCGCCGAGCGCGACCAGCTTCGCCTGAAGCGACTGGAGCCCCGACATCACGGCGCCCTTGACCCCCGGCTGGGAGCCGATCTTGACGCCCGCGATGGTGAGCACGATCGTGAGGAGCAGCTTGCCGCACACGGCGCCGAACTGCCGCGCGGCGAGCCAGTGCCGCGGATCGTCGGGCTTCGTCGACGTGAACTCGCGATAGAGGGTGTAGAGGCTCCTCACGAGCGCGCCGATCGCCCAGAGGACGGCCAGGCTGCAGATCGCGCGCAGGATGTTGAAGAGAATCCCCACGCCTCCCATCACGGCCGGGAGCACGATCCCGAGGAGGAGGCTCACGGCGGTGGACGCCCAGCCGGCCGCCGTGCCGAACTGCTCCTTGAACGCGTCCCCGAAGCCGGCGACCGCGGGCGCGATCATCGGGACCGGCGACGAGCAGAGACGCGCGACGAGTCCGCCGCCGGCGGCCTGCCGGCAGGCCGCCAGTTCCCGGGAGACAGGCGGCGGCGCACGATGCGCTCCGAGACGATCCGCCGCGCCGGCGGCGGCTTGTCCGAGCACCGGCGTCGACGCGCCGGCCGCGCGCAGGGCGGTCTTCGCGGCTGGAAGCCCCGCTTCGACGGCGCGATGGACGCGGGAGGGGCGCTTCGGCTCCGCGAGGGACGACGCGACGAGGTTCGGCACCGGCGCGACGCGCAAGTCCGAGACGCCCGGCCGCGAGGAACCGGCGCCATGGCCGGCGAGACCCGTGGTCGACGCCGCGCGGCCGGCGCCGCCGGCCGGCGCGTTCGCGGCGACGCCGCCGGTTCCGGCGGTCTCGCCGTCGAAGAACCGGTTCGGGTCGGAGATCGAGCGCCCGGCGTTCTTCTTCGCGAGCGCGATGGACCGGGCCGTCGCCGAAGGGGGCATGCTCGGTCCTTGCGCGCCGGCCGAGCGCGAAGAGCCCGGCGTGCCGGGCGCCGGGAGCATCGACGTGAACGCGAGATGGATCGAGGCGTCGTCGCGGCGCAAAGGCTCGGCCGTCCGGTCCGGGAACGCGCCGTCCGCCGCGGGCGGCTTCGTCCAGAACGCGCGCTCGCGCTCGTCGGCGTCGGCGACCGCCTTGCGCAAGCGTTCGAGCGCCGCGCCTTTCGGCGAGGCCCGCTCCGCGTCCGAGAGAGCGATCGCGTCGACCGCGCGCTTGAGACCGGCGAGCCGGCTCGCGATGAGCTCCCGGTCCTGGCGCCGGTAGACGGGCGGCTTGAGGCCCGCGAGCGCCTCGTCGAAGGCCGCGTACGAGGCGATCGCCGCGGCGAGCGGATCGCGAGGGGTCTCGGCGAAGGCCGGGGCGCAGAGAAGAGCGCCTGCCAACGCCGACGCGACGAGCGCTCCGAGGCCGGGGGTTCTCAAGAGGGGCACCTCATCGGAAGTCTAGGCCCCGCCCCCCGATTTTTCAAGTGGTCTTGCCGGAAAGCCGCCGACGGGGTACAATCACTCGATGTCCACGTTCGTCGCCATCGACTTCGAGACCGCCGACCGCGGGCAGGACTCCGCGTGCTCGGTCGGCCTGGTGCGCGTCGAGGACGGCCGCATCGTCGAGAAGGTCGTCCAGCTGATCAAGCCCCCGCGCTTCGCCGAGGGCGACCTGTTCAATCCCGCGCCCGACTTCGAGTTCACCTACATCCACGGCATCAAGCCCGACATGGTGGCGTCGGCGCCCACGTTCGCGCAGGCCTGGCCCAAGCTCGAGCGCCTGCTCGACGGCGCCCGCTTCATGGCCGCGCACAACGCCCCCTTCGACAACGGCGTTCTCACCAAGTGCTGCGAGGCCGCGCGCCTTCCGAAGCCGGCCCATCGCTTCGTCTGCACCGTGCGCCTGGCGCGCGACACGTGGAAGCTCTACCCGACCAAGCTCCCCAACGTGTGCCAGCATCTCGGCATCGCGCTCAACCACCACGAGGCGCTGTCCGACGCCGAGGCCTGCGCCAAGATCGTCATCGCCGCCGAGAAGCAGGGCGTCAAGCTCTGATCGCTGGACGGGGCGTCTTCCGAATGCTTATATCCCGGGCGACGCTCAATTCCCGCAGGGGGTATGACAGCATGGCGAAGAAGATGGAGCCGTTGATCATCGCGAGCAAGGCGAAGGCGATCCTGAAGAAGGCCGGCTGCAACACGTCGGGCGACGCTCTGGACGGCTTGAACGGCTGGGCGTACTGGCTTCTCGAGCAGGCGGCCAAGCGCGCCAAGGCCAACGGCCGCAAGACCGTCCGCGCCCACGACTTCATCAACATGTAGCGCGCGGCGGCGGCCCCTACGGGGCCGTCAATAAAGACGCGGCGCCCGGGGCTTGTTCTCGCCCCGGGCGCCTTGTCTTCCGGTGGGTCCGAAAGATCAGCCTTTTCGGATCTTCCCTTTCGCCGCGGCCGCCCGCTGCGCCTTCAGCACGGAGTGCAGGAAGACGTGCGCCGTGTCGTGGACCCAGCGGTTCTCCAGGACCCGCTTGGGATCGCACTTGATCTTGGCCGCCAGCGCGAGCTTCATAGGCCGAGTATAGCCGCCCTTTTCGGAAAAGGCATTACGGGCGTGTTACATGTTTGTGAATCTAATCCTTGACGGCTTCCAAATGCGCCTGTTATATATGGGCCTATGCTGAAGAACCAGACGATCGCCGTGGTCGGGGCCGGGCACATGGCCGGCGCCATGATCGGCGGGATGGTCCGCTCCAAGCTGCTCCCCGCCAAAGGCATCGTCGCCACGCGCCGCACGCCCGAGGCCCTGGCCGAGCTCCAGAAGAAATGGGGCGTGCGCACGACGACCGACAACAAAAAAGCCGTCGCCGAGGCCGACATCGTCATCCTCGCGGTGAAGCCGCAGATGGCGAAGAAGGTGCTGCTCGAGCTGGCCGGGACCGTCCGCGCCGACCAGTTGGTGATCTCCGTGATGGCCGGCGTCACGACGGCCGCCATCGCCAAGTCCCTGCGCGTGGACTGCCCGATCGTGCGGGCCATGCCCAACACCCCCTGCCTCGTCGACGCGGGCGCCACCGCCATCGCCGCCGGCGCGCACGCCGGCGAGAAGGACCTGGCCCACGCCGAGGAGGTCTTCAAGTCGGTCGGCCTCGTCGTCACGCTTCCCGAGTCCGCGCTCGACGCCGCGACCGGGCTGTCGGGCTCCGGCCCCGTGTACATCTACATGGCCATCGAGGCCATGATCGACGGCGGCGTGAAGATGGGCATCCCGCGCGCGATCGCGGCCAAGCTCGCCGCGCAGACCGTCTACGGCGCCGCGAAGCTCGTGCTCGAGACCGGCAAGCATCCCGCCGTGCTCAAGGACGAGGTCACGACGCCGGGCGGCACCGCCATCACCGCCATCCACGTCCTCGAGAGCAAGGGACTGCGCTCGGTGCTCATCGACGGCATCGAGGCCGCGACGAAGCGCTCCCAGGAGCTCTCGCGGCTGTTCGCGGAATAAGACGGGGCCGGGCGACGGCTCTCGTTCGCCTCGAGCTTAGCGCGGCGACCACCAGGGAGCGGCGGCGCCCTTCTCCGCCGGCGGCGCCGTCGGTTCCGCGGCGACGGCGGGCTTCGGCGCATTGCGCAGGCGCTCGAGCAGGGCCAAGCCTTGATTGTACAGCTCGACCTGCCGCCGGATGATTTCGCCCAGTTCTGGCAGCAGACCGCCGTTCGGGACGTTCGCCCCGGCATAGCCGGCGAGGACCTTTTGAACATGGGCGATGGCCGCGTCCAGATCGGCGCCCTTGACCAACAAGCCCTTCGCCATCTCCGCGTCGCCCAAAAGGGCCGCCTCCTCCAGGGCCGACGGGCAGCTCCTGAGCGGCGATTCGCTCGCGAGGCACCTCTCGAGCAGGAGCCGGGCGACGTCCGGATGCTTGTCCATGGCCATTCGGATGGCGTCGCTGCCGTTGGGCCCGATCTCTCCGGGGTTGACGCCTTCGCTCAGCAGCTTTTGCACGGCCGCGGCGTCGCCGTCGTAGGCGGCCTCCTGGAGAGGCGTCCAGCCCCGCATATGCGCCAGACAGCCGCTCAGGCCGAACGCGAACGCCGTCGCGAGAAAAATGAACCCGCTCTTCGCGCCCGCCCGCCCGATCCGCTTTCTCATCGGTCTATTCTGCCACATTCGCAAATGTCCGGCGGGAGAGTTTCGAATCGCCGGCCTTGACGCGGCCGTCCGGACCTGTTATAAACTCAGCGGTAGAACCGCCGTCGACCCGGAACGCCGACTGGGTGCGTTCCGGTTTTTTATTGCCCAAATGCCCGACGATCATCGACTCGCCACTCTGATCACGGCCCGCGAGCACCTCGAGGAGGTGTGCGCGGAGCTGGCCAAGTGCCCGCGCCTGGCCTTCGACACCGAGTCCAACGGCTTCTACGCCTACAAGGAGAAGGTCTGCCTGATCCAGGTCTCCTCCCCGACGGACGACTACATCGTCGATCCGATCGCCATCACCGACATCGCCGTGCTCGGGCCCCTGTTCGCGGACCCGAAGATCGAGAAGCTCTTCCACGCCGGCGAGTACGACGTGCTGTGCCTCAAGCGCGACTACGGCTTCACCTTCTCGAACCTGTACGACACGATGATCGGCGCGCGCGTGCTCGGCATCAAGGAGCTCGGCTTGGCGGCCGCCATCGAGCGGCAGTTCGGCCTCGTGATCTCCAAGAAGCTGCAGCGCGCCGACTGGGGCAAGCGCCCGCTGACGACCGAGATGATCCGCTACGCGCAGGGCGACACCCACTTCCTGATGCGCCTCGCCGACGAGCAGAAGAAGCAGCTCGTCGCGAAGGGGCGCTGGGACGACGCCGTCGAGGCGTTCCGCGAGCTCGAGAAGCTCGAGCCGAACGTGAAGGTCTTCGACCCCGAGGGGTACTGGAAGCTCGTCGGGCGGACCGACATCGGCGGCAAGGCGATGGCGGCGCTCAAGGAGATCTGGCTGTACCGCGAGAACCAGGCCGCGTCCCGCGACCGCGCCCCGTTCCGCGTGATGCCCGAGGACCTCATGGTGCGCATCGCGGAGGCCATGCCCGAGACGAAGGAGGCCCTGGCCGAGGTCAAGGGCATGTCGCCCTACATCCTCGAGCGCTTCGGCCCGGGCCTGCTCGCCGCCGTCGAGCGCGGCCGCACGGCCCCGCCGGTGACGCGCCCGGCCGTCGTCGAGAAGAAGCGCATGGCCGACGAGGAGTGGCGCCTGTTCGAGGCCCTGCGCGCCTGGCGCAAGGAGCGCGCCGAGCGCGACCAAGTGGAGCCCGTCGTGATCCTCTCCACCGACTCGATGCGGCAGATCGCCGCCCACGCCTGCCGCGTCGACGGCGAGCCGCTCGCCCCGCTGTCGGAGCTCAAGAAGACCCGCTACGGCGAGGACATCCGCCGCGTCGTCGCCCGCCTGCGCGGCGGCGCCAAGGCCGCCTGAGCGCGCTCCGCGGCTCCCGCTAGGGCCGGTAGGCCATCATCTCCAGAAGGCCGCGCGCGATCGTCCGGATCGGGTCGAACGTGACCGCGAGCTGGAAGGTCAGCAGGAACAGCAGGGCGTGGAAGGACTCGTGCGACGTCTCGAGGTAATTGAGGGCGGGACGGGTGAGCGTCGTCCTCAGACGGTCGATCTTCGCGAGGGACGCGAGCCCGACGCCGATCAGGATGCCCGCCAGGATGTCCGTTGGATAATGGACGCCGATGTAGATCCGCGGCAGGCAGATCGCGAAGAAGGCGTAGCCCAGCGCGAGAAGTCCCGGGCCGCGCGCGACGAGGTAGATCGCGTACGACAGCGCCAGGAACACCGCCGCGTGGTCGCTGGGGAACGAGCTCCAGTGGATCAGGACCTCGGAGCTCATCCCGAAAGGCATGACGAAATGCAGGGCGGGGTCCCGCAGCGGGCGCTCCCGGAACGGTCCCAAAAGCGAGAGCCCGCGCGCGACGGCGATCGCGACCAAGGACGCCATGAGGCCGAAGACGAGGAACTCGTGATCGCGGCTCTTGTTGCTGCGGCGGAACCACACCCACCAGTAGAACGCCACGATGATGCCGCCCTTCGTCAGCTGGTTCGAGGCGAGGATGGTGACGAGGCAGTCGAACGCGTGCGAATGCCGGGAGTACCGGTTCAGGAATGAAAGGATCGAGACGTCGAAGTGCCTCAGCAGGCCGTGCACGTCGCAAGCTTACCCCCAAACGCGCCCGGGGGCCACGACGGGACGGTCACTTTCTCGTGCCAATCGGGTCTCCCTGCTTGTTCATGATGTCTCAGTTCTCCAGACGGAACATGATCGGCTGCGGCAGGCGCACCGGCACCGGCCGGCCGTCGAGGCCGATCGCCGGCGAGAAGCGCATGAGCTTGCCGACCTTCTGAGCCGCCTCGTCGAAGGCGGCGTTCGCGGATCTCGTGACGTCCACGCTGCGGACCGTCCCGTCGGCGCCGACGTGGATCATGACGCGCACGTCGGCCTCGCGGCCCGCCTCGCGCTCGGCCTCGGGATAGAGCCTGCGCAGGTTGGCGAGGACCTCGTCGCGGTTGAGCAGCTTGGGGAACGCGAGCAGGCGGGTGCCGCCGTCGCCGTGCGCGCCGATCTCGCCCTCGTCGGAGCCGCTCTCGCCGGCGCCGCCGGTCTTGGCCGCGGTGCCCTCGCCGTCTTTGGCGCCGCCGGGCGTGGTCTGCGTTCCGCTCCCGCTGTCGGAGCCGGTCTTCGCGGGCGGCGGCGGCTCGGCGACCTTGGTGCTCGGGCCGGGCAGGACCCAGTCCTTGGGCGGCTCGGGCGCCTTGACGGGCGGAGGCTTGACCGGCTCGGGAAGCTTCTCGGCGGTCTTGTTCTCCGGCGCGAGCCTGCCGGAAACGAGCGCCTTCGGCGCGTTGAGCGCCGCCGGGCCGGTCCCGAGATACGAGCTGATGATCTCGACCTCGTCCGGCGGCGGCGCGCCGCCGCCCAGCAGGCGCAGGAGGCTCGGCAGCAGCAGGGCCAGCGAGAGCAGCAGGGCGTGGACGGCGACGGAGACGCCGACGGAGCGCGAAGGCGGAGGCGCCTCGGGCGCCCGGTTCACTTGCGGACGACCTCCAGCCCGACCTTGCGCACGCCGGCCGACCGGATGTCGTCCAGGAGCGCCGCGACGTCTCCGTAGGACAACCCGCGGTCGGCCGAGACCGAGACGGGCTGGCCGGCGTTGGCGGAGACCGCGACGGTCAGGGCGCGCTTGAGCTGCTCGGGCGTCACCGGCTTGCCCGACAAAGTCAGCTGATGCTTGGCGTCGAGCGCGACGCTCAGCGCGTCGGTCGCCATCTTCTCGTGGAGCGCGGCCTTGGGCAGGTCGAGCTTGATCGCGCGGCGCGCGAGGATGGGGGCCGTCGCCATGAAGATGATGAGCACGACGAGCAGCACGTCCACGAGCGGCGTGACGTTGATCCCGGTGATCGCGACGTCGCTCTCGTCGGAGGAATGCACGGGCCGCCTTACCTCTTGGCCTCGGCGCGGACGGAGGCTCCCAGGCGGCGTCCCAGGGCCTCGGTCTCGCCGATCAGGTCGCGCACGCGCTTGGAGAGCGCGTTGTAGGCGAACACGCACGGCAGGGCGACGAGCAGGCCGACAGCGGTCGCGACCAGCGCCTCGGACAGGCCCGCCATGACGACCTCGGGTCCCGCGCCGCTGGTGGCGAGGTCGTGGAAGGCCTTGATGACGCCGAGCACGGTGCCGAACAGGCCGACGAACGGGGCGTTGTTGCCGAGCGTGCCGAGCAGGAGCAGGCGGTACTCGAGGCGGCGGCGCTCGTCTGAGAGCGCCGCGGCGAGGTGGTCGCCCGCGGCCTCGGCGCCGCGCGGGAGCTGGTCGAGCGCCTCCGTCAGGGCGCGCGCGGCGCTGCCGGGATGCGCGACGAGGGCGCGGCGGGCGGCGTCCATGTCGTCGTCGGCGAGCGCCGCCAGCAGCGGCTTTCGCAGTTTGGCCAAGGCCTCCGCCTCGGCGCGCAGGAGCTGGTAGCGGTCGTAGATCGCGGCGACGGCGGCGATCGACGCCAAGGCCAGCGCCCAGATCACCCAGTCGCCGCCGGCCACGGCCAACGCCATCAGGAGGGATCTCATTCGATTATTGGTCCTTTTTCGGGTTGAGCTTCACGAGCGCGTCCAAGATCTCGGCCTTCACGGCCGGGTCGTTCTCGCCGTCGAGCTCGCGCTGCAGGCGGCGGTACTCGTCGCCGCCCCCCATCTCGCCGAGGTAGTGGTCGGCCATGGCGCGCGTGAGCCAGTCCGGGTTCTGGTACATCCGCAGCAGGAGCTCGCGGCCGAAGATGTCGCCCATGCGCCACATGCCGGCCGCGGCGTAGAGCTGGATGGGCACCGACGCGTCGGTGCGCGAGGCGCCGGCCAGCTGGAGCTCGGCGGACGGGTCGCCCATGACCATGAGCGACTCGATCGCGGCGAAGCGCATGGTCGGATTGGGATCGACGAGGGCGCCTTGGATCAAGGTCGAGTAGCGCGTGTCCTTGGAGTAGGCGAGCGCCAGCAAGGACGCGGCGCGGGTCTGGACGTTGGTGCCCTGGCGGACGACGTTCTCGAGCTGGCTCTGGATCTGGTAGTCGGTGGTGCCGGCCAGGCCCTCGGTCAGGAGGAAGCCGAGCTCGGTGTAGCGCGTCTGGAGGTTGAAGCCGGTCAGGGTCGTCAGCTTATTGAGATTGCCGATCGAGGCGTCGAGCTGGGCGGCGCTGTCGGGTCTCGCGTCCATGCGCTGGGAGAGCAGGCGCAGAAGCTGGGCGTTGATGCGGGGGTCGATCAAGTCCACCTGGGCGCGCACGCGCGGCGCGGTGACGACGAGGGGATCGAGCTGGAAGGCCATGGCGTCGTCCATGACCAGGTTGCCGTTGACGTCTTTGGACTCGACCTTCGTCGCGCGCTCGGGCTGGGCGGCCTCGTCGGCGGCCTTCTTCTTCGGGTACAGCTTCAGCGCGGAGACGCAGAACTCGGCGACGACGAAGTCGTTGCCGACCTCGCCGTCGAGACGGTTGAGCAGGAGGGTGTAGTCCTCGGCGGTGCCGTTCTCGCCGATGTACTTGGCGGCCATGGCCTTGACGAGCCACGACGGGTCATCCAGGAACTGGCGAAGGCGGGCGAGGCCCGCGGGGTCGCCGAGGCGGGCGAGGCCGGCGGCGGCGTAGACGCGCAGGATGGGCTCGGTGTCCTTCTCGGAGGCGGCAGCCAGCAGGACCATGGCCTCGCGCGGGTGGTTCCAGGTGACCAGCGCCTCAAGCGCGGCGAAGCGCACGCCGGGGTTCAGGTGGACGAGGGCCTCGTTGAAGATCTGCAGGTGGGAGATGTCGTGCCAGCGCGCCAGGGCGATCAGGGCGGCGGCGCGCGACTCGTCGTCGCGGTCCCAGCGGGCCATCTCGATGAGCTGGGAGCGGAAGACGGGATCGCTGTTGAGCGAGAAGGCCTCGGCGAGCGGGATGCCGAGGTCCAGGAAGCGGTTGCGCAGGTTGTAGCCGATGGGCGAGCCCACGAGGAGGATGTCGCCCTCGGGGGTGCCCGACGTGGCCGTCGAGAGGTCGCGCTTGAAGTTGGAGTGGCTCTCGGCCAGCTTGACGAGGTTGGCGGTGATCTGGGGATCGACCGGCATGCCGGCCGGTGTCGAGGTCGACAGCGCCAGCGAGCCGGGCGCGGGACGGTAGGCCTGGGGCGCGGTGTTGAGATTCAGGTCCACGTCGCCTCCGCAGGCGGCCAGGAAGGCGGCCGCGGAGACGGCCAGAGCGCAGGGGAGGAGCCGCCGGAGCGGGCGCGGATTCATCCCCCCATTATGGAGTATTTCCGCCTTTCGCGCCATGCTCGGACGGCCGGTCCGAAATCAATCCGAAATACGATCCGGCTATGATTTTCTCAAGACGCGGCAGATTAGGACGCACCCAAACGACAACGGTCCGCGTCGTACCCCACCAGGAGCGCTCGCCCGGGACCTATATGGTCTCGGGCGAGCCAATTTTAGCTTCGTTTCGAATTCACCTCGAGCTTGAGGGGGATGGCGAATCTGAGTGCCCCGGGTAAACCAGCGCCTCTCTACGTGATACGAGATAGAACAGAACCTACACGGCTCATTGTCGTATATGGTGCGCAAGAACCTTGATAGGTGTTTTTGAGAATCTGCCAGTTCTCGCGGATTTGGTTCATGAGGCGCCTTGCGCGCGAGCTGGATGAAAGAGGGATCGCGATCACACAGTCTGACAATACAACTCTAAGGCCCCGAGGAAGGACTGCGATTTTATTGACTGATGGTTTTCCAACCCTCGGCAAGAGAACCGCTGGACCTTCTAGGACACCATTCCTATTTGTCGTTCTTCGATCGAGGTTAGTTAAAGAATTTTCTTGCAGATTCGTACTGTGCACAAGCGGAATAGCAGACTCACTGCGACTCCATTTCGCATTATGAATCTGTATTTTTCCACGAATTAGCGAGAATCGATGCTTCTCAAGCTGTCGAGAAATAGTCTTTACAATACGAGGCTTCGCTCTTTTTTTCAAACTGACAACGACCGTTCCCACCACGCAACTTTCAAACGTTCGTCGATTGCATTTCCGATGAATGGTTACGATATATCTCTGTCGAATCCACTTCCATACCGCCTCGTCCTTCTCTGAAGACATGCACCCGGCCGGCAAGACGGCCACTGCCTGCCCCGTCGGAGAAAGAAATTCCAGCGTCCTCATTAAGAAAGCTACACCCGTACCAGCCACGAAATCCCCTTTAAGATTAATACCGTGCCGCTTAGCCCCACGGCAAGAAAAAGGAGGATTTAGCAGCGCTAGCGAAACTTTCCCTTTCCACTGGTCCAACTTACGTGTACGAAGAAAATCGGCCTTCACAACTTTCGCCTTAGGAAAGCGTGCTTCCAAATCCCGCGCCGCCGCAGAACTCTTGTCGTTAATTAGAAGCTGCGCACGTGGCCAGCGCGTTTGTGCGGCAACCAACAAGTTCCCCTTGCCGGCCGTGAAATCTGCAATGACACTCCGCCGCCCACCGGATGAAACGATGTCAACCATTTCCTTTGCGAGCCACGCAGGCGAATCGATTCTGTCCAGGCGATTACTCATATCCCCAACGCGCCCTTTAGGTGATACACCAACATCCTGCTCGCACCTGAAGTCCGATCGGGCTTGCGTTCAGGATGGTCATAAACCAGCTCGACCCGCTGCCAATTCCTGATCTTGAAAAGCACCGCCCCAACGGCGTGTGGCTTCGTGCCAATGGGGGCAATTTTCAGGACTTCACCCTGCCGCTCATTCGCAATTTTCTTCAAGATCGCATAAATAGAAAATGGGCAATCAGCGCGAGCATAATAAGCGGCCCCCCAGCACCGGCTTTCGCTAAGCGGGACCTTATTGCCAAGGTAAGTGTGGAATGGGTATTCGGCCTGGAAGCCTGGTATTCCGATAATTGGAACAATTTTTTCTTCCGGCGGTTCGAACTCAGAAAGCAACGCTTTCAGCCGCACACCCTCAAAACCTAGAAGCGGGACGAATACGTAATGGCTATTCTTCTCTTCAAGTAGCGCGAAACCCGGAAGCGGGGCGGTGCCTCGCTTAGCATCACTGAGATCAAAAATCTGAGCTTCTGTCGGATTCGGATTGTAGCGATACTCGGCCGGCTGAACATACACCAAACGAATATCTCGTCCTTCGCGAATCGCGGCATTCAATAGCGGTGCCCACACATGATGAGCCAATCCGGTTATGTCTAGATAGCAAACGTCGCGCTCGATCTTTGCCCAGAATTCCTTCAGATCACTGTTGCTTCGCAGTTGCAGCGAATGTCGATTTCCACGACGCAGATAATCAATCGTCCACTGCCGCTGCTCCCACACTTCAACGAATTCGCTGGCCACCTTATTCTTATCGAATCCATCGACATGCTTTGCGCGAGCTTCGCCCGAACGAGCGAAGATGTAAACTGAATTGCTGGGGGCAACAAACAGATCGCTCCGCTCGAACTGCTCCGTTAGGGCAGGATCAAGTGGAAGAGGTTCCAACGGTGCGTCTGCTGTTCTAGTTTGCAATATAGAACGATTCAAACAGCTTCAATTGATCAGGCAATGGAGAGTCCGCACTCCTATTACTTCGTTTAAGAACCACTTCGATCGCGGCCCGTGGATTCATGACAAGACCAATAATTTCTGCCGGACTCACAGTCATCTTTCTCTTCTTGCGGTCACTAAAAACGAAAAATGGCGCAAAAATTGGGTGGAGCATATAGTCGTATGCTCTTGTGTCTGTGGGATCAGCAAGCTTATTCGCCGAGAATCGAATAAAGGCTTGATGCGTGACGCCAAGCTTCAAGAGATTGTTCACAGCGTCTGAAGTTCTCGAATCGATGGGTGCATCTTGGACATGAAACTGATTGACTTCCGGGGCATGCCCTTCCGACTCAGAAGCCATAACTTCGAAAATGCGTCCGAGACCCAACAATAGGCGCGTCAACCTCCGTCCATCGGAAAGCCCCTCAAGCTCTGTGAGGCTTTTCTTACCGACGAACTGAGCCGCCGTTGTCTGGTCTTCGGGTGATATAGAAACACCTGCCCGTGGCTGATCTTCGAAGTGAAGAAGCAGGCTCTTATGGACCAATTCCAGCACGTATCGGATGTTGCCTGAAGCAATTCGTGTCAACACGCTCCAGCCAGCGTAATGCTTTCTAATCCCCCGCTTACCCTTCCTAATTGAAAACAAGGCCGCGTGGAAATAATTCCCGAAACGCGTCTCCCACTCTGTTCTAGCAGAAGGGTAGGATCTTAGGGTCGCAAAGAAATCTTCCTGGTGACCCTTGGCCCAGTAATCCAAGAAATAGAGCATCGCGTCCGAAATTCCCTCGGTAATTCGGCGGTCCTGAGAAGTACCCTCTTTCCGCACGTGAGTCCTTAACGTTGCGCCTGCCTCTTCAAGCCCCAGCAGGCGAGCCTCTTCCTCTTCTCCAAGCTCCGGGAACAATGTGCAAACGTCAAGATTCGCCAAACTGGCGGGGGCCCTTTTGATTCGCTCGTTACACACTCGCGTAGCGAACTCTCGGAACTTATCCTCCGTAAAGGCTTCCGATATGTTGATCAGCTCATAGTCCGCCGGATGCGTGAGCTGCTCCGTTGCATTGATCGTCGTACGCTGGCGCCAACCCAACTCTTTAACTCCAATCTTAAACGTGTAGTAAGGCTTTACATGCTTGATCAGTGTATTGATCACTACCTGCTGTGCATCGGAGAAGTTTTCGTACTCGTCGATCAAGAAAAACAGCTGCTTCCCATGGAGCACTCCGTTTTCACACAACACTGTTGAAATTGCGTCTATCGGAGCACCTTGCATACTGAGTCCCGACGGAATCCCATCTCCGACATTGTTGATCGCGACTTCGAATGCGATTCTCGCTCGTTCTAGCTCAGCCACCAATGATGGAAGCGCTTCCGCGATGGGCAAATTAAGGCTGAGGCAGATCTTTTTCATCCCCTCTTCACTTATTTTGATCTGCTCGCCCGTCATCTCGCCATACCACGTAAGGAATTCCAAGATATGACCGGATAAAACCAGGTTGAAGTAATGCGCGAAGCACCTCCGCCATGCTTCGGGCTTCAATTCAGGGCCATCAAATGCAGCAATCCGATTTGTATCAACGCGATAATAGATTCCATAGAAGGGCCAGGACTTGATTGCCTCGGGCTTCTTGCCCTGTAGTGCATATTGCCCCTGGTAGGAAAGGCCTCTTAGAACTGTAGTCTTACCCGTCCCACGACCCCCAACAAGCACACAGGGCTTTCTCGTACGAAATTCGGGGAAGTAGTTAGGTTCAGTAAAGAGCTCATAAAGCTGTCCGTTAAGCCACTCGGCTCTGTAGAGGCCGAACAACTTCGCTAACGCAGCCGCATCGTCGGGATTTACCATCACCGTTGGCTTCATTTTTTTATTAGAGGGCGCCATCCGTTTTTGTTCCATCTGAAAATCGGGAGAGTTCCATCAGGGATACCGTGGGCAAATGCAATTGCCAATCCCAAATTAGAGAAACCCCTCCAGTCATCGACATCACCTGGAGAATCAGGAATTCCGGCACGGGTGCTCACTGACTTGATGAAATCTATTGCCTTGGGGCGCAATTCGTCGGGCCAAAGAATCGAATCAGGATCGAGCGCATTATATTGAGCCGACAGTGTATTCCCGGCCCGCAGTTTAACCCTAGGGCAATCCGAAGCAATTATAGAGGCTCCAAATTCGGTGGCAATTGCCGGGCAATAAAATGGAGTCCAGTCTAAGTTCTTATTTGAAAAACTTTCGTAAGTTTCCCACGCAGAAGTAACGCGGATCTTCTTCCACATACTAGTGAACTGCTCGCCGCTTCCGACAAAATCGTCTACGAAGATAGCCGGCATCGGTCCTTTCGAGACCAATTGTTCTAATGCTTGCTTAGCCGTGAGTACGCGATCTTCAGAAATTTGATATCTATCGCGAATATATCGCGCGAACAAGTTACCACTATCGGCTGCGTTTGGTTTATCTCCCACCGCAATGATGAGAACCTGATCCAGGAAGTCTTTCCATTCAGTTCTTGCACGGGCAGGGTCGTCTCGGCTTATGACTATGTCGCAGCTGACGCTATGAACAGCTGAGGTTGCGATTTGCTTTGTTAACTCCTCAGAGAAGAAAAGAAACGCATTCAGAAGGTGCTGGGCCATTTTCTTTTCATCTGGCCCTTTAAAGTTCTCAAGCCACGAGCGATGATCTAGTATGGCCACACGCGGCCAAAGCCCAATATCAGAAAAGAATCTGATTTTGCTGTCTAGAATGACGTCAGTAAGGGCCGCGGGTAGGGATGACATCAGGCTCCGCTCTAGGTGAGCGGGGACTCCGGCCGCTCGATGGCCTGGAAGGCCTTGAACATGCGCTCGATCCAGCGCGCGTCCATGTCGTCGAAGTCGGCGGACGCCTTGGCCTGGAAGACCGCCCACGCGCGGCCGTTCTTGTCGAGCACCGGGACGGCGATGTCGGCGCCGTTGCGGCGCGGCTCGCCCTTCGCGAAGGCCTCGCCCAAATGCCCGTCGACCGGCACCGCGGCGGCGGCGGGCTCCGGGCGCGCGGGCCCCGGCTGGAAGGCCTTGCCGTCGGGCTGGGGGATCCAGACGCCGCACCACGTCCAGGGGCTGCCGCCGAAGGAGTCCCACAGGCCGTCGACGATCTCGCGCATCATGCGCCCCGCCTGCGGCGCGCGCCGGCGCCACTTGAGGTCGAGCGCGTGCTTGACCTTGTCGTAGCGCGCGCGCGACGGCCGGTTCAGGAGATCCTTCGAGCTGTCGGGAGCGGGCGCGGATTCGGGTTCGTTCATGCGGATTTCTCCAGTACGACCAATTGTCCGCAGGCGCCTTCGATGTCGCGCCCCAGGTTCTGACGCACCGTGGCCTTGAAGCCTTCCGCCATGACCCAATCCTGGAAGCGGCGCGCGTCGTTCTCGTCCGTCGGCTTGTGCGGCGTGTCCGTCTGGTTGAAGACGATCAGGTTCACGTGCAGCAGCCCCGACGGGCCCAGCGTCTTCAGCCAGCGGGTCAGCGCCACCGCGTCCTGCTGGCGGTCGTTCTCGCCCTTGAGCAGGACGTATTCGAAGAAGATCTTGCGGTTGGTCTCGGCGATATAAGTCTTCAGCGCTTCTCCCAGCTTGGCGAGATTGAAGGCCTTGTTCATCGGCACCAGTCTCGTGCGCAGCTCGTCGGTCGCGGCGTGAAGCGACAGCGCGAGGTTCACCTGCGGGAAGTCGCGCCCGAAGGCCACGATCTTGGGCGCCACGCCCGACGTCGAGACCGAGATGTGCCGCGCCCCGATGCCGAAGCGCTTCTGGTCGATGAGGTCCTTGAGGCTTGCCGAGACCTCTTCATAACAGGCGAACGGCTCGCCCATGCCCATGTACACGACGTTGTCCAGGCGCCCCTCGAGGCTGCTGCGGCGCATGTACTGCCGCCAGAACAGGACCTGGTCCGTGATCTCCTCGGGCGTCAGGCTGCGCGAGAGCCCCATGAGACCCGTCGCGCAGAACGTGCAGGCCACCGCGCAGCCCACCTGAGAGGAGATGCACGTGGTCCAGCGCGTCTCGCTCGGGCGCAGGAGCACGGTCTCGAGCGTCTGACCGTCGCGCAGGTCGAGCAATGCCTTATGCGCGCGCCCGTCGGGCGAGACGTCCACGCGGCGCTCGCGCAGGGAGAGGATCGGCGCCTTCTCCGCCATCGCCGAGCGCACCGCGGCGGGCAGGACCTTGATCTCCTCGTAGGACGCCACGGCCTGGTCGTAGACGGCCTTGCGGACCTGGTCCCAGCGGTACGCCGGCTGGCCGAGCTCCGCGAGCGCCGACTGGACCTTGGCCGCGTCCATCAGTAGGTCAGCTCCCGCACGTGCGTGTTGTTGAGCAGCAGCCGCACGACGTTCTTCTGCTCCAGGCGCGGGCCCGCCACGTACCACTCGCTGTAGTAGAGCCCGCTCTTCTTCATCAGCTTGCGCCGCAGGACCTTCACGTCGGAGTCCCGGAAGATGGTCTTGATCTGCTCGAGCCCGTCGTCGTTGAGGTCCGAGGAGATCTTGAACGTGTGGCGCTGGCGCAGCTCGTCGACGAACGCGTCCAGGCGCGGGAAGAGCACCTGAACAAGCAGCGTCAGAGCCGTCGTGACGCCGCCGATGCTGTAGTCCCGCACGCCCACGGCCATGCCGATGGCGGCGACGACCCAGATCGTCGCGGCCGTGGTCAGGCCGCTGACCTGCTCGCCCTGGTGCATGATGGCGCCGGCGCCGATGAAGCCGATGCCGGTGACGATCTGGGCCGCGATGCGCGTCGGGTCCGCGTCCGGCTGGCCCGTGAAGTTCTTGGAGACGATCATGAACAAGCACGCGCCCACGCAGATGAGGATGTTGGTGCGCAGCCCGGCGGCCTTGTCGGACAGCTCTCGCTCGATGCCGATGATCGCGCCGAAGACCAGCGCGATGACGAGGCTAAGCGAGTCCTGCATGAACAGCGTCATGTTTCCCCCTGTGAGCCGGCATGGCGAGCTCGGCCGCGCGGCGGCCGGAACGGACGCAGTCGGGCAGGCCCACGCCGCCGTAGGAGCAGCCCGCGAGCACGAGGCCCGGGTGGCTTTTGAGACAGGACGTCAGTCGCTCCAGGCGCCGCGCGTGGCCGACGTTGTACTGCGGATTGGCCTTGATCCACCGCGTCGTCTTCGCGGCGACCGGCTCGACGCCCTTGAGCCCCAAGATGCGGTCGACGTCCTCGCGCACGCGCGACTCGATGCGCATGACCGCCGCCTCGGCGGACTCCTCGCGGCCGGCGCCGCCGACGAAAGCTCGAATCATTATCTTTCCCGCGGGCGCGCGCTCCGGGAACTTGCTCGACGCGTACGTCGCCGCCGTCAGGGTCGTCTTCTCCCCGCGCGCCGTCAAGAATCCGAACCCCTTGAGCTTGACCGGGAAGGTGTCCGCGTCGTAGATCAAAGTCACCGTGGCGGTCGACACGAACGAGATCTCGCGCAGGCGGTTGGCGAGCTCCGGATCCAGGCCCTCGACGGAATCCGCGAACGCGGAGGCGGGCGAGGCCGCGATCACGGCGTCGGCCTCGAAGACGCCGCGCGGCGTGACGACCTCGTAGCGGCCTTCATGCCGTCGCACCGCCGTCGCCGGGCAGTCGAGCTTCAAAGCGCCGGGCGGCAGGGACTCGGCGAGCGCGTTGATCACCCGCGACAGGCCGCCCTTGAGCGTCATGAAGGTCGAGATCCCCGCGCCTTTCGGCGCGGTTTTAGGGCCGCCGAACCAAAGGGCCTTGGCCAGGCCGCCGCGCTTCTCCATCTCGAGCAGCTGCGGGAAGGTGCTGCGCACGCTGAGCTTCTCGGGATCGCCGGCGAAGATGCCGGCGAGCATGGGCGCGACGAGGCTGTCGAGAGCCTCGGCGCCGAGGCGGCGGCGCGTGAAGTCGGCCAGCGACTCGTCGTCGTGGCCGCGCTTGGCCGGGACCAGGGGCTCGAGCGCCATGCGCAGCTTGGCGCCCAGCGAGAAGAACGGCGAGACGGCGAAGGGGATCAGGCGCGTGGGCGTGATCAGCCGCATGCCCGACGGCATCGCCGTCAGGCGGCCGCCCCGGAGCACGCTGACCGAGGCGTCGCCGCCGGTCTTGATCAGCTCTTTCTCCAGTCCCAGCTCGCGCACCAGCTCGAGCATGTCCGGCTTGAGCGTCACGAAGCTGTCGGGCCCGGTCTCCACGACCGCCCCGTCGACCGACTCGGTGCGCACCTTGCCGCCGATGCGCGGGGAGGCCTCGAGCACGACGACCTCGACGGGCCGGCGGTCCCGCTCGCAGGCCCGCGCGAGCGCGCGCGCGGCGACGAGGCCGGTGATGCCGGCTCCGATCACGACGACCTTGCGCGGCTTCTCGCTGCGGCCGTCGCGCTCTCTCATCGGGCGCTCAGCTCGTGGACGCATGAGGCGACGTAGTCGACGTGCTCGACCGGGGTGCCGGGGAGTATCCCGTGACCGAGATTAAAGATATGTCCGGTTCGTTTTCCGTTGCGGGCGAGGATGTCCTTCACCGCGGCCCGCAAAACCTTCGTTGACGAGAACAGCAGGACGGGATCGAGATTGCCCTGCACCGGTTTATTTCGTAATCGCTTTCGTGCCGCGTCCAAGTCGATGCGCCAATCGACGCCCACGACGTCGCCCCCCGCCGCGGCGAACTCCTCCAGGAATCCGTTGGTGCCCGTCCCGAAGGTGATCGTCGGCACGCCCGTCTTGGCGACCTCGGAGAGCACCCACTGGGAATGAGGCTTCACGTGCCGCCGGTACTGCTCCGGCGTCAGCGCCCCGATCCACGAGTCGAACAGCTGGACGGCCTGCGCGCCGGCCTCGACCTGCCGCTTCAAGTATTCCGCGGTCACGCGGCGCACCTTGCGCATGAGCTTGTCCCAGAGATCGGGACGGTCGCTCATCATGGCCTTCACGACCTTGTAGTGGTCGGACGGCCCGCCCTCGACCATGTAGCTCGCGATCGTATAGGGCGCTCCGGCGAAGCCGATCAGCGGCGCCTTGCCGCCCAGCTCGCGGCGGATCAGGCGCACGGCGTCGTAGACATATCCCAATCCGGCGGCCGCGGTGCCGTCGCTCAACCGGGCGATGTCGCGCTCGTTGCGCACGGGGTTCGAGATCGAAGGCCCCGGGTTGAACCTGAGCTTGAGGCCCAAGGTCTCGACGGGAAGCAGGATATCGGCGAACAGGATGGCCGCGTCGACGGGCAGGCGGTTGACGGGCTGGAGGGTGACCTCGCAGGCCAGCGCCGGGGTCTTGGCGAGCTCCAGGATGGAGTGCTTCTTGCGGAGCGCGCGGTATTCCTCCATGTAACGTCCGGCTTGGCGCATGAACCAGACCGGCGTCGCGTCCGTGGAGAGGCCGCGGCAGGCGCGCAAAAAGCGCGTATTTTCTCTCGACATTTACGTCATCATTGTACCACTTCCGCCGAGGGCGGGAACTCGACGACGCCCAGCCAAAAGTCCTTGACCGCCTGGACCACCTTGGCGAGCTCGCCGATGCCGACCGGCTTCTTGATGTAGGAGTTGCAGCCCAGGTCGTAGCAGCGCGCGATGTCGCCGTCCTCGTTGGACGTCGTCAGGATCGCGACCGGGATGCGCCGAAGCCCCGGGTTCGACTTGATCTCCGCGAGCGCCTCCCAGCCGTCCTTCTTGGGCATGCGCAGGTCGAGGAGGATCAGCATCGGGAAGGGCAGCTGCGCGGGATCCTTGTAAGCGCCGCGGCGCAGCAGGAAATCCATGAGCTCCTCCCCGTCCTTGACCCGCGAGAGCGGCGAGTCGACGCGCGCCTTCTCGAAAGCCATGCGGGCGAGCTCGAAGTCGTCGTCGTCGTCCTCGGCGATCAGGATGGAGACCGGTCGAGCCTTGCTCATGCGCGCGCCTCCCAGGCGGGCAGGCGGAGCGTGAAGACGGAGCCCTTCCCGGGCTCGCTGCGCGCGGAGATGGCGCCGCCGTGCCGCCAGACGATCCGCGCGGTGATGGCCAGGCCCATCCCGATGCCCTCGTATCGCCCTCGCCCGTGCAGGCGCTCGAAGGGCTTGAAGATCTGCTCGGCGTGCCGCTGCTCGAAGCCGATCCCGTTGTCCGCCACGGAGATCTCGATCCAGCCCGGCTCCGGCCGGCGGGCGGAGATCTCGACGATGAGCCGCCGGTCGGCGTCGCGGTACTTCACCGAGTTGCCGATCAGGTTGCGGAACAGCTGGCCCAGCTGGAGCGCGTCGCCCTTGACCGCCGGCAGCGCGCCGGCCTCGACGCGGCCGCCGATCTCGATCAGGCGCGGCGCCACGTCGGCCAGCACGTCGCCGAGCACGACGTCGAGGTCCACCGGCTCCAGCGGCCCGGACGACATCGTCACGCGCGTGAGCTCCCGGAGGCTTTGGATCAGCTCGCCCAGGCGCAGGCCCCCGTCCCGGATCTTGCGGAGATAGTCGAGCGCCTGCGCGTCGAGGGAGCCGCCGCTCAGCTCCTTGAGGATGTCCGCGTAGCCCACGATCTTGCGCACCGGCTCCTGGAGTTCATGGGAGGCGCTCGAAGCGAACATCACGAGCTCGGTATTGGACCTCTTCAGCGCCTCGTTGCTGCGCGTCAGCTCGGCCGTCCGCTCCGTGACCCGGAGCTCGAGGTCGGCCTGCGCCTGGCGCAGCACCGCCTCGATCCTCTTGCGCTCGACGGCGTAGCGGATGACGCGGGACAGGAGCTCGCTGTCGATCTGGCTCTTCACGAGGTAGTCCTGCGCGCCGCGGCGCAGGGCCTCCACGGCCAGCGCGTCGTCGTCGGAGATCGTCAGGATCACGACCGGCAGCGCCGGGACCCGGGCGGAGAGCCGGACGAAGGTCTCGACGCCCTGGCTGTCGGGCAGGTTCAAGTCGAGCAGGACGGCGTCGACGCCGCCGCGGGAGGCGCGCTCGAGCCCGTCCGCGAGGCGGCTCGCCTGCTCGACGGAGAACGACGTCCTTCGCGACCGCATCAGCTCCCTTTGGACGACCTGCGCCTGGAGCTCGCTGTCCTCGATCAGGAGGATCGTGAGAGCGGAGCGGGGGCGCGCCTCCTCCCGGAGCTGCGCCGCGGCGCGGTTGAGCCTCTCGACCAGGTCGAGGAAGCCGGGGACCGTCCTCCCGTCCAGCAGCCGCTCGCAGGCCTCGGCGCCCTCGCGGAGCAGCGCGATCCGCCCCGGATCGATCCCGCCGCGCTCCTTGGACGCCTTGAGACTGTCGGCGAGCGGGCTCGCGATCATCTCCAGCTCGCGGAAGCCCGCGAACTTCACGTCTCCCTTGAGCATGTGGGCGCAGCGGAACAGCTCCGCGAGGGCCTCCGGGCGCTCGCGCACGCGGGCCAGGCCGTCGCGGAGCTCCTTGAGGAGCCGGAGGCTCTCGTCGACGAAGACGGCCCGCAGCTCCTCCTTCATCGCAGCGCGGCCTCCTCCTCGAGGAGCAGGGCTCCGACGTCGAGCACCAGGATGGGGTCGCCCGTGCCGATGATGGCGGAGCCGGCGAAATGGCGACTCTCGCGCAGGACCCGGCTCAGCGGCTTGAGCACGATCTCCTGCGCGGCGACCAGGGCGTCGACGGCCAGCCCCAGCCGGCGGTCGCCGCGGCCGATCACGACGACGGGGAACGGGGAATCCGCGGTCTCGGGCAGATCGAAGAGCGCGCGGAGCCGGAGCAGCGGGATCTCCTGCTCGCCGGCGACGAACGCCTCCGCGCTCAGCACCCTCTTGACGTCCGCCTCGCGGACCGACGCGATCCTCTCGATGCCGGTCATCGGTACGGCGTAAACGCGGCCGCCGACCTCGACGAGCAGCGTCTTGACGACCGCGAGCGTCAGCGGGAACTCCATGCGGAACGTCGCGCCCTTGCCCGGGCGCGTGGCCACCGAGAGCGACCCGCCGAGCGCCTGCATGTTCCGCTTCACGATGTCGAGGCCGAGGCCCCGTCCCGAGATCGCGGTCGGCTCCTGCGTCGTGCTCACGCCGGGCGCGAGCAGCGACAGGAACTCGTCGTCCGGCTTCTCCGGCGCCGGGTAGCCGCGCCGGGCCGCGGCGCGCCGTATCCCCTCGACGTCGACGCCCGCGCCGTCGTCGGCCACCTCGATCACCGCCGCCTCCTTGGTCCTCATCGCGGCGACGCGGATCGTGCCCTGAGGCGGCTTGCCGCCGCGCGCTCGCTCCTCCGGGGTCTCGATGCCGTGGTCCACCGCGTTGCGCAGCAGGTGCAGGAGCGACTCGCTGATCTCGTCGGACGCGGCGCGGTCGAGCTCGATGTCCCCGTGCTCCTGCTTGAACACCACGTCCTTCTTCTGCTGCTTGGCCAAGTCCCGCACGAGGCGCGGAAAGCGGTTGAAGATGAACTTGACCGGCAGCATGCGCGCCTGCGTCACCTGATACTGGAGCTCGGACACGAGCCGGTCCAGCGCGTCCACGGAGGCCGAGAGCTCCGGATCGCGCGACGCCCGCCCGAGCTGGTCGAAGCGCATCTTCACGACGAACAGCTCCTCCGCCAGGTTCATCAGGAGGTCCAGGCGCTCCACCTTGACCGGCAGCGTCTCGGACCTCGCCGAGACGGCCGGGCCGCCCGCGGCCGGGAGCGCGACGCTCGGCCCCGGCGCGCCCTCGGCGAGCAGCCGCAGGTCGTGGATCAGGGGGGCCGCGTCGGGCTCGGGGTCGTCCCTTTCCACCGCCCGCAGGGACTCCGCGAGGGCGTCGAAGCAGCGGAAGAGGAGATCCGCGCGCCCGGCCAGCGGGTAGGCCCCCTGGCGCAGGCCGTCGAGCGCGTCCTCGAGCGCGCGGGCGAGGGACGCCGTCCGGTCGTATTTCATCATCCCCGCCATCCCCTTGAGGGTATGGGCGGCGCGGAAGATCCTGTTCAGCGGCTCGCTCCTCTGCGGAGCCCCTTCCAGCTCGACGAGGGCGGCATTCATCGTCTCGAGCCCCGCCCAGGCCTCGCCGAGGAATGCTTCCTTTTGGGATTCGCTCATGGTTTCGGCCTAGCCCAGGAACGCCGCCACCACCTCGCGGAGCTGGGCTTTCTCGAAAGGCTTGACGACGCAGCCCTTGGCGCCGGCCTTCAGGCACTCCGCCACGACCGCGTCCCGCGGGCCCAGCGCCGTGATCATCACCACCTTCGCCGCCGGGTCCTCCGCCATGATCCGCCGCAGGACGTGAAGGCCCGTCTCGTCTCCCTCCGGCATCACGACGTCCAGCAGGGTCAGGTCGGGCCGCGCCCTCTCGAACTGCTCCAGACTGCGCAGACCCGAATCGGCCTCGACGATCGCGTACCGGCCTTCGAGCGCGTCCTTGATCGCCGTCCGCATGAACAACGAGTCGTCGGCGACGAGAATCTTCTTCACGCGCCCGCGGACGCGGCCCCGGCGGGCGCCGGCTCGGCCAAGACCTTCGCGAGATCCAGCAGCGCGATCAGGCGTCCCTCCCGGATCACGACGCCGGTCACGTAGTTCTCCTCGACCCGGAGCCCCGTCATGGGCGTGGTCTTGATCTCGTTCTCCATGATCCGGAGGATCTCGGTCACCTCGTCGACCGTGAAGGCGAAGAGGGTCTTCATCTGCGCGGTGATGATGATGTGCTTCGGCTCCAAGGAAAATTTTTCCCTGAGCGAGAAGCGGGCCTTCAAGTCGATGACCGACGCGACCTCGCCGCGCACGTTGATCATGCCGCGGATCGACCGCGGGGCGCCGGGGACCGGGGTGACCGGCACGGCGCGGATGATCTCGCGGACCTCGTCGATGGGGATCGCGAAATCCTCCTCGGCCAGCTTGAAGATGACGAACTGGACCAGTCGCGCTCCGCGGGACGGCGCCGCGCTCTCCGCAGGCATGCTCACTCCTCCTCGGCGGCTTCGTCGACGGGCGCGGCCACCGCGGTCCCTCCGACCTTGAAGCGCCGCAGCGCCGTCCGGAGCTCGGTGGCCAGCGTCGACAGGTTCTGCGCCGAGGCCGACATCTGCTCCATGGCGGCGGTCTGCCGCTGGATCGACGTCGACATCTGCTCGGCGCCGATGGCGGCCTGCTCCGAGGTGCCGGCGATCTCCTCGGTCGTCTTCGAAACCTGCTGGGCCGCCGCCGCCTGGTCCGCGGTGCCGGCCGAGATGTCCTTGGCCTTCGTGGTGATCTCCTGGGCGCCGGTGCCGATGAGGTCGAGCGTGCCGAGCGCCTGGTTGATGATCTCGATGGACTCGGTGACCTGCTGGGTGCCCGTGATCATGCCCCGGACGACGCCGGAGGTCGACTCGGCGATCAGGTTCACCATGCCCTCGATCTCGGTCGCCGCGCGCTTGGTGCCCTCGGCGAGCTTGCGGATCTCGTCGGCGACGACGGCGAAGCCGCGTCCGGCCTCGCCGGCGCGCGCGGCCTCGATGGCGGCGTTGAGCGCCAGGAGGTTCGTCTGGTCGGCGATGTCCTTGGTCGTGCCGACGATCGCGGCGATCTCCTTGGCGCGCTTGTCGAGGCCTCGGACGGTCTCGGTGTTGCCTTTGACGATCTCGTCGATGGCCTTGAGGCGCGCGGCGGCCTGCTTGCCCGAGTCGCTGCCCCTCTGGGCGAGCTTGCCGGCCTCCGCGGTCGCCTCGGCGGCCGCGCGGGCGTTGGCCGCGCCCTGCTGGATCGATTTCGACAAGCCGGCCACGATCCGCGTGCTGTACTCGAGCTTCTTGGACTGATCCTTCGCGCCGATGGCGATCTGCTGGGTCGTCTTGGAGACCTGCGAGAGGGCGACGTTGACTTCCTGGGAGGACACCGCCAGCTGGCTGGCGCCGCCGGCGACCTTGTTGGAGCTGTCGCGCGCCAGCCGGGTCAGCGCGCCCAGGTCGTCGAAGGACTTGTTGAGCGCGTCCGCGAGCGTGCGGATGTCGCCGCGCGTCGAGATCGAGACTCTCTGCGACAAGTCCCCTTTCGAGAGCGCGATCGCGAGGCGGAGCACCTCCTGCACCGGCGTGGCGATCGAGTCGATGAGCGCGTTGAGCGTGTCGACGATGCCTTTCCAGCTGCCCGACACGCCCTCGACCTTGGCGCGCTCGGTCAGGTTGCCCTCGGTGCCGGCGACCTGGGCGACGCGCGAGACCTCGCTGGCCAGCCGGTTCAGGTCGTCGACCATCTTGTTGATCGTGTTCTTGAGCTCGAGCACCTCGCCCTGCACGTCCATCGTGATCTTCTGGGTGAGGTCGCCCTTGGCCACCGCCGTCGTGACCTGCGCGATGCTGCGCACCTGCGTGGTCAGGTTGTTGGCCATCGCGTTCACGTTGTCGGTGAGCCCCTTCCACACGCCGGCCACGCCGGGCACCTGCGCCTGTCCGCCGAGCTTGCCTTCCGTGCCGACCTCGCGCGCGACGCGCGT